>CAYMRB010000618.1:0-4549 GCA_964392615.1 uncultured Planctomycetia bacterium | reverse complement strand
GCGTTCTCGGAACTTTAGGGATTTGCACGAAAACTTCTGACCGACGGCACTTAGCGATCGGCTGCCGTGTGATGGACGTTCTCGACGTCGCTTACCGCGCCCGCAGAAACGTCCTGCTCGAGGGCCCGACGGGCATCGGGAAGAGTGAGGTTGTCGAGCAGTTCGCGTCGCGCGCGGGCATCGATTTCGTCGTCCTGGATCTGAGCTTGCTCGAGCCCCCGGATCTCATCGGCCTTCCGATCATACGCGACGGAAGGACGCACTACGCGGCGCCGAGCGAGCTTCCGACGCACGGGAGTGGAGTGTTGATGCTCGAGGAGCTCAATCGCGCCGAAATCCCCGTCATGCAGCCCGCCTTGCAGCTCTTGTCGGCTCGCCGGCTGCACGACTACACGCTGCCGGCCGGCTGGTTCTGCGTCGCGGCGATCAACCCCGACGACGGCGACTATCAGGTCAACGAGCTCGACCCGGCCATGCGCTCGCGCTTCTTGCAGCTCACCGTTCGCGCGGAACGCTCGGCCTGGCTCGACTGGGCCGTGAAGGCGAACGTGCACCCGATCGTTCGCGGCGTCGTCGAGACGTACGAAGACGCGCTCGATCAAGCGCCTCCACGGTCGTGGGCGTACGTCTCGGACCTCCTCCACGTTCTTTCGCCCGAGGAGCTTCGCGATGCGTCGCTCCTCGAGTCGTTCCTGTGCGGCTACCTTCCGCCAGCATGGTCGGTCGTCGTCGCGCGCGCCGTCGTCGAAGCGCCCGAAGGACCGACGATCGACCTCGACCTACTACTGAGCACGAACTCTGCGAGTCGGATCAGCGAGCTCGTGCAGGGCGCGCTCGCGAAGGAGATCCGCACGGACGCTCTCCACGCGATGGGGAGCCGAATCCGCTGGCTCTTCTCGAGCGACGAGCTGAGGCAAGCCGCCGAGCGAGGCGATGCCTGCATCGAGACGCTCGAAGGCGTGACGGCCACTCTTCCGGGCGACATTCGTCAGCAGTGCCTCGATACGCTCGCGAGATCGCCAGCTGCGGAGATTCTCTTGGCAGCGCTCGACGACGACGTCGCGACGTTTCTGCGCGCACCGATCGACGAGCGCGCCTCCCCGCCGGCGGTCTTGGGCGAATGGCTCGAGACCGGCCTCGAGCACCGACTTCGCGTCGTGATGCGCTGCGTCACGCGCGCCCTCTCGTCGGTCACCATCGACAACTTCTCCGTCGAGCGTGTTGCGGGCCTCCACGATTCACTGGGCCGGCTGCGCGAGCTCATCGGGCCAGACCTTTCCACGCAGCTCGACAAGGCTCTCACGCCGCGAGGTCTCGGACAGAACGCGAGCTTCGAGCGATGAGCTCCTGGCCGGATTGGTTCGTCTCGCACCTTCGCGACTCCTGCTTTCTGCGCCAGGTCGATCGCCTGGCGCTGCACACGCGCGTGACGATCGCCGAGTGTGACTCGGACGTGCACCGCGCGTACTTCTTGAAGCATCCGATTCGTCGACTCCTCGGCGGCGGCGACACCGACTTCCGCCCCGTCTTCGATCACCGAGACCGAGAGAGCGTGCATAGCGGAATCGTCTACTTCACCGATGGCAAAGGCCGCTGGCCCGAGCGCTCGCAGTCCGTTCCGGTCCTCTGGGTGCTCACGAACGACGACTCGTTCGCGTGCCCGTTCGGTCACGTCGTCCGACTGCCCGTCCGAGAGTCCGAGCTCTGGGACGACGCGCGAACGTGGTTTTGAGACGGACCGTCAGTTCAGGTCCTCCTCGCCGAAGAAGCGCCGCTCGAGCTCCTGGCGCGTGATCAGCGGGGCCAGGACGCTCGACGACGTGTCGAGAAGCTCGCGAAAGATCGCAGGATTCGCGTGGTCGATGACGGGCCATTCGGGCGGCGGGGCCATCCAAGAGCCATCGGGGCGGAGCATGTGCGAGCGGTTGGACGAGAAGCGCTCGACGTACGCGTCCGCGGGAATGACGCGAAATCGACAAGCGAATCTCTCGGTGCGAGCGGGCACGCGCCCGAACGATGCATCGAGGTAGTCGCGAAGGGACACGGGAAACCCGAGCACGTGGTCGAGATCCCAGACCATCCACGTCTCCGTCCGCGAGATGAGGACGGTGTGGTAGTCCCAGACCACGGCGGCGCCCGGCTGTGCGGCGGCGCGCTGAAAGCGGAAAGTGCACCGCTGTCGCGAATTCGTCATCCACAGCACGTGGCGTTCCTCGCCGACCACCGACGTATGCTGGCAGAGATGCCAGACATTCTCCTCGCAGTAGTACGGGGTGTGGAGAGGTGCTGAGTGGCGTTGGCGCATGAATCCCTCCTGCCCTCGAGGATGCGCCCTTGAAACTGCCGGTCAATCGACAATTCTCAAGGAGCGCGTTCGATGGCCGGCGGTATGTCGCCCCTCGGGTAGGACACGGATCCCGTCGCGAAGAAGCTGGTCGTCATCGCGACGAGAGTCAGCCATTCTGCCGATCGGCTGCCCATTGAGTGCCGTGAGCCGCCTGAGTACCCTGAGTGAGGCTTACAGCGACAAAAGCGAGCAGCTGATACAGGAACAAGCGTGCTGAAAAACATGACGAGCGTAGTCCTGGCCGCGGTGATGCTGGACGTGTGCGCTCGATTCGATACTGGTGAGGCTGCAGGCGTTGCCGATCAGGGGCCGGCAGATTCCTCCGTGCCATCCGAGTCCAAGCCCGGCGGCGGCGAGTCCTACGACGTCACCCGCGGCCTCGTTGGCCACTGGACGTTCGATGACGGCAAGGGAACGATCGCGCGCGATTCCTCGGGTAAAGGCAGCCACGGCACGATCGTAGGCGACGCAAAATGGACGAAGGGGAGAATCGGTGGGGCGCTGGACCTCGACGGAGCAGACGACTATGTGTTGATTCCTGACGAAAGTCGCTTCGACATCACGGGCCGCATCACGGTAACGGCCTGGATCAGAGTCGACTCCTTCACGAGAAGGTGGCAGTCCATCGTCACCAAGGGGGACCGCGCCTGGAGATTGCACAGGGCGAATGATACGAATTGTGTGGGGTGGGCCTGCTCCGATCTCTCGCGCCAGGAGGTCGGCGATCTCTACGGGAAGACGGCCGTCGATGACGGTCGCTGGCATCACGTCGCCGGAGTCCACGACGGGACCAAGACGTGTATCTTCGTGGACGGCACGCTGGACGCCTCGGAGAAGACCACACGGAAGATCAGCGTCAACGACTTCCCCGTACTCATCGGCGAGAATGCGCAGCACAAGGGAAGGCACTTTCGTGGCCGCATCGACGATGTCCGGATCTATGACCGTGCTCTCACCGTCGATGAACTGCGCGCGCTTTTCGAAGGAGGCGCGGCTGAGGCTCAGGGCTCGGCGGGCAGGCCCGGCATCGAGCCACCTGACGCCGGTCGGAAGGACGTTGGGACTGTCGATCGTGCGGACGTTGTCCCCTTCGTGGAGGCCGGTGGTGACTGGCCGCAGTTCCGCGGCCCGGACGGGCAGGGACACTCGGGCGCCCAGGGGGTGCCCACGAGCTGGAGCGAGACAGACAACATCGCCTGGAAAACCAGGATTCCCGGCGAAGGCTGGTCCTCTCCCGTCATCTCGGGAAACCAGGTCTGGCTGACCAGCGCGGAGAGAAAGGGGCTCTCGCTTCACGCGATCTGCGTCGACAGGACCAGCGGCAAGATCCTCTACGATGTCGAGGTCTTGACCCCCTCCGATGCCGGTCCGCGCCATGTCCAGAACGGCTATGCCTCCCCGACCCCGGTCCTTGACGGGAAGCACGCCTATGTGACATTCGGGCCTCGCGGGACGGTCTGCCTCGACACCTCCGGCAAGGTCGTCTGGAAGAACACGGAGCTGGATTTCAACGTCATCCAGGGAGCCGGCAGCTCACCGATCCTCTACGAGGATCTGTTGATCCTCACCTGTGACGGCATCGACGTGCAGTACATTGCGGCGCTCGACAAACGCACAGGCAGGGTCCGGTGGAAGCAGGACCGACAGCATCTGGAGAGAGTTACCCGCACGATTGGAAAGATGTCCTACTCGACCCCGCTCGCCAAGGTCATCGACGGCGTTCCGCAGCTGGTCAGCTCAGGCGCCGACCACGTCGCTGCCTATGACCTCAGAACCGGCGAGGAGATCTGGTGGATGCCTCACACCGGTTTTTCGCAGGTAGGCCGCCCCTCCTATGGCAATGGCCTCTTCTACGTCATCGGATCGATCAGCCAGGATCACTTCGCGATCTTCGCTGTTCGTCCCGGCAAGGGGCAGCTCACAGACGACCAGGTCGTCTGGATGAACTCGAGCGGCATCGGCCACGTTCCGTCTCCCCTGCTCGTCGGCAAGGAGATCTACGCTGTCGATGACAATGGAATCATGAGCTGCATCGACGCGATGACCGGGAAGCTCCGCTGGAAGAACCGTCTCGGCGGGAACTACAGGGCATCCCCGATCGAAGTCAGCGGGAAGATCTACACCTGTAGCCGCGAGGGGGTGTGCCATGTCCTGGCGGCCGGAAGGGAATACAAGGTGGTCGCCACCAACAGGCTCGATGGC
>CAYMRB010000617.1:0-4580 GCA_964392615.1 uncultured Planctomycetia bacterium | reverse complement strand
AGGGCAAGAACCCCGACGGCTCGGACAACCCGGACCTGCTGCAGTACCTCGACGTCGTCAATCTCGCCGACTACATGATCGCCAACCTGTGGGTCGGCAACACCGACTGGCCCCACAAGAACTACTGGGCCAGCCGCGACCGCGTCGATGGCACCGGCTTCAAGTTCCACATGTGGGACTCGGAGTGGTCGATGGGCATCCGCTCCGACCTCGGCACGAACCGCGTGGGCGTCAACAACGGCGTCGCCGAGCCCTACGGCCACTGCCGTGCGAACGCCGAGTTCCGGCAGATGTTCGGAGATCGCCTCCACAAGCACTTCTTCAACGGCGGCGCGTTCTACGTCGATCCGACGAATCCCGAGTGGGATCCGGACCACCCCGAGCGCAACCGTCCGGCTGCCCGGCTCGTGCGCATCGCCGAGATCATCGATCGCGCGATCGTCGCGGAGTCGGCTCGCTGGGGCGATCAGCACAACTCCACGCCGCTGACGCGCGACGAGCACTGGGAGCCGGAGCTCGAGCGCCTGCTGAGCTCCTACATGCCGCAGCGCACGGGCGTCGTGCTGAACCAATTCCGCAGCGCGGGGCTGTATCCGGATATCGAGGCGCCGTCGTTCAACGTTCACGGCGGGTTCATCGAGCCGGGCTTCTCGCTCATCATCACCGGCAGCGACGGCACGACGTACTACACGCTCGACGGCACGGACCCGCGCCAGATCGGCGGCACGTTGAACCCCCGCGCGGTGGAGGGCGGCGACGCGGAGCGCATCACGCTCGTCGCTTCCGGCGCGGCCGTGCGCGCGCTCGTGCCGACGGATGGTTCGCTCGGGACCAGCTGGATCGACCCCGGCTTCAACGACGGTAGCTGGACCGCGGGCGCGACGGGCGTCGGATACGAGCAGTCGCGCGGCTACGAGGATCTGATCGGCATCGATATCGAAGACGCGAGCGCCGGCGAGAACGCGACCGTCTACATGCGGATCGAGTTCGATGTCGAGAGCCTCGACGATCTCGCCTACCTCAGACTGCGGATGAAATACGACGACGGCTTCGTCGCGTACTTGAACGGCGAGCGCGTCGCGTCGGCCAGCGCGCCGGCGACGCTGGCGTGGGACTCGCGTTCGACGTCGAGCCACAGCGACTCGGAAGCCGTCGTGTTCGAGACGTTCGACATCTCGGAGTATCTCGACGCGCTGCGCGCCGGCCGCAACGTGCTGGCGATTCACGGCCTGAACAGCTCGCCGTCGAGCAGCGACTTCCTCATCCTGCCCGAGCTCCACACCGGGCGCATCGCGGACGGCGGCATCGTGCTGAGCGAGACTACGCATGTGATGGCCCGCACGTGGGACGGCGGCGAGTGGAGCGCGCTCAACGAGGCGACGTTCTGGGTCGACACGCCGCTTCGCATCACCGAGATCATGTACCACCCGGTGGTCATCGACCCCGAGTCACCGTTCGACGAGGGCGACTTCGAGTTCGTCGAGCTGCAGAACATCGGCGGCACGGTGCTCGATCTCACCGGCGTGCGACTCGACGGCGCCGTGCGGTTCGACTTCACCGACAGCGCGGTCACGCACCTCGCGCCGGGAGAGATCGTCGTCGTGGTGCGCAGTCTGTTAGGCTTCGCAGCGCGATACGACATCGGCGCGATGCTCGTGGCCGGAGAGTACGCGGGCGCGCTGGACAACTCCGGCGAGTTCGTCACGCTCGTCGGCCCACGCGATGGGCCGATCCTCGACTTCGAATATGACGACGCGTGGCACCCGGCCACGGACGGCGGCGGGCCGTCGCTCGTCATCGACGATCCGTACGGGGAGCGCGAGAGTTGGGGCGACGGTGCGAGCTGGCGGCCCAGCCAGTTCGCGCTCGGCTCGCCCGGCATCGACGAGACGGGCGACATCGACGGCTTGCAGCGGCCCGGCAACGCGAACCAGGACGGCAGAGTCGATATCTCGGACGCCGTCACGGTGCTGAGGTACCTGTTCCTCGGGTCGCCCGCCGAGCTGCCGTGCGGTGACGGCACGGTCGACGATCCGGCGAACATCATGCTTCTCGATCACAACGGAGATAGTAGAATCGATCTCGCGGACGGGATCGGCCTACTGGCCTATCTGTTCCAAGGAGGTTCACCACCGTCAGCGGGTGTGCGGTGTGTGCCGATTTCGGGCTGTCCGATGCTATGCGTGCCATAGGCTTCGGCAGAGGGTTTGTTTCGGTTTCGTGGAAAGGGAAGGGTCCAACGATGCGTTCACGTTTTCTGTACGTCGTTCCGGTCGTCTTGCTGGCGGCGCTGTTCTTACCGATCTCGGATGCGCGTGGCCAAGCCACCGATCCGATCTCCGGCGAGATCACGGGCGAGCAATTCCTGGCTCTCGGTCCGTTCGCCTATCCGTTCGGATGCGGTGGTGACGGCGCGCTTCTCATCGGCAACCACATCGCGCCTTCGTTCATCCAGGATCAGTACCCGGAAGAGGGCGATGAGGTCGACTACGATCCCGAGCTCGCGGTGACGACGGGGTACCACCCCAGCGCGCCGGCAAGCGGCGATCTGCCGATCTGGCGACCGTGGGACGACGGCACGCCGTTCGACGGCGACCAAGACATGGGCACCGACGTCGCGATCGGCATCAACCTCGATGACCACGTCACGTTCCTCGCGACGTACATCGAGTTCGATGGCGACCCGACGCAGGTCGACATCTGCGCCCGCAGCGACGACGGCCTGCAGGTGTGGTGGGACTGCGACCTCGTCGTGAACAACAACATCTGTCGCGGGCGCGGCACGGCCGGGCTATGCCAGGACACGGTAACGGTCGACGTCGAGCCCGGCGTTCACCGCCTGATCATCGGCGTGTGGGAGCGCGGCGGCGGCTGGGGAGGTGCGCTGCGGCTCATCGATACCGCGACCCAGCTGACGATCGAGGACGGCAACGACGAGTGGTTCTTCCTCGGCACCGATCCGGCGGGCATCGAGCCGCCGGACTGCGAGATCTGCGCGCCGGTCATCCTCGATCCGTGCGAGTACAGCTGCGGCGAGGAAGGTGAGCTCTCCGTCGAGCTGACCTGGGAGAACCCCGAGCAGGAAGACTCGTGCTCCGGCATCGAGGAGATCGCGATCATCGTCAACGGCGAGGTCGTCGACACCGTCGACCCCGACGTGACGAGCTACACGCTCGAGCAGGATATCGTCGGCACGGCCGGCGCGACCCTCAGCGTCGACAACGGCGGCCTCGGCGCTCCGGTCTGCCTCGTCGCAGCGGCCGGGAACGTCGCGCCGCGCGGCATCGCGACGCAGTCGTCGCAGCTCGGCGGGTTCAGTCCGGACCTCGCGATCGACGGCAACCTCGGCAACTTCACGCATACGCTCGGCGGGGACAACGCCGCCTCCTGGGAGCTCGACCTCGGCGACTTCCTGCCGATCCAGGCGATCGTGCTGCACAACCGCACGAGCTGCTGCGGTTCGCGCCTGCGCGATATCACGGTGCAGATTCTCGAGGATCCGCTCGATCCGCCGATCTTCGAGTCCGAGCTCCTCAACCCCGAGAACGAACTCGGTGTGTTCCCGCTCGGTCCGGCGAGCCTGATCGTCGATCTCAACGAGCTCGAGGGCGACCCGGTCGAGGGCCAGATCATCCGCATCCTTCGAGAGCCCGATCCCGACCTCTCCGGAACCGGCGGCCAGGGCAACAACGACGAGGCGAACGTGCTGTCGCTCGGCGAGGTCGAGGTCATCATCGACGTCTGCGGCGGCGAGAGCTGCGATCCCGTCGAGATCGCGGACTGCACTCGCGATTGCGAGGGCATCGAAGTCAGCTGGACGAATCCCGGCGGCTGTGGCGATCCGATCCGGGTCCTCGCAGACGGGGAGCTCGTGGAGGAGCTCGCCGCGGACGCGACAAGTGCGCTCATCCCGAACGACGCGCTGCCGTCGGGTGCCGTGACGATCATGGTCAACAACGGCGCGATCTTCCCTGCGACCTGCGACGCCCCGGCCTTCCCGGGCGGTACGCCGTCGCAGTCGTCGACGAACGGTGCTTTCACCCCCGATCTCGCGCTCGATGGCGACCTCGACAACTTCATGCACACCGTAGGCACCGGAGAACGGCCGATCTACTGGCAGACCGATCTCGGCGAGCCGCTCGGCGTCACGTCGGTGACGATCCACAACCGCACGAGCTGCTGTGGATCGCGGCTGCGCGATATCACCGTGATGATCCTCGACGAGGTCGACGGCGCAATCCTCTGGGAGTCGGATCTGCTCAATCCCGAGAACGAGCTCGGCCTGTTCCCCGAAGGACCGCCGATGCTCGAGGTCACGCTCGACGATCTCGGCGGCGAACCGGTCGTGGGTCAGATCGTCCGCATCGTGCGCGAGCCCGACGACGATCTGTCTGGTTCCGGCGGGCAGGGTAACCCCGACGAGGCGGCCGTCCTGTCGCTCGGCGAGGTCGAGATCTCGGTCTCGTGCGATGACGACCCGCCGCCGGTGGGAGTCGGGCCGTTCACTCGCGGCGACTGCAACGGTGACGGCAACGTCATCGGCCAGGTCGGCGATGCGATCTACACGCTGAACTTCAACT
>CAYMRB010000616.1:0-4593 GCA_964392615.1 uncultured Planctomycetia bacterium | reverse complement strand
GACTCCGACTCCGACTCCGACTCCGACTCCGACTCCGACTCCGACTCCGACTCCGTGGATCGAGTCGCGCGATTCGGTCGCTGCTGTGTCAGACTGTCCATTCCCCCGATGGAGCTCGTCTGATGCAAGCCACGCGCGCCGCCGCCCCCTTTCTCGTCGTCCTGTCGATCGCCGTCGCGTTCACCGGCCTCGCCCCGCCGCAGGCGCTGGCCTTCAACCCCGCGGAGACGTCCGTCGGCCCGCTCCGCCTGCGCGTCGAGGCGCCGGCGACCGTCGACGATCGAGGCACACCGATCCGCGCGCGCCTCGTCGTCGAGAACCGCGGGGCGTCGCAGCTCGAGGTCACGGTGCGGGCACGCGGGATCGATCCGTGGCGACTCGAACCGGTCGGTGCTGTCGCGTTGGACGTCGCCGCGGGCAAATCGCGAACGGTCGATCTCACCGCGACGGCCACCGCGAACACGCCGCCCTGTCATTACCCGCTGCACGTCGAGGCGCGCTTCGAGGTCGACGGGAAGACTCTCACCGCGAAGTGCGTGCACATCTTCGAGGCGCGGTTTCCCGCGCTGCCCCCCGCGCGCCGCGCGCTGCGATGGGAGCCGATCGACCTGATCGCCGGTGGCGCCGTCGCTCTGTGGCGCACACCGCTTCGGCGCACTGTCGTGCGCGTCTTCGGCGAGTCGCCCCGAACGCTGCCCGTCGCCTGGAGCGGCAGCGACGAACGCACGCGAACCCACGTCGGACGCGGCGTGCAGACGCTCGGCGGCCAGCGCCGCGAGACGCTCAGCATGCACCCGCCGTGGTACGAGGGGCGTGCCGGCACGGTCGTCGCCGAAGTCCCCCTTCGACTCCCGGCCGGCTCCGTCCGTCTGGCGTTCGCGACCGCGATCCGACAACACCATGCCGATCGCGGTGAGCCGCCGAGCGATGGCGTCACGTTTCGCGTTCGCGTCGCGCCGTTCGATGCTCCGGCCGGTGAGCTCGGCAAGACGCTATTCGAGCGCCACTCCGACAGCAAGGTCTGGCAGGACGCCACGGTCGACCTCTCGGCACACGCAGGCTCGACCGTCCGGCTGCAGCTCGAGTCCCATCCGGGACCGAAACGCGACACGACTTGCGATCAGTGCTTCTGGGCCGAGCCGACCGTACTCGCCGGCGAGGCGCCTCGCCCCGCGCCGTTTCCGCCGCCGGTCGTACCGCTCGGCGCGGAGCCGGCCGGTGCACCGCCGCGATTCGAGGCGTCCATCGAGGTCGGTGGCGAGCGCTTCTCCGTGCGCTGCTGGCCCGGCCGTCGCGGACTTCTCGATGCGGCCGTCGAGCTCGCGAGCGGCGAGCGCCGTGCGCTGTTTCGCGGCTTCGAGGTGACGGTCGGCGGCGAGGCGCTGTCCGACCGGCGCTCGACGGTGACGCTCGTCGAGGTCTCGGAGGAGACCGCCGTCGGCGGCCTGCGCTTGCGCCATCGCTTCCGCGGCGCGGAGGGGACGTTCGATCTGATCGGCGAGCTGAGCACGACCCGCGGCGCGCTGCGCGCACGATTCGCGCTAGAGAACGCGCCGCGTCCCCAGCCGTGGCACGTCGTCAGGATAGACGCGATCCAGCTCGGCGAGTGGAGCGAGCCGATCGAGCGCGTGTACGCCGGTGCGGGGAACGTCATCGACAAGCCGGCCGCGTTCGACCTCCACTTCGACGGCCACCGCATGAGCACGTCGTTCGTCGGCGCGGAGCTCGCCGGCGGGCTCGCGATCGTCGAGGGCACGAACGTTCCTTCCGAGCGTCTCGTGGTCGACTCGAGCGCGCGGCGCTGCTCGCTGCGCGCTCCGGACGAGCAGACGCGCATCGTCATCCCCGCGCTCAGCGTCTGGGACGCGGTCCGCGTCTGGCGCGACGAGTGCGGTCGACGCGCGGGCGACGGTGTCGCCCGACTCGCCGGTCGATTCGTGTTCGATCTCTGGGGCGGCCACTACGGTCCGAGCGGAGACGCCCTGCAGCGCGCGTTCCGCTACGGACTCACCGACTCCGTCGTCGTCTGGCACAATTGGCAGCGCTGGGGCTACGACTACCGCTTGCCGGAGATATGGCCGCCGAATCCGCGCTTCGGCACGCTCGCCGAGTTCCAACGGCTGGCGAAGCTGTGCCGCGAGCACGACGTACTCTTCGCGCCACACGACAACTACATCGACGTGTACCCCGACGCCCCCGAGTTCTCGCTCGACAACGTCGCGTTCCACGCCGACGGACGCCCCGTGCGCGCCTGGTTCAATCGAGGACGCGACGCGCAGTCCTACCGCTGGCGTCCCGACCGCGTCCGAACACCGCTCGAGCGCAACGTCCGCCTGATTCAGAAGGGTTGCGACGCGACGGCGTACTTCATCGACGTCTGGTCGTCGATCGGCCCCCACGAGTGGTGGACACGGGACGGACGGTTCGGCACGCGAGTCGAGGCGCGGCAGATATGGGGCGAGGCGTTCGCGTGGATCCGCGACGTTCTCGACGGCGCGCCACAGATCTCCGAGAGCGGTCACGACCAGCTCATCGGCTGGCTCGACGGCGCGCAGACGAATCACCTGCGCGTCGACAAGCGTCCCGCAGGCTACTATGCCTGGGCCGTGTGGCCGATCGAGTGCGCGGACGCCGAGCGCGTGCCGTGGTTCGACGCTGCGTACCACGATCGTTTCATCCTCCACGGTGCAGGCTACGAGCCGCGCTACGCCGCGGGCCTCGACCGCAAGCAGCACGGGATGTACAGCGACGACTACATCGCGACCGAGGTGCTGACCGGGCACCCGGCGATGGTCTCGCGCCCGTTCGGTCGCGACGTCGTCCGGAAGTACTGGCTCCTCCACGACCTGATGCGCGCACTCGCCCTGCGCACGATCGATCGAGTCGAGTTCGCCGACGACGACCTGCACCGTCAGCACGTCGTGTGGAGCGGCGACGCGAACGTGTGGGTCAACCGCGGCAAGTCCGACTGGACGATCGCGGGGCATGTGCTGCCGCCGTTCGGCTTCTTCGCGCGCGTCCCGACGTCCGACGGCGTCGTCGAAGCGGCGATCGAGCGCCAAGAGGAGCGCGTCGTCACGTGGTCCAGGTCACCGCACGCGATCTACGTCAACGCGCGGCGCAGCAGGAACGAGAGCGCCGGTGTCGTCTCCGCGGGCGGCGTGTCGACGACCGGCGCGTGTCGACTGCAGGCCGACGGGGAGGCACTCGTCGTCACGCCCCTGCCGGAGGAACCGGAGCTCGAGGTGCGCTGGCGCGCCAACGCGTTGCCGTGGCGTGTCGCGCCGGGACTGCAGGCCGTGATCCTCGCCGAGGATGGGTCGAGGCAGGGCCGTACGACCGTGCGTCGCAGTGCGGCGGGATTCTCGCTCACGTGCAGTGCGGGAGAGTTCGCAGTTCGTACCGACGCCGAGTAGAAGCGAACTCGAGACTGCAACAGAGCTGTCGCCGGCCTCAGAGGCCGATGAGCAGACAATCGACGGCATCCGTGCACAGATGCCACAGACACCCCACCGCGACAGCCCGCCACTTCCAGGAAGGAATCGCGAGCAGCCCCGCGTAGGCCATTCCCGCCCACAGCGTGTGGAGGGGATGCAACCCGATGCTGCAACGGTTGGGGTCGAAGATGGGGTCCGCCAGCAGATGGTCGAGATCGATCAGCATGGTGCCGAGCATGATGAGCCCGGCCTTCCACCAGTTCTCCTTCCAGAACAGCTTCCCGAACGCGAACGGCGCCAGCAGGTGAAGCGCGTAGTGGACGACATGCCGGAGGTCGTCGAGGGAGACTTCCATCATCGCAGCGCACGATCGCTCCGTCACTCGATCACACCAGCGACGTGATCCCCCGCGTCAGCGCGTCGTCCACCCCCGGATCGCAAAACGCGACGCTGACCTCGTACCCGCCCTGCGGATAGGCTTCGCGCGTCGGGATGTACCACGGGCCCCCGTCGCCGTAGGCCGCCGTCGCGACGAAGCGGCCCGCCGCCGCCTGCTGCGCCCGGAGCTGGTACTCGATGAAGCACTCGGCGGGCAGGTGCAGCAATCGCACGTCGTCGAGCGACAGCGCGCTGAGGATGATCGGCGGCACGCCGCGCCGAACGCGCTCGAGCCACGCAAGCGTGTACGCCGGACGGCTACGCGCGACGACGGCGTTGTCGCGGTTGCCGATCGCGGCGCGCAATGCGTCGATCGCGAACCGCGGATTCGACGGCGGCAGGATCTCGGTCGTCCCCCAGCCGATCTTCTTGACAGGTCGGCGGTCGAGCTCCTTTTCCGACGCGACGATGCCGTCGTAGAGTCGACGCGTCAGGATCGCGCGACGCTCCTTCGACCCGTCGTTGTACTTCCCCGCCGCGATGTTGCCCGCGCACCCGGTGAAATACATGTGCAAGCAGCCGGGTTCGTCCTTCTGCCGCGCCTTGCGCGCCAGACCGGCGAAGTCGCTCGAGACGCGCCCGTCACCGTAGTAGCTCATCGGGTGCGTCGCGTAGTAGTGACACGAGACGATCTTCTCGTCGCCGCTGAAGAACGCGACCGTGCGCAGCCACGGATCGAGAAGCCCCTCGGGCAGCTCGTGGTGCAGCGGATTGCGGC
>CAYMRB010000615.1:0-4659 GCA_964392615.1 uncultured Planctomycetia bacterium | reverse complement strand
CAGCCCTTGATGTGGCGACACTGGCTGTAGAGACGCGAGCCGTCCGCGTACTCGTACTCGACGAAGTGGTGGTCGAAGATCTCGCCGTGCTCCTTGCCCGTGCGGACCTGGCGGCCGCCCTGGCCGTTGGCCTTCACGGGAAAGCCGCCCTTGACCCAGTTGATCACGTCGAGGTTGTGGATGTGCTGCTCGACGATGTGGTCTCCGCACAGCCAAACGAAGTAGTACCAATTGCGCATCTGGTACTCCATCTCCGACTGCTCCGGCTGGCGCGTACGAGTCCAGACACCGCTGCTGTTCCAAAACGCTCGTGCGTAGAGGATGTCTCCAATCGCGCCGTCCTGCAGGCGGGCGATCGTCTCCGTATAGTCCGGCTGGTGGCGCCTCTGCAGCCCCACCGCGAGCATCGTGTTGTTCTTCTTCGCGAGCGCGGTGGACTCGAGGACCGACCGCACGCCGGCGCCGTCGACCGCGACCGGCTTCTCCATGAACACGTGCTTCTTCTTCGCGACCGCATACGCGAGGTGCGGCGGCCGGAATCCGGGCGGCGTGGCGAGGACGACGAGGTCGACGCCGGCGTCGATCGCCTTGCGATACGCGTCGAAGCCGGAGAACATCCTCTCCGGCGGCACGTCGACCGTACCCTTGCCCGCGGGCGTCTTCTTTCTCTTGCCCTTCCTCCCCTTCTTCGGTTTCTGCAGGCGCTGCAGACTCGACTCGACCTTGTCCGCAAACGCGTCGGCCATCGCGACCAACCGCGTCGGGTGAGGCGAGTTCATGATCTGCTCGACCGCGCCGGTGCCGCGCTTGCCACAGCCGACCAGCGCGATGCGAATCTCGCCGCTGCCAGCCGCATGAACGCCCAACCCCGGCGCGATGCCGGCCATCGCCGCTGCGCCGGCAACGATCGACGTGCTGCGGACAAAGTCGCGGCGCGTGATGTTCTCGGGGGCGTTCGTAGAGTCCATTCCTGTCATGTCAGTCTCCGGTTCTGTCAGAGCGAAATCTTCAGCTTGTCCCGGCTTCCCTCGCCCACGGACTGCACGCCCTTCACGACCTTCTCTCGGTCTCCCTTGCGGACGCGGACGGTGAACGCGCCCTCGCGGAAAACCTTCGGTCGCCACTTCGTACCGCGGATGCGCAGCGTATAGACGACGTCGCCGTCGAACTCGTCGACGATCTGCACGACGGGATCCTTCCCACCCTCGACGACGATCTCCGGCAAGTACGCGATCGCGCGGCGCCCGTAGTTCTCCTCCTGCTGCACGGTGACGGGCCAGCCGGGATACTGCGCGGCACTCGGCTTCGTCACGTCGATGTGCCGCGGCCAACACTCGAACGTGATCTCGCGGGTCGACTTCTTGAAGCGGACGATTCCGTGGCCCGCCGCGTTGTAGTTCTCCTGGCTCGGGTTCGCATACGCGTGCATGGCCAGCTTGTTGCCGAGACCGTCGTAGAACCGTCCGGTAAACGGCAGCGGGCTGTCCGGATCGTGTTCCATCGGCTCCTCGAGCGGCCACCACCAGCGGCGGTAGTAGTTGATGATCGACGGCACGCAAAACGACCAGATCGAGTCCTCCCACGCGTGCACGCCGTGGTGAATGACGGTCGCGAGGTGCTGGTCGCCGGCGATGTGGACGCCGAAGAAGCGGCGAATCTCCTGCAGCGCACGCGCGCGTCCGGACTGCGGCCAGCCGTTCGAGTCGAGGTCGGCGAGAAGTCGCGAGTTGTGGCGGCCGTGAATGTGCGCGCCGCCACCGAAGATCGTCTGCGACAGAACGGCCTTCATCGCGATGCCGTCCCAATCCTCGCCCCACTCGCGCAAGAACTTCAGCTGCCGCTTGCCGAGGAGTCGAGCTTCGGGCACGTCGACCGTGGCGCGATCATAGCTCGGATTGTTGATGTGATCGGGACGCGGCCCCTGCTTCGGAATCAATCCGGCCGGCCCGGTCTTCCACTTGCGGTCCTCGATGATCGCGAAGCCTATGCCCCCGACATCGAGCGCGGTGTAGTAGACGGTGATCCCCTGCTGGATCGGCGTCGGGTCGTACGGGTCCGGTAGATGGCTCGTCTGCGCCCGCTGCACCAGATTGACGTAGTCGGCCGGCATCGTGTATCCGCCGTCCGCGCCGCCGCGCAGCTTCGCGACCTTGCCCCCCTCGCCCCACAAGTTGCCCTGGCCGACGTCGTGGTCGTCAGGAATCGCGATCGTCGGACGGTCCTTGATGATCTCGCCGAACTGACGCCCGAACAGGAGCCACGCCGCGGTGTGCCGCGTGTGGTCGTAGCTCTGGTCGCCCGAGAAGAACAGCAGATCCGGGTCCTGCGCCTTCACGTTGCGAACGAGGTCGGCTCGCGGACCGCGGTCGGCGTTGGAGTTACCGGTAAATGCCGCGACGACAATCTCGTCCTTGTCGACGGGATCCTTGCGCACGAGACCTTCGTAGCGCGCGCCGCCCGCGTGTTGCACGCGATAGCGATGGTCCTTGCCGTGATCCCACCCTTCGACGCGGAACAGCGCGTGCCAGCCCTTCGGGTCGACCTTCGCGGCTGCGACCTTCTTCCAGGCGCCGCCGCTCTCGATCCAGAGCTCGACCTCGTGCGGCTCGTCCTCGCGCAACGGGTAGAGCTGCGCGCTCATCTTGAGGATGCCGTCCTGGACGGTGTAGAGCGCGAAGCCGATGACCGCGTCCCTCGCGACCTCGGGAATCACCAACTTTTCGCGCTTGCGCGCGGTGCGAATCGGAGCGGAGCCCTTCTTCGAATCGTCACCCTGAGCGCGAAGCGCCTGATCCGAGCCGAGCGCAAACACCGCGCAGAGAAGCGCCGCCATGAGACGGACAAGACCGCGCTTGGCGGTACGTTCACTTTGCATGACCATTCCGTTCCTCTTTCTCGCTCGTCAGCATCCTCGTGTTCGTATCGACGCGCTCGCAGCGGCCGAAGGGCCCCATGATGAACGCTCGGATTGCCGACCGCCAGGCGTACGTGGATTCCGACGCGGCAATCACCGAGAATATCGACGGGGAACCGGAAGAAGCTTCACTACTCGAACATCGCCCGGAAACCGGGAGGCCCACGGATGACGCGACGATTCCACTTCACGCTGCTCTCACTCCTCGCGCTGAGCCCCAGCATGCGGGCCGAGCCGGCCGAGCCGGCCGAGCCGCCACCGCTGCGCGCCCTCCTGATCACGGGCGGCTGCTGCCACGACTACAAGTTCCAATCCGAGAAGCTCGTCGCGGCGTCGCAAGCGCGGGCGCATGTCGAGTGGACCGTGATGCTGGATCCGCGCAGGGGCACACAGGGCACGATCGATCTCTACAACGATCCGGACTGGGCGAAGCCGTTCGACGTGGTCGTGCACAACGAGTGCTTCGCGAACACGAAGGATCCGGAGTACGTCCGCAAGATCACGGAGGCGCACCGGGCCGGCGCCCCCGCCGTCGTCATTCACTGCGCCATGCACACGTATCGCGCCGCTAAGATCGACGATTGGCGCGAGCTGCTCGGCGTCACCAGCCGGCGCCATGAGCACCAGTCCGAATACGCGGTCAAGAACGTCGCTTCCGACCATCCGATCATGGCGGACTTCCCTGACGTCTGGACGAGCCCGCGCGACGAGCTGTACGTCATCGAGAAGATGTGGCCGCACACGAAGGCGCTGGCGATCGCGAAAAGCGAGCGCAACGGCAAGGAGCACGCCGGGTTCTGGATCAGCACGTACGGCAAGGCCCGCGTGTTCGGAACGACGTTCGGCCACGGCAAGGTGACGTTCGAGGACGAGGTCTTCCTCGACACCGTGACGCGCGGCCTGCTGTGGTCCGCGGGCAAGCTGACCGACAATGGCGATCCGGCGCCGGGATACGAGCCGCTCCCGAGCTGGATGGAGCAGCAGCTCGCGAAGCTCCCGAAGTCGGAGAAGCCGGTCGCGCTCTTCAACGGCAAGAGCCTCGACGGTTGGAAGGGCGCGCCCGGGATCTGGTCCGTCGAGGACGGCGCAATCGTCGGTCGCAACAAGAAGAAGATCGACACGAGCACGTACCTGTTCACCGACAAGGCCTATCGCGAGTTCCGATTGCTACTCGAGGTGAAGCAAACGAAGTCGCGCAAGCACTCGCCGATGCACTCCGCGATCGCGACGCTCGGCGAGCAATTCGACGACAAGGGCAACGCGTTCGGCTTCAAGGGCCCGCTCCTGATGTGCTGTCAGGACTGGGGCATCTGGGACGCCTACCGCCGCAATCGAATCGCCCCGAAGGGCCACGCCGGGCAGTTCCACCCCGAAGGCGTCGAGCGCGTCGGCGACTGGAACCGCATCGAGATCCTCGTCATCGGCAACCGCATCCGCTTCGTCGCGAACGGCCAGCTCGTCTTCGACTTCACCGACGCGCCGGAGCTGCTGCGCAAGTCGCCGATCGGTCTGCAGATCCACTCGAACAAGAAACCGCAGGAGTTCCGGTTCCGCGGACTCGTGTTGACGGAGAAGCCCGAGGACCGGCTGGTGACGCTGAAGACGGCGAAGAGATGACCGACGACGCGGCGACCACCGAGAGCCCGAAGCGACAGAGAAGTCTGTTCGGGAATCTCTCGGTGGTCGCCGCCCTGCTGTCTCTCGTCTGCGTCGTGGGAACCGGCTTCATCGTCGCCACCAATACC
>CAYMRB010000614.1:0-4693 GCA_964392615.1 uncultured Planctomycetia bacterium | reverse complement strand
CGCGGGCCTTTTCGAGACGCGTGACGTCGAGGCGGACGCGGAACCTGTCGGTGCCGGCGATCGCGGTCGGTCGCACCTCGAGGCTGACGCCGATCGGCAGCGTCTGGACGACCGGGTTGACGACTGGAATGACACCGGTCTGGTTGACCTCGACGTCGAAGACCGTGTTGCGTAGGTGGCCGCTGAGGCCGCTCGTCGTCTGCTCGTTGTATGCGGTCAGCGCGACGGACGTCGCGCGCTCGCCGGCGGCGGACGCGGCCTGTGCGAAGAGCTCGTCGGTGATCCAGGGGCCGCTTGCATCGACACCGGTGCCGAGCACGCTCGCCGGGACGACGACGACCTCGATCGCGACCATGCTCGCGCGGCGTGCGCGCAGCGCGGCGAGGAAGGCGTCGATGCGCGCGTGGACGTCGTCCGTCTGCACGACAACGAGGCGTTCTCCGTCGAGGTCGATCGAGTTGCGGACGTTGGCCCAGGAGTCCTCCGAGATGTTGCGGCGGATCAGGGCTTCGAGGATCTCGGCCGAGACGACGACGCCGGCGGGCGCGTCGTCCGGGGCGAACTCGACCATGGCGTCGTCATCGGGCTCTCCCCCGAAGTCGATCGGCGCGCCGAGATCCATGTCCGACGCGGTCGGGCCGAGCCGCAGCGAGCCGGCCGACGGCCGCATCGCGCTATGGTACTGCGGCACGGCGCGCGTCAGAAACGCGATGTCGTAGACGCGGGTCGTGCGTTCGGTCTTCTGCCTCGTCTGCGCGGTCAGAACCGGCGCAGCGAGAAAGACCAGTAACCACACCAGGCGATTCCGCATGGTTTCCATCCTTCGCCGCGATGGGCGCGAAGGGCTGCCGACAGCGCGTGCGATGGCCGGACGGCTTGCAGCCCGATGGGCCGGGTTTCCCTCGATTCCGCTCTCTCTTCGGTGGGCGACGATGATCGTAACCGCTCGGAGGCGACCGGGGCTATCGAAACATCGGCACGCGAGGCCCCGACTCGCGAGGGGGCTCTGTGCGGAGAACGCAGCTCGACTACGACCCGTTGCGGATTCTCGGATGTCGGGCCGCGTACATCCCGTTCAGCACCGCGGCGAAGGCGTGCGAGAGGACGAGCGCGACGATCAGAACGACCCCCTCGACAATCAGCACGGCGCTCCTGTCGACGCTCGCCACGATCAGGTTGTGGCGCAGGAGCACGACAAATGCGGCTCCGAGCAGACCGCCGACCACGCTGCCGCATCGACCGCCGAGGCGGGTGCCTCCGATCACCGCGGCGAGGAGCACCGTGAGGTCGAGATCGACTCCGCTCACGGGCGAGGCGACGCCGAGGTGGAACGCGAAGCAGAGACCGGTCACCCCCGCCGCGATGCTCGAGACGACGTAGGCCGGTGCCGTCCACACCAGATGGGCCCCCCAACTCTCGCGACAGCCACGCGACATCGTGCTGCGCGCGAAATGCGTGTGCGCGAGAAACATCGCCGGAACCGCGAGCACGGCCAACGCGACCCAGCCGAGCGGGCCGAAGACGTCGGGATCCAGGAGATCCTCGAGGTACAGATGCCTCTCGCCGCTCGAGCCGAACGCGAATCCGCGCACGACGAGCGCGACCGCGAGCGTCGCGAGCGCCCCGTGAATCCGCCCGCCTCCGACGAGCGCCGCGTTCAGGAGGCCGACGACGCCGCAGAATCCGAGCGTGAGAAAGAGCCCGACGAGCGGCGGCACCTCGCCCTCGCCGACGAGCCATGCGAAGACGACTCCGGCACACGCGGCGACCGCACCGATGGAGAGATCGATCCCGCCGCGCGCCAGAATCAACACGACCGCGGGCACGGCGATCGCGAACGGGAGCCACTGCCGGACCAGGTTCTCGACGAGGGATTCCGGCCCCATGCCGTCGCGCGTCAGGCTCCAGGCCGCGAGGGCGCCGCCGCCGAGGAGGAGAGCGACATTCCACAGCCAGGTCGCGGCGAGCCTCCACTTGAGGCTGTCCGTGAAGTGCGGCTCGCCGAGCTGGACCGCGACGCCGCGATCCGTGGCGTCCCCGGTGGACACGTGCGGCTCCCCGCTCGCGACAGCGGATCGCGGCGCTGGACTCGGCTCGCGCTCGACGGCGTCGAACGTCGAATCCGCCGGCACGCTGCGCAGCTGGTTGACGGCGTCGCAGGCCGTACCGATCACGAAGCCGACGAGGAAGAGGTTGAGCAGCGACGCCAGAAAGCCGACGAACGGCACCACGCCGAGAAGCGTGAGCACGGCGAACGCCGTGAACAGGCTTTGACTGATCGGGTAGAGCTCGTCCGACCGCGCCGCCGCGCAGCGATTGAAGTCCCGCGCGAAGCCCGGGTAGACGCGGAACACCCAGTACAGATTGAAGAGCGGGACGAACAGGAGCCCGACGGCCGCTCCCGGCGACGTGCTCCTCTCGCGAACGGGCAACGCGGACCACATGCGATACGCGAGGACCGCCATGGCGACCGCCGGGACGATCACGATGAGCGCACAGCCGACAACGAGCGCCACGACGCCGACATCCTCGCGCTCGCCGAGCAGAGTCGCTCCGAACGCGGCGAGTGCGCCACCGCCGAGCAAACCACCGTAAACCGCTGCGAGATACAGTCCCTTGTTCATGGCGAGAGTCTACCAGCCGCCCCCGCGCCCTCGTCAATGCGGCAGTGCCCGGAACTGCGATCCCTCGAACACGACGCCCTGCTACTCGCGGTCGCCCTCCGGCCACGGCACCGCGACCTCGCGCACGCCGACGACCAGCACGCGCACGCGTGCCGGCGACCCGGGATCCGATGCCGCGCTGAGCACGCTCGAACCGCCGAGCGGCAGGGTCGCGAGGAGTCGAAGCGGCTCGATCCGTTGCTCGGGCAGATCGATCTCGATCCACTCGTCCCGCTTCCCGACGGACGCCGCCTCCGCGTCGACCATCTGGTCGGAGCGCGCCCGGATACGACGCTCGAAGGTCGGGTGGGTCGCAACGGCACCGTCGAGTCGCAGCTGAACCCACGGCGTGCCCGGAACGAGATCGGCCTGCACGTCGAGAACGACACCGCCGCCGCGCCTGTCGACGGCCACGTCGGAGACGTCGATAATGATGTGCCCCGTACCTCCCGAGACGCGCTCGACGTCCGCGACGTAGCTGCGCGTGGCCCACGAGTCGATGCCGACCGGCAGTCCCGCGAAGCCGGTGAACCCGACGTGGAACACGGACTCGCCGCGGAGGCTCCGCGCCGCGTCGTCGTCGAGACGCGCCCCCAGGCCGCCGATGCGCGCGAGCTCGGCGCGATCGATCGACAGCTGGCGAATGTCGACGCGCAGCAAGCGCGCTCGCTCGCGCAGCAGCTCATCGACGACCGCACGTACGCGGCGAGCGGCAGCGTCGTCGGGCTCGAAGCGCACGGCCTCGGTCTCGAGCCAGCGCCCTTCGCGCGATACGGCCGCGAGAGCCGCGGCGAGCTCGGCCTCGTCGATCAGCGCGGGTGCGGGCGCCTCGCCGGCCACGTCGAACGAGATCGGCCGCTCCTCGTCGACCAGCCAGCTCCAGTCGAAGCGCCCGAAGGAGTACGCTTCCGCCAGCGGCGCTCCGAGCGCGGAAGCGTCGACCCTGCGCGGCACGTCCGTCCGCGTCGGTGACGCTGCGGACGCCGAGGTTTCGCTCGCGCGCACCAGTACGGCGACGCGAACCGGCGCACGCTTCGATCCCGCCCCGCTGTCGCCGCGAGAGACGTCGACGTCGAGGTACCCGGCGACGGTCGTACCGCCCGGCGGCGCCAGAAGCGACGTCCGCAGCCCCGTCGTGTGGCGGTCGAGCAGCTCGATGTCGCCGGTGGGAGTCGATCGACGCTCGCGGACGCTGGCATCGTCCGCACGGCGCACGTCCAAGTCGATGCGCAACAACGCGCCGGCGCGGAAGAGGCGCACGTCGCCGAAGAGCCCGCTCCGAACGTCCTCGACGCCCGCATTCAGGACAGGTACTACGCCCGTGCTACAGAGGTGTGACTCCACGACGTGCCGCTCGACATCCGCCGCCGCGAGGTGACAGGGCACACCGGCGTGCGCGAGGCCGCCCAGACGCACGGCACCGTCGCCCGCGGCGACGATAGCGCGATCGAACATCGCGCCGGCGAGCCAGGGCGCCGCGGCGTCGCGCCAGTCCGCTGCGGCCGCGTCGAGCGCGCCGATCGGCACGAGGGCAACGTCGACGCGCAGCAGCCGCGAGGTTCGGGACTCGAGGTCGGCGAGAAACGCGCCGACGCGATCGAGGACTTCGGGCGTCTGCCGCACGACCATGTGCGAGCCGTCGATCTCGAGCGCGTTGCGCGTATTGCTCCACGAGTCGGGCGCGATCAGCTTTTGGATGAGTGACACGAGGCGCTCCCCATCGATCCAGGCCGTGCCGTGCCCCACGACCTGATCGTCGTCGAAGGCGATGAACGCCGGATCCAGCTTCGACACGGAAACGCCGCCACCATGAGCCGGCTGGGTCAACAGAGATGCGACCGGATACGTGCGCGTCTCGCGAACGACTTCTCGAGCATCGCTCGTCTCGGATCGTGCGTCGCTCGAGGCGTTGTCTGCCGCGCCGACGCTCTGGATCGCTGCGGTGACGTCGACGCGCGCGACGAGCAGGCTCGCCGTCGCGGCTCCGCGCTGCTCGACTCCGAGCACCGCCGTCCTTCCCAGGCGAAGCG
>CAYMRB010000613.1:1674-4695 GCA_964392615.1 uncultured Planctomycetia bacterium | reverse complement strand
CCCTGGAGAGCTCTCAGCCGCGTCGAACGCCTTTCCTGGACGGGCTCCTAGGAGCGCTGTCGACAGGATCACATCGGCGAGGACGGATCGACGCATCCGCGGTCTCCTTTCAGTCTGCGCGTCTCGCTCTCGTCCGTGCAATCACGCGACAAGTGCGAGGCGACTTGCTGCCGATCACCAAGCTAGCGAGTTCCCCGCGGGGAGTCAACTCCCCCGCTTCCTCCGCCGCGCGCCCCGTCGTTGCGGCCGGTAGCCTCGCGTGCCCCCACGGCCGGCGCTGCCACGGCCCGCACCACGCTTCACATCGCGTTCGGCGCGCTCCCGTCGCGCGTCGATCGCCGCGTGCGGCGGACGACTCGGAATCAGCGCCTCGGGGCCGTCGCCGATCAGATCGCCGCGACCCGCGTCGAGCAACGCCCTGCGCACCTCGAACCAGTTCTCCGGCTTGAAGAACTGCATCAGCGCGCGCTGCGCCTTGCGGTCGAGCATCTTCTTCGCCGCGTACGCCGGCTTCTTCGTCATCGGGTCGAGGCCCGTGTGATACATGCACGTCGCGATGTCGAACGGCGCCGGGATGAAGTCCTGCACCTGATCCGGCCGGTACCCGCCGCGCTTCAGGAAGAGCGCGAGGTCGATCATCGCGTCGAGGTCGCTGCCCGGATGCGACGCGATGAAGTACGGCACGAGGTACTGCTCCTTGCCGGCGCGACGCGACGCGTCTCGGAAGCGCCGATCGAAGGCCTCGAAGACCTCCGGCCCGTGTCGTCGCATGAGCTCGAGCGTCGTCGCGTCCGAATGCTCCTGCGCGACCTTCAAGTGCCCGCCGACGTGATGCGCCGACAGCTCCTCGATGTACTCGTCGTCGAGACACGCTAGATCCATGCGCACGCCGCTCGCGACGAAGACCTTGCGCACGCCCTTCTGCACCCGCGTCTGCCGCATGATGTCGATGATCGGCCCTTGATCGGTCTCGAGCAGCGGGCAGATCTTCGGGTGGACGCACGACAGCCGCTTGCAGATCGCCTCGACGGCCGGTTCGCGGCATCGCATCGAGTACATGTTCGCGGTCGGACCGCCGATGTCGCTGACGACGCCCTTGAACTCGGCGTCCGTTCCCATCGCCGCCACCTCCGCGACGATGGACTCCCGACTGCGCGACTGCACGATGCGCCCCTGATGCGTCGTGATCGAGCAATAGGCACAGCCGCCAAAGCAGCCGCGCAGGATCGTCACCGAGTCCTTGACGACGTCATATGCCGGAATCGGCTCGTCGTAGCTCGGATGTGGTTTTCGCGTGTAGGGCAGACCGTAGAAGAAATCCATCGCGGCCTGCGACTCGGGCAGGCGCGGCGGATTGCACACGACCGCCCGATCGCCGTGGAGCTGCACGAGACGCCGCGCGTTGTACGGATTCGTCTCGAGGTGGATCAAGCGCGTCGCCTCGGCGAATGCGTAGCGGTCGCGCTGGATCTCCTCGAACGACGGCAGCGTCGCGACGCCCTCCCCCACCGGCGGCGATTCGCTCGCGCCGAGCACGTAGGCCACGCCGCGCACGTCGCGAAGATCCCGCACCGCCTCGCCGGCCGCCAGACGCCGTGCGATCTCGACGATCGCCGACTCCCCCATGCCGAACGCGACGAGGTCGGCCTTCGAGTCGAGCAGGATCGACCGCCGGACCGTGTCGCTCCAATAGTCGTAGTGCCCGAGCCGACGCAGGCTCGCCTCGACGCCGCCCGCGATCACCGGAACGCCCTTGTAGGCCTCGCGAGCGCGCTGGCAGTACGCTAGCGTCGCGCGATCGGGCCGCAGGCCGATCCGACCGCCGGGTGAGTACGCGTCGTCGTTCCTCACCTTTCGATTGGCGGTGTAGTGGTTGATCATCGAGTCCATATTGCCCGCGCTCACCGCGAAGAAGAGCCGTGGGCGACCGAACTCCCTCCACGCGTCGCAGTTCGTCCATCGCGGCTGCGCGACGATGCCGACGCGGAGGCCGTTCGCCTCGAGCACGCGGCCGAGGATCGCGGCGGCGAAGCTCGGATGATCGACGTACGCGTCGCCGGTCACGAAGACGACGTCGACCTCATCCCAGCCGCGAGCGCGCATCTCGGCGCGGGTCATCGGCAGAGGCGGCGCACTCTCCGATACGGAGAGGCTCGGCGGCGCGATCTCGGGCGCGAAGGCGCCGGGCGTCGGGTGTTCGAAAGCCATGGACCCCCGATTCTACGGGGTGGGTCGAATGCGCGACACCGCCGTCCCAAATCGTTCGCGAACACGGAAGTAGCTGCTTCGTGCGCCAATGCCCCGTAAAATCCGGGATCTCCGCCGCCGCGTGCGGCCTCCCTAACACCGAACGAGGAGAACCTGTACGTGATCCGCTCACGCTGTCTCCCTGCCTGCGTATTCCTGTTCGCGCTCGTCGGCAGCCCCGCACTGCGCGCCGACGACAAGCCGGTCGTCCAGACCATCGATCACTGGCTGACGACGACGCCCGTCGCGTTCCCGCTGCCGGCGTTTCACGCCGAAGGCGCCAAGAAGCTCGGCGTCGCCGACCTGCTCGCGCAAGACGTCGTCGACGTCGCGAGCCTCGAGGTCGACGAGACCGCGGCGATCCGCTGGCCGCGGGGCGTCATGACGCGCTGGTCGAAGGCCGCGGTCGACAAGGGCGTCGTGACGCTCTCCGATGCGCAGCCGACGACTCCCGAGGTCGCGTTCGCCGCGACGTACGTCGAGACGCCGCGCTTCGAAAAGCTCAAGCTGGCGCTGCGGAGCGAGCAGCTCCTCGTCGTCTGGCTCGACGGCAAGAGGATCACCGATCGCAAAGCGCCCGCGACGAAGGATGCGGACGACAAGAAGAAGGCGGCGAAGAAGCAGAAGCAGAAGCAGAAGCAGAAGAAGCAGAAGAAGCAGAAGAAGCAGAAGAAGCAGAAGCAGCCGACACCGCCCGACGCGCTGGAGTGCGAGCTGCCCCTCGAGACCGGCAAGCACCTCGTCGTCGTCCAACTCGTCCGCGCTGCCGGCGAG
>CAYMRB010000613.1:0-1574 GCA_964392615.1 uncultured Planctomycetia bacterium | reverse complement strand
GCAATGGACGCTCAGCGGCGAGCTGCGGCGCGACAAGAAGCTCGCGAGGAAGCCGCTGTCGGTGTCGACCGATGCGCTGCGCACGATGACAGTCGACGATCTCCTCGATCAGCGCGGCATCGCCGCGCTCGCGATCTCGGCGGACGGCTCACTGGTCGCGCTGCGTTACCGCGATCCGGACGTCACCGCGAAGAAGCGCGACGATTGGGTCGAGATCCGCCGCGTACGCGATGGCGCCGTCCTTCACTCGCTGCGCGGCGACTCGGTGTGGTCAGGATTCGCCTGGGCGCCGACCGGTCGTCGCTTCAGCTACACGACCCGCGCCGACAAGGGATCGACGCTGTGGATCGCCGATCTCGACGCGGCCACCGTCGAGCGCGTCGTCACCGGCGTCGAGCATCTCGGTGGTCACCGTTGGGCGCCGGACGGTCGCAGCATCGTCTACTCGGTCAAGACGCCGGCCGAGAAGGACGCGAACGACAAGGCGGGCGTCCAGCGCATGCGCGGCCTGCCGGACCGCTGGGCCGGATTCCGCGATCGCAGCCATCTGTGGCAGGTGAACACCGAGGATGGCACGCGCCGCCGCTTGACCGCCGGACCGTTGACCACCGCGTTCCACGATATCAGTCCGGACGGTCGCCACCTCCTCTTCGGCACGAAGAAGCACGCCTACGAGCGCCGGCCGTACTCGCAATCGACCATCTGGGAGCTCGACCTCGACACGCTCGGCCTGCGCGAGCTGTTCTCCGGCGTCTGGCTCGGCAGCGCAAGGTACTCGCCGGACGGCCGCGAGCTGCTCGTCCTCGGCGGCCCGAACGCGTTCGGCGACAAGGGCTCGACCGTGCCGAAGGGAACGATCTCGAACGACTACGACGGCCAGGCGTACATCGTCGATCGCGAGAGCCTGTCCGTGCGCCCGATCAGCCGCGACTTCGACCCGGCGATCGACAACGGCACGTGGTCGCGCGCCGACTGCAAGATCTACGTCAAAGCGCAGGACGGCACGTACGTACGCATCTACCGCTTCGATCCCGCGACGAGCGAGTACGACGAGGTGCCGACCGAGGTCGACGTCGTCTCCGGATTCTCGATCGCACGCGGCGCGACGCGGCTGGTGTATCTCGGCACGTCGGCGTCTTGCCCCGTACGCGCGTACACGGTCGATCTGGACGACCCGAGCACGCCGTCGCAGCTGCTGTCGGACGCGAACGCGGAACGCTACGCGCGCATTCGTCTCGGCGAGGTCGAGACGTGGGACTTCGAGAAGAAGGACGGCACGACGATCCACGGGCGCATCTACTACCCGCCCGACTTCAACCGTTCGAAGCGCTATCCGTGCATCGTGTACTACTACGGCGGCACTTCTCCGACCCCGCGCACCTTCGGCGGTCGCTACCCGAAGAACCTGTGGGCCGCGAACGGATACGTCGTCTACGTGCCCCAACCGAGCGGAGCGACCGGATACGGCCAGGAGTTCTCGGCGCGACACGTCAACGATTGGGGCAAGACCGTCGTCGGCGAGATCATCGACGGCACGAAGAAGTTCCTCGCGGCGCACCGGTTCGTCGCCCGCC
>CAYMRB010000612.1:0-4738 GCA_964392615.1 uncultured Planctomycetia bacterium | reverse complement strand
CCGAAGCCCGTTCTCGATCTCGCTTTCGCGCAGGGAGAAGAGAAGACAAGAATCCTCACGCCAAGACGCCAAGTCGCCAAGGGCTGGCTGTTGGGGCACGCGGGGCAGGCCTTGGCACGCTGCGCTCGCAGCGTACGTCAAAGAGGAAGAGCTGAAGAGCCCTTGCTCATCCTCACAGAGAGGCCATGAACGCGTGAAGATCGTGCGGAGAGGGCCACTCCTTGGCGCCTTGGCGCCTTGGCGTGAGAACTCTTCTCTTCGAGAGCACACGAGTCCTGAAGCTCTGCGACGGCTCGGAACGCAGGTGCGGCCTCGAAGGGCCTGCTGCTCGCGCGTTTTGCTGCGTTGGGGTCCGACTGACTCCGACTCCGACTCCGCCTACCCCGCGAAGCGCAGACCGAGCACCCAGCTCTCCCACTTCTTCTTCCACGCGTCGAGGTCGCGCTCTCCGATCACCGCGCGTAGCGTCTCGACGCCCGTCGGGTCCTTCTTCACGTCGCGACGGAAGCGGCGGTAGAAGTCGCGGAGCCGCCCCTTCTCCTGGAGCCAGTAGCAGAGATAGCGCGCCTGGGAGTAGTTCGTTCCCGGATCCTCGCCGTAGAACTCATGCGTCGTCGTCGACGTCAAGGTCGGGAACGACGGCACGCTTGCGGCGCGGATCGCTCTCTGCAGGCCCGCCAGGCGCCAGTTCGTCGCGCCGCGTATCTTGCCGTCCCGCTCGCCGCATTGCTCGTAGAGCGACGCGAGGCCCTCGTTGAACCACGCCGGGCAGTCGGGGAAGTTCGCCGCGATGAACGGGTGGACGATCTCGTGAACGAGCGTGCCGCCGCCGGTGCGGATGTTCATCACGAGCGCCTTGTGCTCGCTCGAGTAGTAGCCGAACGGCGTGCCGGGCTCGTCGTCGAAGAACTCCTTGGCGTGCGAACGATAGCTCTTCTCGTCCTTGAACAACCAGACGTCGATGATCTCCGTCGGGTCTTTGGCGAAGTAGGAGCGCCGGAAGTGGTCGACACACCACTTCACAGTCTGCTTCGCGCGACGCTCGACCATGCGACGCGACTCGTCGCCGACGACGACGAACGGCGTCTCGACGAGGATCGTGAACCCGCGCCCCGTGAGCTTCTCGCGCAACGCGCGCACGTGTTGCGCGAAGTCGGCCGGGCCGAAGCGGCTGCGACGCTGGACACGCTCAGAGCGCCCCGTGCGATCCGAGCGCGTCACCGACGGCGGGCGCGCGGCGATCGTGCCGGGTCGCAGCGGCATGCGGATCACCGTCCACGTCTTGCGGTCGTACTTCAGCGGCCACAGCGTCAGGAGCCGCGCGCGCTTCATGCGACGGTAGCCGCCGTCGTCCTCGGCCGGCTCCTGGTAGAGAACCTCGTCCTTGTCGGCGTCGTAGCCGACGACGAGGCGGAAGTGCTCGCTCGCGCCGGCGCTCGCGTCCCAGTGCGTGCAGACGATCGACGGCACGCCGGCCGCCAGGTCGTCGTGAAGCGCCTTCCACTGCCGCTCCAGTCCCGCACGGTGCGAGTCGGCCGCGATCTCGTAGACTGCGTCCCCCGGCCGGAAGCCGATGTGCCGCAACGCGCGCACTAGTTCGGCGGTGTAGCAGCCGCGACCGAGCGCGGGATCGAGCTGCGACGCTGCGAACACATCGTCCTGCGTCCACGACTTGCCGAGCTTGCGCAGCGCCATCTCGACGCACGCCTCGCCGCAGAAATCCGGCCGCTGACGAATGTGCGGCACGCCCTGGATGAGCACGCTCCGATACGCCGGCGCGTCCTCCGCCGCGGCGTCGGCAGAAACGCGGCACGAGGCCGATGCGAGAGCAGCGAGACAGAGGACGGTCGAGATCGAACGGCAACGCATGGCGACCTCCGCGCGGTGTGACGGCCCGTTTGAGCAGTGCTTGGTCATGACGATCGTGCACGCACGGCGGGGAATTCGCGACCTTCGGCGCGACGCGACGACGGGCTGTTACGCGCGCGTTACGCTGACTCGCCTCTTCGCGGTCTGCTGACGAAGCGCGATCACTCCGGCTTGAAGTGCTTGCTCGCGTAGCGCAGGAAGCTCCGCTCGTCGGCGCTCAGGCTCGAGTAGCCGTCGCTCGAAATCTTGTCGAGCAGCCCGTCGACGCGCGCGCGGATCGCGCCGATTCGCTCCCGCTCGCTCTCCTCGCGCACTGCGCGCATCCGTGTGGCGCGTCGCTGGAGGAACGGCTCCATGCGCAGGAACGCGACCGCGAACACGACCCCGCTGAGCTGGGGCAGGAGGAAGACTCTGGCGCGGTAGACCTCCTCGCCCGAGCCCCACTCGATCGGAGGCTGGGAGTCGAGCACCGCGATGCCGGTCGCACCGAGGAGCATCGCCGTCCAGAGCAGGTGACGCGGCGCGAAGTGCCGCAGCACGCCCGAGCGAAACTCGCCGGCGCTGCGTTCGTGGCAAGAAGCGACGAAGAGGCAGGCCAGGGCGAGGCCGCCGGCGCCGAAAGACGCCGCGTCGAGACCTTCCCATAGCCCGTCGGCCGGGACCGCGTACCCTGCGATGAGGCAGACCGTCGTCGTCGGCAGCACGATCAGCGCGTAGAACGCGAGGAACTTCGGCGTCCCCCAGCGGGTCTCGAGCCAGCCGCCGACGACCAGCACGATGAGGAGATCGACGATCAGGTGCCAGCCGTTCGTGTGCAGAAGGTGCGAGGCCAGGAAGCCTTCCGGAGACGGCTCCCGGCTCAGCAGCGCGAGGCGATAGACCGCACCGGTGTCGCGGCCAGGCAGAAGCCAGACGATCAGCGCCGCCGCCACGAAGGCAAGCACGGCCGGCGCGCGGAACAGCGGCCTACCGGAATCGCGGTTGTCGGAACGTGACGCCACCACGGTGGCTCCTCGCGGGAACGCCTCGTGGCACGCGCCCAAAGGCTGGCGCACCGGGGCATCGAGGACGTCGATGAACCGAACGGATCCCTACTCGTCCCGTCCGGGAATCGCCCGACGCGATGGTAGCACCGAAGCATTCCGCGCGGAAGTGGGAGCCCTGCCTACGCAGCGACTGCGGCTCTCTCCCGAGGGAAGAGCGCCTCCGGCGGAGATTCCGTCCGGCGTCCGAACAATCAGCGCTTCGAGAACTGGAAGCTCTTGCGAGCGCCCTTCTGTCCCGGCTTCTTGCGCTCGACCTCGCGGGCGTCGCGGGTCAGGTACTTGCCTTCGCGCAGCACGGGCTCGTGGTCGGGGTTCGACTTGACGAGCGCGCGGGCGATGCCGAGGCAGATCGCGTCGGCCTGGGCCGCGTAGCCACCGCCCGAGGCGTTGACAAAGACATCCCAGCCCGTCGCGGCCTGGACGGCCTCGAGCGGAGCGGCGACTCGCTTCTGCTCGGTCACGGTGCCGAAGTACTCGTCGACGGCGCGCTGGTTGATCTGGATCTTGCCGGAGCCCTGACGGATCCGGACGCGTGCGATCGAGGTCTTTCGCCGGCCAGTGCCCCAGATGTACGGATCTTGTTTCTTGGCCATATCTCTAATCAGCCGACCTGGATCGTCTCGGGCTTCTGCGCCTCGTGCGGGTGCTCCGCCCCCGCGTATACCTTCAACCGCCGCAACATATTACGGCCCTGCCTCGTCTTCGGCAGCATGCGACGCACGGCGAGGCGAATGACCTCGTCCGGCTTCGACGCGCGCATATCGGCGAGGCTCGTCTCGCGGAGGCCGCCGATCCAACCGGTGTGCCGCCGGTAGACCTTGTCGGTCTCCTTCTTACCTGTGACCCGGACCTTCTCCGCGTTCGTCACGACGATGAAGTCCCCAGTGTCGACGTCAGGGCTGTACGTGGGCCGATGCTTGCCCATCAGAGCGACTGCGGCCCGGACGGCCAGCTTGCCGAGGATCACGTCTTCTGCGTCGATGTGGAGCCATCGCCGCTCGACGTCCTCGTTGCGCATCCGGTAGGTCTTGAACATGACTGCGGTATCTGTCCGTGTCAGGTGGAAAGGGCAGATAGTACAGAGCGGCCCCGGGCACATCAACCGCGAAATCCGGGGGTTCGCGTCTTTCCCTCCCGACGCCGGAAATAGCGTGAAGAAAGCAGGATACGACGACCGTCGTGAGTGGGAATAGGAGAGTCCGCCGCCCGTACTCCGCGATCAGCTGTTCAGGACCACGCCGATCGTCAGCAGCAGGTTCGCATAGATTCGCTGCTCCCCGGTCGCGATGGTCAGCGCGACGTCCGGCTGCGCCGCGGCCTCGTAGAACGCGAAGCGCTCGATCTCCTCTAGCTCTCCCGCCACTCCGGCCCGCGTGAGGGTGCGCCGGAAGGACGTCCAGATCTCCGGCTCCTCCGCCATCGCGTACGGACCGGATTTCAGCGTCGCCATGACCGCGGCGGCCTCGATCGGGACGGCCTCGACGAGCGCATCGAGCACGTCCGTGGCCGTGGGCAGGCCCGGACGCAAGTTCAGGTGCACGAGCCGCGCGTTCGGTCCGAGCGTCGTCGACGCGGGGTAGTTCCCGTCGGCGATCAGGATCTTCGCCCCGTGACCGGCGCGACCGATGGCTTCGAGGATCTGGGGATGGGTGACGGGGGTCGAGAGCATGTTGGTCCTCCGGGGGCGGATATCCAGGCGGAGTTGAGCTGCCGCACGAGCCGCTATCGAAAGCTGCAGCGGCTGTCCCGCCGGTCAGCCCTTGCCCAGATTCTGCTCCACCCGGCGGCTGCGAGCAAGAGGGTGGGCCGCCGACTCTGACTCC
>CAYMRB010000611.1:0-4743 GCA_964392615.1 uncultured Planctomycetia bacterium | reverse complement strand
AACCGCCGCGCGCCGTCCGACCGCGTCTTCGTCCTCGACGCCGACGGCTTCGCGATCTACTACCTGACGACCGACCGCCAGATCGTCTCGAGACTCGTCGTCCAGGATGGCCAGCCCCGCGCGGGCGGCAAGCGCTCCGACTGCGGCCGCGACGACGTCTGACCCACCTTCGCCCCCTCCCGCGGAGCGAGCCGTTCCCGCCGGCCGACCCATTGCTCACTGCCCTCCTCCCGACCACTACCCCGGTCGCGCCGGAGGCTCGCTCCGCGATTCCTCAGCCTCGAGCCTCCCGGCCCCCGCGCCTCGAGCTGACTCACTCCGGCCCGTCGAGCCGCCGCGCCAGCGCGCGCTGGATGCCGTCGCGGGTCGTCAGCGCGAACTCGAGCTTCTGCGCCGGCGCGACGCCGAGCAGATCGCGCCGCATCGAGAGCCACGCCAGGCGCGCGGGATCGTCGACGACGAAGACGGCGCGCCTCGGGTTGTGCACCATCGGCACGCAGCGCTGCCGGATCGCTGTGCGGGTCGGCAGCCGGCGCAGGATCCCGGGAGAGACCGCGTACTCCGTCAGGTCGACGAACGGCACGCCGAGGGCGTCCGCCACGAGCCGGGTCCCGGGAGCATCGCCGGGCAGATTCAGGGGATCGAGTGTCATGCTTCTCCTCCGGCGCCTTCCTGGCCGCCGTCTCCTTCATCGCGAGTCACGTCTGCGGTGGCCTCGCCACGGGCGCGCGGGGCGGAGCTGAGCCGCCGCGAGCCCTGCGCGGGCCAGGCGCGCCGGCGGCCCCGAGCGGTCGGCTCCAGCTCCGCCGGCATGGGCTGCCCAGGGGCCCCTGTGAAGGGCCGCGGCAGGGGCGTCACGGTCAGCCCATGCCATACTTCGCGAGCCTCCGATAGAGCGCCTTCCGGGTGATGCCGAGCTCCTCGGCGGTGCGGGACTTGTTGCCGCCGCAGCGGTCGAGCGCGCGCTCGATCGCGGCTCGTTCGGCGTCGGCGATCACGTCGTCGAGGGGCGGGGGTGTCGCGCTCGTCGGCGCGTACGGCCCGGCGCGCGCTCCCCGCAGCGGGGCCGACAGATCGCGCAGACCGACCTCCTTCAGACCGAGCGCCGCCAACCGTCGCATCTCGTTCGCCAGCTCCCGGACGTTGCCGGGCCACGCGTAGTGCGCGAGCCGCTCGACCACCTCCGGACGCAGGCGGGCCGGCTCGCGGCCCTCGGCACAGGCGACGAGAATGCGCTGCGCGAGACCGGGAACGTCCTCCCATCGCTCGCGAAGCGGCGGCAGCTCGAGGTCGATTCCCTTGAGCCGGAAGTAGAGGTCGCGCCGAAAACGACCATCGGCCATGCGCGCGGCGAGATCGCATGACGTCGCCGCGACGACGCGCAGGTCGACCTCGACCGTGTCCTTGCCCCCGAGCGGCCGCACGATGCCATCCTCGAGCACGCGCAGCAGCTGGCGCTGCATCGCATCGCTCATGTCGCCGACCTCGTCGAGCAACAGCGTGCCGCCATGGGCCTGGACGAGAAGCCCGACACGGTCGACCTCGGCGCCCGTGAACGCGCCGCGCGCGTGACCGAGCAGCTCGCTCTCGACGAGCGACTCCGGAATCGACCCGCAGCTGACGGGGACGAACGCGCCGTCCGCACGGCGCGACGCCAGGTGGACGGCCCGGGCGAGCTGGCCCTTTCCGGTGCCGGTCTCGCCGCAAATCACGATCGGAATGTCCGAGTCCCGCAAGCTGTCGACGGTGTCGAACAGGTCGAGCATGTCGGGGTTGGCCGACTCGAGACCGTGGAACTCGCGCAGATCGCTGTCGTCGGCCGCCGCGCGGCGGGTCGCGTCCGCGGTGCGGGGCGCGGGCGCCTCGACCGCGAGAGCCGCAGCCGCGGTACTCCGCGCGCCGGCGCCCTTCTCGAGCCTCCGGATGCGCTTCGCGTCCTCGCGCCGCGCGAGCGCCACCGCGCACAGGCCGATCCACCGCTCGACGGACTCGGCGCTGGCCACGTCCGGCTCGAGCTGACGGAACCGGTGATCGACATACACCCCGCCGGTGAGCTCCCCGTCGACGTGCAGCGGAATGACGACGATCGAGATCGACGCCCTGCGGCCCGCGAGCGCGTCGCCAGTGCGGAAGCGCCGATCCTGGCGCGCGTCGGCGACGTGGAGGACGCTCCCCGTCTCGAACATCTTGCCGATCGCGTAGTGGCTCATGCGATCGAGCGGACCGCTGATGTCTTCGCGATCGCGGTCGCGCGCTGCCAGAGCCCGGAAGCCGCCCGTCTTGCGGAACGCGAACAGGAACGCTCGCTCGCCGTCGATGGCCTCGAGGGTGGCATCGAGCACGTCCAGCAGCGTGGCGCGATCCGGCGGCGCCTCGGCGAGCCCGAGCAGAGCGCTAACATAGCGCGTCTCGAGGGGCGTAGAAGGAGGCATGGAGCTCATCGTACCACAGGGCGCAATGACGACGGGGCCGCGCGGGTCCTACGGAGTTCAGGCCTGTCGCGTCGCTGCCCGACGGCGGCCCCGCGAGCGCGCCTGAGGACGACTCGCGATGAAGAGCCACTCGCCGATCTCGTCGCGCCCCTTGCCGTCGATCACTCGGTACGATCGCGGCGCGGCGCCGTCGGCTCCCTCGCGATCGCGGTCGCTGCGGAATCGCCGGTAGAGGACCTCGCGGAATCCGCCGTCGAAGTCGAACTCCTTGACGCCGGCGAACCGCGCCAGAACCGCGCCGATCTCGCCGCGGCTCATGAGCCCCTCCTCGTTGTAGCTGACGACCACGTGGCGTACGTGCGACGACAGCACGAGGTCGGTGAACGCGCTCAGCACGTCCTCGCCGGATGCGCGGCGCGGCGACGGCTTGACGCAATACGCGGACTTGCGGTCCTTCCACGGCCGCAGCCCCGTCTTGCCGTAGAGCGACGCCTCGAGCACCTCGAGGTCGTCGACCGTGTGGTAGTCGGCGATGATCTCGAGCACGTGGTAGTTGGCCGGATACTGGCGGCTGTTGTACGGCGGATCGATGTAGAGCACGTCGCCGCGCAGCCGACGGACGAGCTCGTTCGCGTCCTCGCGATAGGCGCGGTTGCGGTGCGGGCTCGGCGTCACTTCCGGCACCGCGAGCTCGAGCTTGCGCCGGGCGCTCTGCTGCCAGTGCTTGAGAAAGGCGCCGTAGGTCCCCGAGATGTTGGCGACGCGGTCGGCAGCGTCGATCAACGCCGCGAGCAGCAGCGCGTGCTCGCCCTTCTTCAGCACGCCTTCCCGGAAGAGGGCGCGCAGGAACTGCAGGATGCCATCGATCTTGCGACCGTTCTCATCGGTGAAGTAACCCCGCCCTGCGGTTCCTCCCGGACAGAAGCTGCGGAAGATGAGCCCCTCGCACGGCTCGACGCAACGATCGAGGTAGTGCACGGCCTCGACGAGCGGTGCGCGTTGCGCGAGCGCCTTGGCGTCGAGCACGCCGTCGTCGCCGATCTCGGTCTGGATCGCGCAGCCGTCGTGGAACTCGTCGGACGACAGCGTCGACGCGAACTCCTTGCGGAACGCGCGAAACGCCGGATAGCGGCTGACCTCGACACCGGCGAGGGCCTGGACCCAGCACGCGGCCATCGCGTCGTTCGCGACAACCCGATAACCGCGTTTCTTGAAGTGGCGACCGACGCAGGACGTGCCGCTGAAGATATCGATCAGCGTGCCGCCATCGATGCCGCTGTCGCCGAGCAAGCGCTCGATCTCGCCGAGCAGCTTCGTCTTGTTACCGATCAATCGCATGCGTCATTCCCTTCCGAGAAGGCGGTATCCTACGCGGCGGCCGTCGCCGGTGACAAGGGAGGTGCCACGCGGAGGGGGACCGGCAGGCCTCGAGAACCGTCGGGCGCGGTCAAGCCCGCGCGCGCCGGCGCCGATACCCTGACGAGGCGCGCGCGGTGGGTTCGCGCGTGCCCTTTCCGGCCTCGCAAGCCGCCGAACGCACGAGTGGTCCCCATTACGTGAACTTCAACAGCGCCACCTTCGCCCTCTTCGCGGTCGTCGTCGGGACCCTCTATCTGCTATTGCAGTGGGGCCGTCGACCCGGAGCCCAGAAGCTCATGCTCCTCGGGGCGAGCTACGTCTTCTACGGCGCCTGGGACCACCGCTTCCTGATTCTGATCCTCCTGTCGACCGCGATCGATTACTCGTGCGGTCTCGGCATCGTGCATCGACGTCCGACGAGGTCGACGTGGCGGCTGCTGCTCGCGTCGCTGATCGCCGGAAGCACCTTGCTCGCGGCGCCGCTCGATTGGGCCGCGCTCCATTCGCTCGTGCTGCCGGAAACCGTGTTCGTCGGCGGGTGGACGGAGCCCGCGTCGTACGGGGGGCTGTTTGCCGCAGATGCGAACTGGTCGCCGCTCATCGGCTCCCTCGCTGCGACGGTGCTCGTCGCGATCGCGTGCCAGGTCGGCTTCTCGCTCGGCGGCATCACGCGACGGCGCTACTTCCTGTGGATGAGCGTGATCAGCAACCTCACGCTGCTCGGCTTCTTCAAGTACTTCGACTTCTTCGTCGAGGGCTTCGCGGGCCTCGTCGGCACGGATGCGGACAGCTGGGCTCTCGGCATCGTCGTGCCCGTCGGCATCTCGTTCTACACGTTCCAGACGCTGAGCTACACGATCGACATCTACCGCGGCGAGATGGAGCCGACGGATCACCTCAGCGACTTCGCGCTCTTCGTCGGGTTCTTCCCGCAACTCGTCGCCGGCCCGAT
>CAYMRB010000610.1:0-4758 GCA_964392615.1 uncultured Planctomycetia bacterium | reverse complement strand
CTTCTCGTTCGCGCTGTTCACGATAGTAATCTCGGCGCCGGTGAGTGCCGCCGACGACATCCTGATCAACGACTTCGAAGCGGATAACTACGGCGACTGGAAGGTCGAGGGCACGGCTTTCGGCACGGCCCCGGCCAAGGGCACGCTCGGCGGCCAGATGCACGTCTCGGGATTCGAGGGCAAGCGGCTGGTCAACACGTTCCTCGGCGGCGACAAGCCGAAGGGCAAGCTCACGTCACCTCCGATCACCATCGAGCGGGACTACATCAAGTTCCTCATCGGAGGCGGTGGGCACGAGGGCAAGACCTGCATGAACCTGCTGATCGACGGCAAGGTGGTCTACTCCGCCACCGGTCCGAACAAGCAGCCGGGCGGCAGCGAGTTTCTCAATTGGGAGAATTGGGACGTCAAGAAGTACAAGGGCAAGAAGGCCGTCCTGCAGATCGTCGACGATGCGTCCGAGGGCTGGGGCCACGTCAACATCGACCAGATATCGCAGGGCGACAAGCCGGCGAAGAAGAAGAAGGGGCCGGCAAGGCGCAGCGCGCCGACTCCCGAGCCGGAGAACGCTCAGGAGATCAAGGTCACCGGCAAGTACATCATCTTCCCCGTCTCGAATCGGGGCAAACGCGGTCGCATGACGATCACGGTCGGTGATCAGCTCGTCCACAACCTCGACTGCGATTTCCCGCCGAACAAGGACGCCATCGATTGGTGGACGTACCTCGACATGGCGGAGTACGTCGGCAAGACCGCCAAGATCGTCGCTCGAGCGACCTCCGAGATCTGCGAGATGATCGAGTCGAGCGATGAGATCCGTCACCTTCAGCCGCTCTACGACGAGGCGCTGCGCCCGCAGTTCCACATGAGCCAGATGCGCGGCTGGAACAACGACCCGAACGGGATGTTCTACTACGACGGGCAGTACCACTTCTTCTGGCAGTGCAACCCGGCGGGTCGCGGCTGGGCGAACATGTACTGGGGGCACGCGACGAGCCCCGACATGGTTCACTGGACGGAGCACGATCGGGCGCTGCGCTCCTTCGGAGGCAGTGTCAAGAACCGCCACCCGAAGATGGCCGACCGGAACTGCTTCTCCGGCAGCGGCAACGTCGACCTTTACAACGCGGCGGGCTGGCAGAAGGGCGACGAGAAGACGATGGTCCTCGCGTTCACCGACACCGGCTGCGGTGAGGCGCTCGCCTACTCGACCGACCGCGGCAAGACATGGACGTACTACGAGGGCAACCCGGTCATCACCCATCGCGGTCGTGATCCGAAGCTGATGTGGTACGCGCCCGGCGAGCACTGGGTCATCGCGGTCTACGACGAGGACCAGAAAGTCGGTCGCAACATCGCGCTTTACACGAGCAAGGACCTCAAGTCGTGGAAGCTCGAGAGCAAGATTCCCGGTTACTTCGAGTGCGCCGAGATCTTCGAGCTGCCCGTCGACGGCGACCCGAAGAACACCAAGTGGGTGATTTACGCCGCGGACGCGCGTTACGCTCTCGGCAGCTTCGACGGCAAGAAGTTCACGCCGGAGCACGAGGGCAAGCATCGCGTCCACTGGGGCTCGTACTACGCGTCGCAGTGCTTCAGCAACAGCCCCGACGGCCGTGTCGTGCAGGTGGGCTGGGCGCGGATCAACATTCCGGACATGCCGTTCAACCAGACGTTCACGGTGCCGACGAGCTTGACGCTTCACACGACGCCGGACGGCGTCCGAATGTTCGTCACGCCGGTCAAGGAACTCGAGAAGCTGCGTAAGCCGAACCCGCGGGCGGTGAAGAACAAGCGCCTCGGCATGGAAGCGGCCATCGCCTACGACGTCGACGATCAGCTCTTCGACATCGTGGTGACGCTCCAGAAGGGGACGGCCAAGAAGGCCGTTCTCCGATTCGGAGACAACGCCGCGACCTACGACTTCGCCGCCGAGAAGCTCGACGAGATGCCGCTCAGGATGAAGGACGGCAAGGTGACGTTCCGCGTGCTCGTCGACCGTCCGATGGTCGAGCTGATAGGTGGGGGAGGCGCGTGCTTCAAGACAAGCAGCCGCCGCGATCAGGGCAAGCCGATCCGCAAGATCTCGCTGAGCGTCGAGGGCGGTTCGCTGACCGTCGAGTCCCTCGCGATCTACGAGATGAAGTCGGCCTGGAAGCGCAAGTAGCGCAAGGGCTGCCCGGCGTACGTACCCGCAGCGAAGGCTCCTGGCGAGTACTCGCGAAAGACCGCGCGTGGCGGTCTTCGCCTCCCGCCTCTCGAGCCATTGTCGCGCGCGGGCGTACAGGCAGGCTCAGCGCGCCTTCCGCAACCCGAGGAGACGGCGCGGGAAGTCGGTGTAGATCCGCTCGACGCCGAGCTCGAGCAGTGCGGAGAGTTTGGCGGGTTCGTTGACCGTCCACGCGCCGAACTCGAGACCGGCCTTGCGGACGCGTGTGACCTTCTCTCGTGTCACGCCGGTGTGTTCGATGACGAGGCTCTCGAAGCCGTGTTTGCGGGCCGTCGCGATGTCGGCGGCGACGTCCGACGTCGCGGGGCGATCCCAGAAGACCCACAGCCGCGGATCGAGCTCCTTGACGCGGGCCATCTTCGCGAGGCTGCCGTCATTGAAGCCGCACCACCGCGTCGCGTTCTTCGCGACGATGACGGCGACGGCCTTGTCGACCGAGTCCGTTTTCGGCTGGATCGACAGGCGGACGCGCTTCTGAGCGCGCACGAGGTCGACGACCTCCTCGAGGAGCGGCATGCGCGCCGGCGGACACTGAGCCGTCGTGAGGCCGCGGCCCGTGCGGAAGCCGTGCGCGACGTCGAGCTTCTGCAGCTCGACCCAGTTCGTCTCGGGAATCGCGACATCGCGATCGGCAACGCGGCCGGTGCGCAGGTCGTGCGTGACAACGAGGTGGCCGTCGCGCGTCTCGACGATGTCGATCTCGATCCAATCGGCGCCGCTCTGAAGCGCGCTGCGGAATGCGCGCATCGTGTTCTCCGGCAGGGCGCCGGAGTCGCCCCTGTGTGCTGTGACGCCGTTCGTCACGAAGTCGACTCCTCGTGGGTGTGCAGCGAAGAAGCGCCAGATCGCGCGCGTCGCGTCGAAGTCTCGGCACACGCGGCCGATGATGCTCTCGAGTCGATACTGCGGGCCGCCGGGCCATGTGTGGCCGCCACCGTCCACGCGCAGGAACTCGACGTCGGCCTGCGCGCCGCGCCACGTCGAACGCGTCACCGTGCAGCCGTCCTCCGGATCCGCGTCGGGAAGTCGAGCGACGCGCGGTGTCGGCTCGCAGCGATCGTGACGCGCCCACCTCTCGACCGCTTCGGTCGTCGCGATGATCGCACCTCGGCGGCCGAGGAAACCGACGTTGCCACCGGAGAACGGGACGAGCGGGTCTTCCGTTCCTTGAATCACCAGGATCGACACGGGGTGTTGCGGCGCGAACGTCTTCGCCAGAGGCTCGGCGATGCCGCCGATGAGCGGCGCGATCGCCGCGACGCGGTCGGACGCCTCGATCGCCAGACGGTGACACATCATGCCGCCGTTCGACGCGCCGGTCGCGAACACCCGGTCGCGATCGATCGGCAACTCGTCGCAGAGCGTATCGATCAGGCGGCGTGCGAAGGCGACATCGTCGATCCCGAGGCGGTGCGATCGAAGGCGCCGGCAACCGCGGCCATCATTCCAGTTGCCGCCGACGGCATCGGGGTACGCGACGACGAAGCCCTTTCGGTCGGCGAGCGAGCTGAAGCCAGTCGAGGCTTCGATCTTGCGAGCCGAGCCGCCGCCGCCGTGAAACATCAGAACGAGCGGCGCGTTCTTTCGCCGCGTGAGACCTTTCGGAACGTGTACGCGATAGCTGCGTCGTCGTCCATCGACATCGATCGATCGGACGGTCGTCGCACCGGGACGTGGAGCGTCGGCGGCTACGGAGACGCAAGAAAAGGCGAGGAGCGTCGACAGCGCGCGAGGCAGGAACAAGCTGGGTGTCATGCGAGACTCCGAGGGACGGGGTGGACGGCCATCCTCGCAGCTGGCGGAGGACGCGTGGAGGGATCTCTCGTCGGAATTTGTCTCCCGGTCGACGTCGCCGCAAGTGGCGCGTTGGTAGGAGTTTACGCGACGTTCGCCGGGCCCGGCCGGGCAGAGGGGAGAGGGGGACGATCGAGAAGCGAAGATCGTCAGATTTCGGGGTGGCTCTAGCGCACAGGGCGTGGAACAGTACCGCGCAGACCCGCGACTTGGCGTACGGGTCAGAACCTGTGTGCCGATCCGACGGCACCGAACCAGGAGCCCTCATCGAATGTCGAACGCCATCGATTCCTTCATGAGCGATGTCATCGCGAAGAACCCGGCGCAGCCGGAGTTTCACCAGGCAGTGCGTGAGGTTGTCGAGTCCGTGATGCCGGTCGTCGAATCGACACCGGCATACCGGCAGGCCAAGATCCTCGAGCGAGTCATCGAACCCGAGCGCGTGATCCTGTTCCGCGTGCCCTGGTCCGACGACAAAGGTGAGGTTCAGGTCAACCGAGGTTTCCGAGTCGAGATGAACAGCGCGATCGGCCCTTACAAGGGCGGCCTGCGCTTTCACCCGAGCGTCAACCTCGGCATTCTGAAGTTCCTAGCCTTCGAGCAGGTCTTCAAGAACTCCCTGACCACGCTCCCGATGGGCGGCGGCAAGGGAGGCTCGGACTTCAACCCGAAGGGCAAGAGCGACAACGAGGTCATGCGGTTCTGCCAGAGCTTCATGTCCGAGCTCTTCCGCC
>CAYMRB010000609.1:0-4777 GCA_964392615.1 uncultured Planctomycetia bacterium | reverse complement strand
CGACTCCGACTCCGACGCCGACTCCGACTCCGACTCCGACTCCGACTCCGCCCCCCAGGCCGACACACTCCTCCTCACCACGCGCGGCCGTGGCGCCACCACCGCTGTTCGCTGGCGGCGCCTGCGCTACCGGGCTGGCGGGCGCTGGCACGATCTGCCGGTGCGGTTCGACGTCCGCGAGCACGAGACCATCCCGCCCCCGGTCTTTCCCGCGCTGCGTCCGTCGATCGAGACCGCATGCATCGAGGCGGACTGGCGGCTGCAGGACGGCATCGGCACGCGTCGCGCTCCGTCTACGTGGCACGAGGCGACGGCGACGACTCTGGCGCGCGGCGACCGCCTCATCCGCGAGCTCGAGACGAGCGGCGTCGCGCTCGGGGAGCTGCGAGGCGAGTGGGAGCGATGTCGGCGCGAGCTCGAGTCTCTCGAGAGCGGCGTCGACGTCGATGATGATCGCCGCGAGGACCTCTGGCGCCGCGTGCACCGACTGCGCCGTCGCATCGCGTTTCGCAATCCGCTGGCGCGGACGGGGCCGCTCGTGTTCGCGAAGCGCGTGCCGTCCGGCTTCAGCCATCAGCTGACGCAGTACTCGGGGCGCTGGGCGCGACCGGGCGGCGGCCTGTTCGTGCTCGACGAGCCCGGAGCGTCCATGCGCTGTCGGCAGCTCGCGGCTGGCGACTTGCCGCTCGGTTGCTATCAGCAGCCGGACGTGTCATGGGACGGTCGCCGCGTGCTGTTCGCATTCGCCCCGATCGAGAGAGCGAGCGTGCCGGGATCGTACGCCGCCGGCGCCGAGCCACACTTCCACATCTACGAGATGGACGCCGACGGTTCTCGTCTGCGACAGCTCTCGGACGGTCCGTTCGACGACTTCTCGCCGCGTTATCTGCCGGACGGACGCATCGTCTTTCTGTCGACGCGACGCGGCGGCTTCCATCGCTGTGGCCGGGGGCCGTGTCCGGTGTACACGCTCGCGCTGATGGAAGCGGACGGATCGAATCCGCGTGTGATCTCGTTCCACGAGACGCACGAGTGGGATCCGGCGGTTCTCGCGGACGGCCGCGTGATCTACACGCGTTGGGACTACGTCGATCGTCACGCCGTTCACTACCAGCAGCTCTGGACCGTGCGGCCCGACGGCAGCGACGTGCGGATCTTCTACGGCAACAACACGTTCAATCCGGTCGGTGTGTGGGAGGCGCGGCCGATTCCGGGCAGCCACCGGGTGATGGCGACCGCGGCGGCGCATCACGCGATGACGTCCGGGTCGATCATTCGCCTCGACGTGACGGCGCAGATCGACGGGCTCGAGCCGATCACGCGTCTGACGCCGGACGCGCTGTTCCCGGAGAGCGAGTTTCCCGTCGGTCATTGGCACGCGCCGGTCGGCGTGCACGAGCGGCCGCCCGTGCCGCGCGAGGAGGAGCGCTGGCCCGGGCACTCGTACCGCAGCCCGTGGCCGCTGTCGGAGGACTTCTTCCTCGCCGCGTACGGCTACGATCCTCTGATCGGCGAGCCGCGCGCGAACCGGGCGAATCTGTTCGGTCTGTATCTCGTCGACGCGTTCGGCAACAAGGAGCTGATCTACCGCGACCTGAACGTGTCGAGTCTGTGGCCACTGCCGCTCGCGCCACGTCCGCGTCCGCCGGTGCTCGCGTCGCGGTTGTCAGCGGATCTGGCGGCGCGCGATGAGGGGACGTTCTTCGTCGAGGACGTGCACGAGAGCTGGCCGCGTCTTCCGGCCGGCGTCGCGAATCGCGTCCGCAGCCTGCGCATCCTGCAGGTCTTGCCGAAGACGACGCCGCATTCGAACACGCCGCGCGTCGGCCTCGCGAACGCATCGCCCGGCAAGCAGGTGCTCGGCACCGTGCCGGTCGAGGCGGACGGCTCCGCGTACTTCCGCGCGCCGGCGCGGGTGCCGTTGACGTTTCAAGCGCTCGACGAGCGCGGCCGGGCGGTCCAAGTCATGCGTAGCCTGACCAACCTGCAGCCCGGCGAGCAGACTTCCTGCATCGGCTGCCACGAACACCGCAGTCGCACTCCGGCGCCGCGCGCTCCGGCGTTGGCGCTGCGACGACAGCCTTCGGTCATCGAGCCGGGGCCGAGCGGCTCGCGGCCGTTCAGCTATCCGCTCCTCGTCCAGCCGGTGCTCGACCGCCGCTGCGTATCGTGTCACCGCGGGCCGAAGATCGAGGCGGCCGGCGGCGTCGTGTTGACGGGCGAGGTGCAAGGGGAGTTCTCGGCGTCGTATAACGCGCTCGCGCCGCTCGTGTCGTTCTCGGCGTGGCAGGGCGGCGCGTTCACGCGGGCGAACAGCGAGCCGATGAGCGAGCCGGACTTCTTCGGGGCGCGCGGCAGCCGCCTCGGGAAGCTGCTACTCGAGGGCCACGAGGGCGTCGAGCTCTCGGCTGATGACCTCGAGCGTCTCGTGACGTGGATGGACGCGAACGCGCTGTTCTACGGCACGTTCGACCCGGCGGCACAGAAGCGCCAGCAGCGCGGCGAGCGCATCGCGGGGCCGGCGCTGGAGTAGCGCTGCGAAAACTCGCTTCCGCCTCGGCGGCTCACGGGGCTACAATTCGAGAAGTGAGGTCGACGCGGGCAAGTGGTCGATTCGGTCGAAGGGTGAACGTCTCAACTCAGGGAGGAACCGATGAGAGCGCTATCTATTGGGGGCGGGAAATTCGTAGCGGTGGTGATCGTGGCAGTGTGCGGAACATCGATGACGGCCCGAGCCCAGGATGCGATCAATCTGGGCACCGGTCAGATTCTCGAGTCGCAGTGGGCCGCCATCGGCCCGTTCACGCACGGCTTCGGTTGCAATACCGCGCCGGAGAATCTCCTGCAGAATCACATCGCCCCGTCGCACATCGGCTGCGTCGAGGCGATGATCGGGGACGAGATCGAGTACGACGAGCTCGATGCGGCAACCGACGGCTACACCGGTCCGCTCGGACCGGGCGGCATGCCGGTGTGGCAAGCGGTCAACGACGGCAACGAGGACGGCTTCATCAACTTGAACAACGCCCTCCAGAATGCCGATGACGTCATGGCGTGGCTCGTGACCTACGTCGAGAACATCTCCGACGACGATCTCGAGGTCACGCTCTGCTTCGGCAGCGACGACAACGGGCAGATCTGGGTCGACGACGAGATGGTCCACAGCACGATGGTCTGCCGTGGCAGCAGCGGCTGTCAGGACCGGCCCACGGCCATCCTCACGCCCGGCATCCACGCGATCAAGATGGCCTCGTGGGACCGCGGCGGCGGCTGGAACTGCAACCTCGCGATCCAGGACATCGGCGGGCTCCCGATCATGCCCGAAGATGATCTCATCGAGTGGCTCGGCCCGGATCTGCCGGACGACTACGAGACACCGGAGTGCCCGCCGCCGCCGCAGCTCGCGGTTCGGGATCTCGCCTGCGTCCGCGAAGGGGGTGACATCGTCGTCACGTGGACGGTGCCGGAGTCGAACGATCCCGATTTCGGCATCGCGATCAGCGTGAACGGCGAGCAAATCGACGACGTCGACGGTGACGCCGAGGAGTACGTCGTCGCAGCGGGTGATCTGGCCGGCATCGACTTCGCGCAGATCTGCGTGCAGCCCGAGAGCTCGTTCCTCCCGGCATGCTGCGGCGTGCTGTTGGGAAGCGAGGTCTACATCAACGCCGGCGGGCCGCAATACGAGGACTTCATCGGCCGGATCTGGCAGGAGGACACGACCGCCAATCCGAACGCGTTCCTGACGAGCCCGAACACGAACAACGCGACGAACAACCTCGCTCCGAACATGGACGCGGATGAGTTCCTCGCCGAGGTCGCGATCGATCCGATCCTGTTCAACACGGAGCGCTGGAGCAACGGCCCTGTCGAGTACACCGTTTCGGGGCTCAACGAGGATGCGACCTATATCGTCGCGCTCTTCTTCATGGAGCACTGCTGCAGCAACGACTGCCTGTCGCTCGAGATCGGTGCGGACCCGTGCGACACGATCGCGTTCGATCCGTTCGAGCGACCGATCGAGGTCAACGACGAGCCGCCCGCGATTGACGCGCAGTTCGCCTCCGGAGCGTGTCGGGTCTTCGACATCTACATCAACGGCGAGCTCGCGGTCGATCAGTTCTGCAAGAGCACATTCGCGGCCTGTCTGGCCGAGGTGCCGCCGGGGGCGCCGTCGTACGGCATCGCGATGTCCGTGGCGTTCGAAGAGGTCGAAGTGGTCGACGGCGCGATTACCGTGCTCATCAACGATCTCGGTGGCGGCAACCCGCCCGAGAACGCGTCGATCAAGGCTCTCGCGATCGTCGAGTCGGGAGGCGCCCCGGCGCGCGAGCGCGACTGCGAGGACGGCGTCGACAACGACGACGACGGCATGACCGACTGCGAGGACTCGGACTGCGAGGGGACGGAGCCCTGCCTCGAGACGGGAATCAACTTCCTGCGCGGCGACTGCAATGGCGACACCCGAGTCATCGGGCAGGTCGCCGACGCCGTGTTCCTGCTGAACTTCAACTTCACCGGCGGCACGGTGCCCCCGTGTATGGCGGCGTGCGACGCCGACGCGAACGGTCGCGTGGCCGGCACGGTGACGGACTCGATCTTCCTGCTGAACTTCAACTTCCTCGGCGGCCCCGGGCCGATCGAGCCGTTCCCCGAGTGCGCTGCGAGCACGCTCGAGAGCGATATTGCGCTCGGCTGCGAGACGGAGAGCTGTCCGTAGGCGGGAGGCTCGGATCTGCCAAGAGTCGAGCGGGCGGCGTCTCCTCACCACCGTGAG
>CAYMRB010000608.1:0-4789 GCA_964392615.1 uncultured Planctomycetia bacterium | reverse complement strand
GAGTCGGCGGCGGGGCGGCGGTGGTGGAGGCGGAGGCGGAGGCGGTGGCGGTGGCGGCGGCGGCGGCGGAGGCGGAGGCGGAGTCGGAGTCGGCGTCGGAGTCGGAGTCGGAGTCGGCGTCGGAGTCGGGGACGACCTCGCGCTTCGGTTCCTCGTTGAACCCGCGTCACGGCCGACATACGATCGCGACGGAGTCGAAACCCCTGCCACGCGGAAGCTACGCGCAAACGGATGAGCGAAGAACTCCGACCGATCGTCGCGGCGGCGCAGGCGGGAGACCGCGAGGCTCTCGAGCGTCTGGGGGGATGCGTCGATCGCTTCGTCCGCATCTTCAGCGGCAAGCTGTCACGGCAGGTGCGTCGCGTGCACGGATCGACGATCGACTTCGTGCTCGAGGGCATCGCCCACGCGCTGCGCGGGCTCGACAGCTTCGAGTACGAGAGCGATGAGCACTTCTACGCGTGGATCACCCGTTCGATCCGCGGGCGCATCGTCGACGCGTGGCGCGGTGAGGAACGACAGAAGCGCGCCGGACGGCCGCTGCCGATCGCGGATGGCGGTTACGAGCCTCCGGCTCCCGATCCGACGGCATCGCGGGTCGTTTCGGAGAGCGAGCTGCGGGGCGTGATCGGACGCGAGGTCCTGTCGCTGCACGTCGACCACCCGCGCGAGATGGAGGTCGTCGTGTTGAAGCTCTTCGAGGGAGAGAGCTGGGCGCGCATCCGGGAGATCCTGGAGCTCTCTTCCGATCGTCGCGCGCGGACGCTGTTCGCGCACGGCATCGATCTGCTGCGGCCGGGGCTGGGAAGATCGCTCGGGGAAGACGCGCTGCAGAGCGCTCTGACGACGCGAACCGACAGCCCGCCGCCATGAGCGCCGACGACTGCCTCTACCACGATTTCGTCGAGCGATTCTACGACAGCGGCGAACGCGCGATTCCGTCCGACTGGCCGCCGGCGGTGCAAGAACGCTGTCGGTTCTTTCTGGATCTGGTCGCGGGCCGCAGCACGGGTCTGGCGGGCTGGAGCGTCGTCTCAGCGTTGCAATCGAGGAGCGAGACCGCGTCGGAGATCACGCTGACCGGCGGGGACGCTCCGCCGCCTGCGGAGCTCCTCTCGGGTGTCGGCGAGGATCGGTACGTCGTCGAGGACGAGATCGCTGCAGGCGGCATGGGACGGATCCTGCTGTGCTACGATCGCGACTTCCGCCGCCGGATCGCGATGAAGATCCTCAAGGACCCGACCGGGAATAGCGTCGCGCTGGCGAGCTTCGTAGAGGAAGCGCAAGCCACCGCCCAGCTCGAGCATCCGAATATCGGTCCGGTGTACGACGTCGGCCTCGATCGCGTCGGTTCGCCGTACTTCACGATGAAGTGGATCCGCGGGCGCAACCTCGACGAGCTGCTCGAGGAGGACCGCGGCGAGCTCACGCTGATCCGCAGGGTGCAGATCCTCCAGCAGGTCGCGATGGGCATCGACTTCGCGCACAGCCGCGGCGTCGTGCATCGCGACCTGAAGCCGCAGAATGTCATGGTCGGCGATTTCGGCGAAGTGCTCGTCGTCGATTGGGGACTCGCGAAGGTGCTCGGGCGCCCCGACGCGTCGGCGGACCCCGACCTCGTCATCACGTCGCGTGCGGAGCGCGGCGAGGAGAGCCTACGCGGTACGGTCAAGGGCAGCCTGCTTTACATGGCGCCGGAGCAGGCCCGCGGCGACCCGGCCCTGATCGATGCGCGTACGGACGTGTTCGGTCTCGGCGCGATTCTCTACGTCCTGCTGACCGGCGAGCCGCCGCACGCCGAGGGGAGCTTCGCCGAGCTGCTGCGGCGAGTCGTCGAGGGAAACGTCCCGCCTCCGGGCGAGCGAGTCTCCGATCACGAGATACCGGATGAGCTCGACGCGCTGTGTCGGCGTGCGCTCGCGCCTCGCAAGGAGGATCGTTTCGAGAGCGCGAGGGCGTTTCACGACGCGTTGCAGCGTTTCGTCGAGGGAGTCCACGACCGCGAGCGGCGCGACGAGGAGGCCAGGCGTCTGCTGGTCGACGCGGAAGCGCGGCGTGCCGATCTTCACGCCGCGCAGGCGCACGAGGAGGAATGCGTGCGGGTTCTCGACGACTTGCGTGCGCGCACGCCGAGTTTCCAGGCGCCGAGCGAGAAGGCTCCGCTCTGGGAGGCCGTCGCGAAGCGTCGAGAAGCCGCTGACGCGTCGGCTCGCTTGTTCGGTCAGACGACCGCGGCGTTTCATTCGGTGCTCAGCACTGATCCTGCGCATTCCGGCGCTCGACGCGCGCTCGCGGAGCTCTTTCACGAACGCCTCGTCGCGGCCGAGGAGCGCGGCGACGGCGAAGCGTGTCGTCTGTACGAAAGCCTGGTCGGCCAGTACGCGTCACCTGGCGACAGTTTCGATATCGACGGCGACGAGACGTTGCGACTCGACACGGATCCGCCGGACGCCAAAGTGTCGCTCTTTCGCTACGAACCCGAGGGGATCCGTCTGATCGAGCGGCCGTTCGAGTGGCGCGGGAAGACGCCGCTGGAGTGTCGTCTGCCGCGCGGCTCGTGGGTCGCGGTCATCGAGAAGACGGGCTTCGCTCCGGTGCGCTGGCCGTTTCTGCTCGGACGCGGTGGCGGCGCGGAGGGGCGGCTACGTCTCTTTCGCCCCGACGAGATTCCCGCCGGCTTCGTGTACGTGCCGGGCGGGATGACGATCGTCGGTGGCGATCCGACGTTCACATCGGCGCTGCCGCGGCGGCGCGAGCACGTCGACGCGTTCCTCGCGACGCGGTTTCCCGTGACGCTCGGCGACTACTGTCGGTTCCTGGACGATCGGCTCGGCGACGGCATGGCGTCGCCGGATGATGAGGAACGCCTACTGCCGACGTTCGCGGCGCAGAGATACGTCGAGAGTGGTGCCGACGGCAGGTACCGTCCGATGCCGAAGCTCGGTCCGCAATACCCGGTGTTCGCCGTCCGTCCGAGCGCCGTTCTCGAGTATTGCGATTGGCTCGGCGCCAAGGTCGGGCAGCCGGTGCGCCTTCTGCGCGAGGTCGAGTGGGAGCGCTGTGCGCGCGGCGCCGACGGGCGGATCTTTCCGTGGGGCAACGACTTCGACTGGAGCCTGTGCCATGGCGGTCCGTCACGCGATCGTCAACCGCTGCCGGAGCCGGTGGGCACGTTCGACGCCGACTGTTCGCCGTTCGGCATCCGCGACACGGCGGGCTGCGTGCGCGAGCTCTGCGCTCGTGCCGCGGGCGAACGCGACTTCCCGTCCCGCTCGGGGTCGTGGTTCGCGACGTTGCCGCTGGTGTTCCGTACCGACGCGCGTCACATGGTGCCGGAGCGCTACAAGACGAGCGACCTCGGGTTTCGCGTCGGCTTCACGCCGTGAGCCGGCGAGTCGTCCCCGAGACTCGGTGAAGCCCCCCTGGCACAGAATCGGCGGAAAGATCGACAAGCCCGTCTCAGAACGTCGTTCCCCCCTCTGACGCGGGTCGTTCCGGCCGCCGCGGTGGCTGCCGGCGGGGCGCGTCGGACTCTGTCGGAAGATGCCACCATGAACGACGCCCTCGCGGCGCTGCTTCCGGCCGCGTGTCGACATGGAGTACACTGGAACGTTCGTCGACGCACCCGCCAGTCACGGTGTGGTGAGTTCGTTGACGACTGAGGGGCGCACCAAGCGGAGAGAGCAGCATGGCTCGGTCCAATCGCGGTTTCTCGGTCTGTGTCTGTCTCGGAGCTTGTGCCTGGATCGTCTTGGGCAGCGTTTCCGATCGCGAGCTGCACGCCCAGGCGATTCGTCGGCAGTTCGTGCGCGGCGATGTCAACGGCGACGGGCTCGTCAATTGGGGCGACTTCATTCACTTGACGCTTGCGCGGGCCGATCCTCCAACGCTTCTGAACTGCCACGACGCCGCTGACGTCGACGACGATGGCCGACTCTTCGTGTCTCGCGTACCGGGCGGCGCGGACAACGACATGGCACGGCTGGCGAACTGGCTTCTCGCCCAGGCGCCAGTCCCGGTGATACCGCCTGCCGTGCTTCCCGCACCGTTTCCGGAGCCGGGGTTCGATCCGACGGTCGATCGCCTCGGGTGCCTCCGCGGCGGCCCGTCGCCGGGTGACCCACGACCCGGCTATCACGTCGGCTGGGACATGCCGCGGCAGCTCGACCCGGGTGAGTCGGACGTCGAGATCTTCCTCAAGGTCGACGTCGCCGACGCGATCGTCGGCTTCTCGCTCGCGTATCTGATCAACACCGACGTGCTGTCGATCCGTTCCGTCGACTTCGCTGGCACCGCGTTTCCCGCGAATCAGCGCGATACGTTCGAGGGCTCGGTTCTGTTCCGCTGGGCGAGTCATCGCACGGGGCCGACGTCCAGCGAGCGCCTGCTGCTCGTCGCCGCGCTCTTTCTCGATGAAGACTGGCGTCCGCTCGACTTCCGGGCGACGCGGGAGGGCGGTGCCAGCGCCGTTCGGTTGCTGCGCATCCTCGCGGACGTACGGTCGACGGCACCCGAAGGGGAGCCGATCGTCGTGCTGCGGCCGTTCGACGGCGACTACTTCGGCGGCATCGGCGATTCCGTCGGCGCGTTGGGCACGCACTTCTTCGAGTTCCGCGACGACTTGCAGCCGACCGTACCGACGATTCCGTTGGACCCCGACCAGATGGACAGCTCGATGCCGCTGCTCGGCGGGCCTGGCGAGATCGACTTCCTGCGCGGCGACTCGAATGCCGACACGATGGTCAACATCGCCGATGCGGTCCACACGCTGTCCTTCCTGTTTCTCGGC
>CAYMRB010000607.1:913-4827 GCA_964392615.1 uncultured Planctomycetia bacterium | reverse complement strand
CCCCATCGCACCGGAGGTGTGTCCGGACTCGGCTGATCGTTTTGCAGACCGACTGTACACCCCTCCCGCGACGTTCGTTGCGGGTTTTTTTTTTGTCGTCGTTCTTCACTCGTTCTCGGATTCACGCCGCCCTCGCACACGGAGCACCGCTGCCGCCATGACCCTCAAGATGGGACTGCCGAAGGGCAGCCTGCAGGAGTCGACCTTCGCCCTCTTCGGCAAGGCCGGCTGGAACTTCACCGTCTCGTCGCGTTCCTACTTCCCGTCGACCGACGACGACGAGATCCAGGCCATGCTCGTTCGCGCCCAGGAGATCGCCCGCTACGTCGAGGAAGGCGTGTTCGACGCGGGGCTGACCGGGTACGACTGGGTGCGCGAGAATCGCGCCGACGTGCACGAGGTCATGGAGCTGTGCTACTCCAAGCAATCGCGGCGCCCGTGCCGCTGGGTTCTCGCCGTCCCTGAGGACTCGCCCGTCCAGAGCATCAAGGATCTCGAGGGCAAGCACATCGCGACCGAAGCCGTCAACATCACCCGCGACTACCTCGAGAAGCACGGCGTCCAGGCCGAGGTCGAGTTCTCGTGGGGCGCTACCGAGGTCAAGACTCCCGAGCTCGTCGACGCCATCGTCGAGATCACCGAGACCGGCTCGTCGCTGCGCGCCAACAAGCTGCGCGTCGTCGACACGCTGATGACGACGACGACGCGTCTCATCGCGAACAAGGACGCGTGGAACGACCCCTGGAAGCGCGAGAAGATCGAGAACATCGCGCTGCTCCTCGGCGGCGCACTCGAGGCCGAAGGTCGCGTCGGGCTCAAGCTGAACTGCCCGGCCGATCGGCTCGACGATGCGCTGAAGATCCTCCCGGCGATGAAGAACCCGACGATTTCGCACCTCGCTGACGATGGCTGGGTCGCTCTCGAGACGATCCTGCTCGAGTCGGAGGTCCGCTCGATCATCCCGCCGTTGAAGCAGATCGGCGTTCAAGACATCATCGAGTATCCGCTCAACAAGGTGATCTACTGATGTCGAGCCAGGGCATCACGCAGGCTGTTGCCGACGTCATCGCGGAGGTCCGCGCGCGCGGCGACGACGCACTCCTCGATTTTACCGAGCGCTGGGATGGCGTGCGCCTGACGCCGTCGACCCTGCGCGTTCCCGCCGACGTGCTGTCGCAGCCCGCTGACGACAGCGGCTTCGCGAACGCGTTTCGTCGTGCCTGCAAGCGCCTCGAGCGCTTTCACGAAGCGATGCGGCCGCGTACGACGGTCTTCGAGGACGACGACGGCGTCCTGATGGGACAGCGCTGGACCGCGTTGCGATCCGTCGGGCTCTACGTTCCTGGCGGCAAGGCCTCGTACCCGTCGACCCTCGCGATGGCCGCGATTCCCGCGCGCATCGCCGGGGTCGAGCGTATCGTCGTCGTGTCGCCGCCCGGTCCCGATGGCGAGGTCAGCCCGCAAGTTCTCCTCGCCGCGCGCATTCTCGGCGTCGACGAGATCTACCGCGTCGGTGGCGCCCAGGCCGTTGCCGCGTTGGCCTACGGCACCGCGACCGTGCCGCGCGTCGACAAGATCTTCGGCCCCGGCAACGCGTTCGTCGCCGAGGCCAAGAGCCAGGTCTTCGGCGAGGTCGGCATCGATCTGGTCGCCGGACCGAGCGAGGTCGTCGTGTACGTCGACGAGACCGTCGACCCCGATTGGGCCGCGGCCGACCTCATGGCCCAGGCGGAGCACGACGAGGAGACCTCGGTCACGCTGCTCGCGACTTCGCAGTCGATTCTCGACGCGGTGCGTCGCAGTCTCGACCGGATGGTGCCCGAAGCGCCGCGACGTGCGGTCATCGAAGCGTCGCTCGGAGAGAACGGCCGCTTCGAGGTCGTTTCCGGCCACGCCGCGGCCGGCGCGCGGATCGATGAGATCGCCCCCGAGCACCTGTCGGTCCAGGTCGCGAATCCCGAGCACGCGCTCGCGCACATCCACCACGCCGGCGCGATCTTCGTCGGCAAGGAGAGCCCGGTGGCCGTCGGCGACTACTACGCGGGCCCGAATCACGTGCTGCCGACCGGCCGCACGTCGCGCTTCGCGTCGTGTCTGTGCACCGAGGACTTCATGAAGCGCTCGAACCTGACGCGCATGAACCTCGACTTCGTCCGTCGCGTGAGCGACGACGTCGACGAACTCGCGAGCGGCGAAGGGCTCTTCGCGCACGGCCTGTCCGTTACGTTGCGTTGTCGCGACGCGAACCGCGTTGTTCCTCGCAGCGGACTGCGGACGATGACGTCGTACGACATCGTCGAGGAGGACGCCGAGACCAAGCTCAACCAGAACGAGTCGCCGTGGGATGTGCCCGCTGAGCTCAAGGACGAGGTCGCGCGCCGCCTGCGCGACCTGCCCTGGAACCGCTACCACCAGACGCTGCCGTCCGAGCTGCTCACGACGATCGCGCGCGACGCCGGCGTCGCCGAGGACGGCGTCATCGCCGCGTCCGGATCGAATCTGATCTTGCAGTGGATCTTCGGCGCGTGGGCAGGCTCGGGACGCACCGCGCTGCTGCCGACGCCGTCCTTCTCGCTCTACCCGCTGTGGGCGCAGGCTTCGGAGTCGCGAGTGCGCACGGTGTCGCTGAATCCGGATCTCGAGTGGGACGTCGATGCGATCGTCGATGCGGTTCGTACGACCTCGCCGGACCTGACGGTGCTCTGTCTGCCGAACAACCCGACCGGCAGCGAGATGTCGCCGCAGGATGCGCGTCGCGTCGCCGACGAGGTCGCCGCGGTCGGCGGGCTACTCGTCATCGACGAGGCGTACCGCGAGTTCTCCGGCGACGAATTCGACCGCACGCCGCTCGTGCGCGACTGCGCGAACGTCATTCTCGTCCGCACGTGCTCGAAGGCGTTCTCGGCCGCGGGCATGCGCCTCGGCTATGCGCTCGCGGCTCCCGAGGTCGCTCGCGAGCTGCGCAAGCTCGTCCCGCCGTTCCACCTCAACCTCTTCGCCACGGTGTTCGGCCAGGTGGTCTGGGAGCGCAAGGACGTGTTCACCGACCGTGTGCGCGAGATCATCGTCGAGCGCGATCGACTGATGCAGGGCGTCGGCGAGCTGCCCGGCGTGCGCGTCTTCCCGAGCGCGGCCAACTTCTTCCTGTTCCGCACCGAGCGCAGCGTCGAGGCTTTCGACGCGCTGCGGGATGCCGGTATTCTGGTTCGCAAGCTGGGCGGTGACCCGCTCCTCGACGGCTGCCTGCGCGTCAACGCTGGCACGCGTGAGGAGAATGACCGCTTCCTGTCGACTCTGAAGAAGATCCTGGAGGGAATCACGCCATGACCGCCGCCCAAGCATCGCGCCCGGAGCGCCAAGCTGAGGTTCACCGGGAGACCAAGGAGACGAACGTCCGGCTGCGCATCGATCTCGACACGCCGTCGGAGACCGGCCCGACGATCTCGACCGGCATCGGCTTCTTCGACCACATGCTCGACGCACTGCGGTGTCACGGCCGCTTTGCGCTCGAGGTCGAGGCGACCGGCGATCTGCACGTCGATCAGCATCATCTCGTCGAGGACGTCGGCATCGCGCTCAGCACGGCGCTGCGCGAGGCCCTTGGCGGCGACCTCTGTATCCGCCGATTCGCGTCCGCGTACGCACCGCTCGACGATGCTCTCGCGCGCGTCGTCGTCGACGTCAGCGGGCGGAGCTACCTGCACTGGGGCGTCCAGATCAGCCGCGAGCGGGTTGGGGAGTTCGACACGGATCTCGTCGAGGAGTTCTTCGTGGCCTTCACGTCGAACGCACGGCTGAACCTGCACGTCGACTTGATCAACGGCCGCAACGCGCACCACCAGATCGAAGCGATCTTCAAGGCGACGGCATTGGCCCTTCGCGACGCGTTGCGTGTCGAGGGCGGGACACTGCCC
>CAYMRB010000607.1:0-903 GCA_964392615.1 uncultured Planctomycetia bacterium | reverse complement strand
GCGTTGAGCGAAACCGACGCCCGCCAGTAAGCCGGAAGCGATCGACAGCACGGAGACACGCAGCGTGGCGAGACTCTTTCCCGACTTCGACAGAACCGCGATCTTCCCCGCGATCGACCTGCGCGGCGGACGCTGCGTGCGTCTGATCCGCGGCCAGCGAGACGCCGAGATCCACTACGACGACGACCCTGTGTCGGTCGCGAAACGCTGGCGCGACGCGGGTGCCGAGTGCCTTCACGTCGTCGACCTCGGCGGCGCGTTTGGCGAAAAGGACAGTGTCGATGTGACGATCGCGATCGCCAACGCGGTCGATCTGCCGATCCAGACCGGCGGCGGCATTCGCGATGCCGAGCGCGCCGCGACGCTTCTGGACGGCGGCATCGCTCGCGTCATGCTCGGTACGCGGGCGTTCCGCGATCCGGAGTTCCTCGCGTCACTCGTCGACCGCCACGGCAGCGAACGCATCATCGTCTCGCTCGACTGCGAGGGCGATCGCGTGCGCGTGGCCGGCTGGGAGGAGGACAGCGACCTCGACGTCGCCGGCGGCATCGCGATCGTCCGCAACGCCGGCGTGCGCTGGCTGCTCGTCACGGCGACGGACCGCGACGGCACGCTCAGCGGCCCGCGTCGCGATCTGACCGAGCGCGTGCTCGCCGAGGGCGACCTCCGCGTCGTCGCAGCCGGCGGAATCGGCACGCTCGAGCACGTGCGCGAACTCCTCGAGCTGCGACATCCGATGCTCGATGGCGTCGTCGTGGGGCGAGCGCTCTACGAGGGCACGGTGGACTTGGGGGAAGCGATCGAGTTGGCGGATCGCGTGGGGAGTCGCCCCCGGGGCTGAGTCCGACTCCGACTCCGAAACCGAAACCGAATCCGACTCCCACACCGAAAACCAAAACCACC
>CAYMRB010000606.1:0-4830 GCA_964392615.1 uncultured Planctomycetia bacterium | reverse complement strand
GCTGGTGGTGGTGGGCACCACCAACCGCACCTCGGTCGACGTCTACCGGGCCGTTCCCGATGTACCTCGTCGGCCACTGGTACGTGCACGCTGCCGTCTGGTTCAGCATCGCTGCTGGAGCGACGATCGCGCTCGCGTTCACGTGGTATCCGCATCTGCCGCCCGCCGGGGAGAAATAAACCGAATCATGCTTCGACACATGCGCTTCCGATCCGCCCTCATCGTCGCGTTTCCGCTTGCACTGAGCACGGCGTGCGTCGCGACGGCCGACACCTTCCTCGATGACATCCCGACAAGCCGCGAGCGCACGTGGATCGCTCCGGAGCTCTGGGCGAACCGCCTGCAGGACTGGCGCGTCGCGAACGGGCGACTCGAGTGCGTCGAGGGGCGCGCGACGAAACCGATGCGCTCGGTGCACCTCGTCACGCGTCGATTGGGCGAGAAGGCGGGGACGCTGAAGATGCGCGTTCGAACGGGACGCGTCGACAAGAGCGAGAGAGTCGCATCGAGCGCCCTGCACGGATTCCTGATCGGCTGCGGCGGCCCGGGCGTCGACCATCGCAGCGCGTCGCTCGTCCACCACAGCTCCGGACCGGGCGGCGGCATCTTCGCGGGGCTCGACGGCGACGGGAAGATCGTCATCTACGACAACCGCACGAAGCGCACGAGTGCCCCGTGGCCGCGTACGGCACTGCCGAGGACGGGCTGGAAGGTCGTCCGAGCCGACAGCGAAGAGGACGGATCCCCCGCCTCGAACATCCTCGACGGCGACCTCGGCACGATCTGGCACACGGAGTGGAAGGCGCGACGACCGAAGCACCCGCATGAGGTCGTCATCGACATGGGCAAGGAGCAGGCGATCGGCGGCTTCGGCTACATCCCTCGCCAGGGCGAAACCTCCGGACGCGTGGATCACTACGCGCTTTACGCATCGAAGGACGGCGAGAATTGGGGCGAGCCCGTCGCCGAGGGGCGCATGGCGAACGACGGGCGCCGCGTCGGCACCTCCCTTCGCACGATGAGGACGGCACGCTATCTCCGCTTTGTCGCACGCTCCGCGCACAACGCGCGACCGAGCACGACGATCGCCGAGCTGTACGCGTTCGGAGTCGGCAAGCCGCCTCGACCCGTCGCGACGACTCCGACGGCGCCGGCCAGAGAGTCGACCCTCGCGCTCGACGTCGAGCCGTCGGACGGTCGATACCGCGTGACCGTGCACAAGGTCGACCCTGCGAGCGGTCGGCTGCTCGCCACGACGAGCGAGTGGTTCGACGCCGATCGCCTCGTCGGCAACATCGCCCTCGTCTCCCACCCCGGCCGCGCGTCGAAGGGAAGGGCGACCGGCCGTTACTGGTTCCGCGACTGGTCGGTCGAGGGCACCAAGCTCGACGTCGACGCGTCGCGCGCCGTCGGCCCGATCCTCTGCGCACAGCACACGCTGAGCCGCGACGTGCTGCACCTGACCGCGCAGCTGATGCCGATCGGCGCCGACGATCCGCAGCACGCCGTGCTCGAGGTCAAGAAGGGCGACGCGTGGGAAGAGCGCGCTCGCGCGAAGGTCATCGCCCCCGGCTGGACCGCGCCATTCCGCGTCGCGAGCTGGGACTCGAGCCGCGACTGGCGCTACCGCGTCGTCTACGACGGCCAGACCTTCGAAGGCACTATTCGGAGGGACCCCGTCGACAAGCCGACCATCGTCGTCGCCGGCTTCACCGGCAACCACAACACGCGAAGCGGCGTCGAGCGCGCCGGCTTCGACTGGTCGCGCAGCGTGTGGTTCCCCCACCACGACCTGACGACGCGGGTCGAGAAGCACGCGCCGGACGTGCTGTTCTTCAGCGGTGACCAGATCTACGAAGGCGCCAGCCCGACCGGCGTCGACCGTGCCAAGCTCGAGCTCGACTACCTGTACAAGTGGTACCTGTGGTGCTGGGCCTACCGCGACCTGACGCGCGACATCCCGACGATCACGATTCCCGACGATCACGACGTCTATCAGGGCAACCTGTGGGGCGAGTTCGGCCGCAAGACGGACAAGGACGACAAGGGCGGCTATGTGCACCCGGCCAGCTTCGTGAAGATGGTCGAGCGCACGCAGACGAGCCACCTGCCCGATCCGTTCGACCCGACGCCGATCGAGCAGGGCATCGGCGTCTACTACACGGGCATGACGTACGGCCGCGTCAGCTTCGCCGTCATGGAGGATCGCAAGTTCAAGTCGGGGTGCAACGGCCGCGTGCCGAAGACGGACGCGCGTCGCGCGGATCACGTGCTCGGACCCGACTACGACATCGCGAGCGCCGACGTCCCCGGGTTGAAGCTCCTCGGAGATCGCCAGCTGACGTTCCTGCGCGACTGGGCGACGGACTGGCGCGGTGCCGACATGAAGATGGCCCTGTCGCAGACGATCTTCGCCGGCATGGCAACGCACCACGGCGGCGGCCTGTCGTACTTGCGCGCCGACTTCGACGCGAACGGCTGGCCGCAGACAGGACGTCGCAAGGCGCTCGACGAGCTGCGCCGCTGCTTCGCGTTCCATCTCGCGGGCGATCAGCACCTCGCGACGATCGTCCACCACGGCGTCAACGACTGGGAGGACGCGATCTGGTCGTTCGCCGTCCCGTCGGTCGCGAACTTCTACCCGCGCATGTGGGCTCCCGAGAAACCCGGTGCGAACCGCGAGCCGGGCGCGCCAGGCTTCACCGGCCGACACAAGGATGGCCTCGACAATCACGTCACGGTCTATGCCGCGACGAACCCGGGCAAGGACATGGGCCACGAGCCGAAGGCCCTGCACAACGGCATGCCGGGATACGGCATCGTCAGGCTCGACAAGAAGGCGCGCACGATCACGCTCGAATGCTGGCCGCGCTTTGCCGATCCGCACGATCCGAAGCACTCGCAGTACGAAGGCTGGCCGCGCACGATCCCGCAGCAATCCAATTATGGCCGACGAGCGGTCGCGTGGCTGCCGCCGCTGCGCTTCCAGGGCGTCGAGAATCCGGTCGTGCAGATCGTCGAGGAGAAGACGGGCGAGATCGTCTACACCCTCCGCATCGCCGGCACGACATTCCAGCCGAAGGTCTTCGCCAACGGGACCTACACGGTGAAGGCGGGAGCGGACGCGGCCGACGTCGTGCGGGCCAAGGGCGTGCAAGCGCGGCACGCGAAGGCGCAGCCGGAGATGGTCGTGGGGCTGGGAAGCGGCGACGACACGTAGCGGACTCGCCACGGAAACGAAGCCGTTCCAGAAGCTCCGCTAAGGAACCCAGGAACCCAGGAAAGGAGGAGCAACGTTCCATTCCTTTCCTGGGTTCCTGGGTTCCTTATAGTTCTTCTTCTCGGCGGCAACCGACGTTGGGCTACGGGCGGAGCACCGCGGCTCGCGTCTTCGACACGATCGGATCAGAGCTCCGGGATCGGATCGTCCGGACCGATGTCCTTGCCCTGCCAGTTCGCCACGCCGTTCTCCCAGATGAGGATGCGGTGCGCGCTGCCCGGCGCCGGCTTCGCGTTGACCTTCGGCAGCCACTTGCGGTGTTCGGCGATCACCTTCTCGTAGCCCGGCTTGCCCGCGAGGTTGTGCCACTCGTTCGGATCTTTGCGCATGTCGTAGAGCTCTTCCGAGCCGTCCGCATACACGATGTAGCGCCAGTTCTCCGAGCGTACGCCGTGGTTATCGTGATTGTGCGTGGTGATCGCGGGACGCGCGCGCGGCGCTTTCGCGTCGCGGAGCTGCGGCGTCAGATCGAGCCCCTCGAGGCCCTCCGGCTGCGGCAGCCCGCATTGCGCGGCGAGCGTCGGGAAGATGTCGAGCAGCTCCGCCGGACGGTTGCACTTCGCGCCGCGCGCGATGCCAGGGCCGGCGAAGATCAGCGGGACACGCGTCGAGCGGTCCCACAGCGTGTTCTTGCCGGTGATCTGTTTCTCGCCGAGATGCCAGCCGTGATCGGACCACAGCACGACGATCGTATTGTCGGCGTATCCGTTCCTTTCGAGCGCGTCAAGCACGCGGCCGACCTGACTGTCGACGAAGCTCACGCACGCGAGGTATGACCGCACGATATTCGTGAGCTGGTTCGCCTCGTCGAGGAACTTCAGCCGCGGCTCGGGGAGCTTCCAGTGCAGGTACCACGAGAAGCGCGGCGTGTCGTCGCGATCGTTGCGCAGGATCGGGGGCAGCTTCAGCGTCTTCTCGGGGTAGAGGTCGAACCACTTCTGCGTCGCGTAGCATGGAACGTGCGGCAGGAAGAACCCCACCGACAGGAAGAACGGCTTCTGCGGCTTCTTGTTCAGTTGTTCGACGGCCCAGCTCGCGACCTTCCAATCGCCCTTGTCCTCGTCCTTGTGTGGAAACACGCCCCAATCGACCAGCGGGTGCGGAGCGGGTGTCTCGACGAGCTTCTGCTTCGGACGCGCGCCGACGCCGGCGCCCGGACCGAGCACGTCGAACTCGCGGTCCTTCGGTCGCCGTCCGTAGCCGCCGTGGTAGATTTTGCCCGTCGAGTACGTGCGATAGCCGTGCTGCGACAGATGGCGCGGCAGCGACGGCGCGTCCTTGAACTTCTCGAGCCGACGGAACCACGGCGCGAGACCGTACACGCCGGTCGTCGACGGCCGCAGACTGGTCATCAGGCTCGTGCGCGACGAGTTGCACAGCGGCGTCTGGCAGTGCGCGTTGTTGAACAGCGTGCCGCGCGCGGCCAATCGATCGATGTGCGGCGTCTTCACCTGTGGATGACCGCCGAGGCAGCCGATCCAGTCGTTCAGATCGTCGATCGCGATGAAGAGGACATTGGGCTTGTCCGCACCGTGCGCCACGGGTGATAT
>CAYMRB010000605.1:0-4841 GCA_964392615.1 uncultured Planctomycetia bacterium | reverse complement strand
GATCCTCTTCAACGTGGCCTTCGCGACAGGTGTTGTCATTGCCGCTCTCTGATGGTCGCCAGCTCTGGCGCTTCGTCCTCGGCGCCGTTGTCGCCGGGGCTCTGCTCGCTCAGGGCGTCGGATGTAACCCGCTGCCCATCCGCCATTCGCCGGTGGCGCGGGTCGGCGGGCGCCTGGCGCATCAGGCGCGGCGTGCGGACGCGCTCGGCCTGACGTCCGCCAGCGCTCACGGGACGGCACCGGTCCGGGTCGGCGACCTCGTCCGTGCCATCGGCGCGATACAACGGCCGCGGCAACGAGCTGGCGAGGAGGCCGAAGAGACGACGCCCGACCAAGACTGGGCGCGCGGCCTCGCCGAGGAGTACCGCCACGAGATCGAGGACAGCTTCGAGCGGGGCGGCACGAGGGGAACGTACATCGAGCCGGTATCCGAGGCTCGCGTGCGCGCCGTCTACATCGAGGAGCCCTTCAGCACCTACAACGAGCAGGGGCGGGAATTCCACGACGGCTTCAATCTGTACATGTCGGACCGAGCGGTCGTGCGCCTCGTCGAGCACGTCGTGTTCTCGGCCGAGCCCGAGTTCTCGGTCGTCCAGAACTCGCGAACGCGAGAGAGCCCGGGTGACGACGAGGACTACACGCTGCGGTTCCAGGAGCTCGCCCTCAGCACTCGCGTCGGGTTCACCGAGGTGACCGTGGGCCGGACGCCGCTCTGGTGGGGACCGGGCCGGCACGGCGCGCTGCTCGTGAGCAACAACGCGCGGCCGTTCGACCTGATCAAGCTCGGGACCGGCGGCCCGCAGCTCCTGCCCGGGATCCTCGGCTATCTGGGTATGGTCCAGGCCGAGACTTTCGTGGCGCGCATGGAGCGCGAGAGGGCCGTGTCGGAGCCCTATATCTGGGGGCTGCGGCTGAGCACCCGGCTGAATCCGTACGTCGAGCTCGGCGCGACCCGCGTGGCGCAGTTCGGCGGCGCCGGACGGGCTGTCGGCTGGGGTACGGTCCGCGATGTCGTCTTGGCCGATACCGAGAACGACCCGGGCGACCCGGGCAACCAGATCGCCTCGCTCGACGTCCGGTTCATCCTGCCGTTTCCCTGGCAGCCGCTCGAGCTCTACGCCGAAGTCGGCGGCGAGGACGAGGCAGGCGGGTTCTTCTCCAAGAACGCGTGGCTGGCCGGCGCGTACCTGCCGCGGATCGGCCCCTGGAACCAGCTCGAGCTGACGGTGGAGGTCGCGAACACGAAATCCGGCGGTAATCCCCGCGTGTGGTACACCAACGGGAACTTCCCCGACGGATACACCTATCACGGTGAAATCATAGGGCACCACGTGGGCGCCGACGGTCTCGATATCTTCGCCGAAATACGCTATCGCCCCTGTGACCGCGTCGAGATCATCGCGTCGTATGACTACGAAGAGCACTTCCGACAGGATCCGGTGCGGGAGACGGTGCACCAGGCGCGCCTCGGCGTCGAGCTCCGCCTGGGTTCTCGTCTATGGGTGCATGCGTTCTACGGCCTCGATGCGTGGCAGAACCTCGCTCAGAGGCGCCGAGGTGGGGACGAGATCGGGCACGCCGTCGGCACGGGGCTGCGCTGGTCGCTCTGAGCCGCTTCGACGGCTCGATACACCAGAGTGAATAGGGGACCGATAGAGGCTCCTTCTTCCCGTATTGGACTGCGTTTTTCGTGGCCAAATGCCGAAGAATCCCATACAGTGAGCAAACTCATAGGAAGGTCGGTTTCTGGTGTGGGGCCTGCGTTCCTGGAGAGACACGTTTCGCGGAAAGAATAGAATAGCTGTAGCGGAACCGTAGAGACGAGAACGAGTAGCGGGGGAGAGGGTCGATACCTCGTCCGCGATTGACGGTCCGGATTCACGGGGCCGAGCGCCCATAGTCCGGATTGCAGAGGAGTTCCGCCCGTTCTCGTTGCGTCCGTGGAGGGCCTGCGGTCGTCACGCTGGGTAGTCTGCTGAGAGTTGCGGGGCGTGCTGGCTCGCCTCGCTGGTGGTGACGAGACTTGAAGAACAGTCTCGCCGAGCGAGTTGGAGCTCTCTCGGTGGTGCAGGCTCGATGTTGCGGTACGTCCGCCTCCGTCGGCGCACAAGATCTTGACGGTTCTTCCAGCGCGTCCGCGAGCGCGCACCGGAGGAAGGTAGAGAAGAAGTGATCACGCGGCGGAAGTGTGTCTTGATCGGCCTGGATGCGGTACTGCTGACCACGGCGTACCTGACCGCATTCTGGCTTCGACTGGGGTGGGACTGGACTGCTCAGAATGCTGGGACAGTCGCGAAGACGCTGCCGTTTCTGCTCGGCGTTTCCCTGCTCGTCCATCTGCGTCACGGCCTTTTCAACGCGATTCTGCGCTATGCGAGTCTCGAGACGGCCATCGCGGTGCTCAAGAGCGTCGCCTGGTCCGTGACGATCTCGTGTCTGGTCATCTTCCTGCTCTTCCGGCTCGAGGGTGTTCCGCGCAGTGTGTTCGCGATCTACGGCATGACGGCGCTGCTGCTGATCGGGGCGGCGCGGCTGGCGGTGCGCGTGCGGTGCGATCGGCATGATCGGCATCAGGAGTGCAGCGACCACGCGCCGATCGTTCTCTACGGTGCGGGGGACACGGCCGAGTTCGTGTTGCGGGGACTGCGGACATCTCCCGACCTCGAGTACCGGGTCGTCGGCTTGATCGACGAGTGCCCGACCAACCGAGGGCGCGAGATTCGCGGCGTGCGCATCTACGGCGGACTGGCGACTCTCGACGAGATCGTGCGGACGAACACGGTCGAGGAGCTCTGGGTTTGCGTCGCTGATCTCGCGGGCGAGGAGCTGCGAGCCATCTATGACGCGGCCACGTCGCACAGCATACGAACGAAGATCCTGCCGAAGCTGCGTCACTCGCTGCTCGGTCAAGACCTGGGTCGGTTCCAAGAGCCCGACATCGCCGATCTCCTGCGGCGCTCTCCGCGCAGTCTCGATCGCCAGAGCATGGAGGACTGGGTTGCGAATCGTCGCGTCCTGATCACCGGAGCCGGCGGCAGCATCGGCCAGGAGCTCAGCCGCCAGGTTGCCAAGCTCGGTCCGAGCGCGTTGGCGCTCTGCGACGCGTGCGAGGCGAATCTCTTCGACATTCACGGCCAGCTGAACCGACGCTTCTCGAGCGGCGTCGCCCGGCCGTTCCTCGTCGATATCCGGGACGCGACGGGCGTCACGGGCATGTTCGGCGACGTCCGGCCCGACATCGTCCTGCACGCTGCCGCGTACAAGCATGTTCCTCTCGTCGAGCTGAACCCGTGCGAGGGGGTGTTGACGAACGTGCACGGCCTGTGCAACGTCGCTCTCGCCGCCAGCGAGTTCGGTGTCGAGCAGTTCGTGTTCATCTCGACCGACAAGGCCGTCCGGCCGACGAACGTGATGGGCGCGACGAAGCGATTGGGCGAGAAGATCATCCAGGCGCTCGATGGCGAGGAGTCGACGAAGTTCTCGGCAGTCCGCTTCGGGAACGTCCTCGGTAGCTCCGGCAGCGTCGTTCCGATCTTCAAGAGGCAGATCCGCGATGGCGGGCCCGTGACGGTGACTCACCCCGAGATGACGCGCTACTTCATGCTCGTCTCGGAGGCGGCTCAGCTCGTGATCCAGGCCGGCTGCATCGGCGACGGTGGCGAGGTCTTCATCCTCGACATGGGGGAGTCCGTGCGCATCGCCGACATGGCGCGCGATCTGATCCGGCTGATGGGCAAGGACGGCGAGATCGACATCGTCTACAGCGGCACGAGGCCGGGAGAGAAGATCCACGAGGAGCTGCTCATCGACACTCGCGACTCGCGCACCGAGCACCGCGATATCTGGATCGAAGGGCAGAGGCGCAGCCAACGCGACTGGGTGAGCCTCCGCGACGAGCTACGCGAGCTATTCCGCGCGGCCGGCGAAGGACGGCGACACACGACGCTGAGGGTGTTGGCCGATCTCGTCGAGGAATTCGAGCCGGGCTTCGAGGTCACGAGAGCGGCGATCGAAGCGCCACGTCCGGAGCCCGTTGCCTCCGAGGCCGCGCCGCGTTTCCGCGTCATGGCCGCTGCGGCGGAGGAGAATCGGGAGGCCGTGCGCCAGGGCGTCTGACGGATGCTTCAACGCCCGTCGGACACGACTTCCGTGCGGGTGTTGCCGCTCGTCGCCGCGAGGCCCTCGCAGTAGCGGAGCAGGCTCTCGTAGACCTTTTCGGCCGCGAACCGCTCGCTGAAGAGCGCCCGCGAGTTGGCAGCGAGACGCTCGCGCAGAGCGGTGTCGTCTTCCAGCCGCGAGACGCACTCGCAGAGCTCATCCACCCCGCCGTGGGGATAGCCCATGCCGCAGTCCTCGTCGCGCAGGAGCTGACAGAGGTGTCCGCGGTCCGGCGTCGAGAGGATCGGCAGTCCGGCGCTCATGTACTCGATCGCCTTGTTGTTGACGGTCGCGAGGTAGTCGTAGCGGTCCGGTAGCGGTGCCAGGCCCAGCCTCGACCGCCGCGACAAGGCGTAGATCATCGGAGCGTTGACCCAGCCCGCGAACAGGACGTTCGGCACGTCGCGCGCCAGCTTCTGGTAGTGGGACAACCGGTCACCGTTACCGCAGATCACGGCTCGAAACCGGCTGCCTCGCCGGCGCAGTCGATCCGCGGCCCGGATGATGGTCTCGAGATCCCACTGCCGGCCGATGTTGCCGTAGAAGCACGCGGTGAACGCGTCGTCGTCCCGGCGGATGCCGAGCTCGTCCCAACGTGCATCCGCGGCGGCGATCTCTTCCGGAGCGGGTGGGCGGGACGCGTAGCCGTGCGCGAACGCGCGGTCGAGATCCGTGCGGTTCCG
>CAYMRB010000604.1:0-4875 GCA_964392615.1 uncultured Planctomycetia bacterium | reverse complement strand
CCCCGAGCTCGACCGTGACGCTCGATCTCGACGAGGGAACGTGGACGATCTCCGTCGCGGTCGACGACGATCCGGACTGCTCCGACCTCGCGGACGACGCGACCTGCACCGCCGCGCCGGTGACGGTGGGCTGCCCGGCGGAGGGAGACACGCACTGCGGCACCATCGATGTCGTGGGACCGGCCGACGGTGGTCCGGGGCTCTATCTCATCCAAGTCACGGGCTCCGTCGACGACTCGGGCGACGCGATCTGGTACACGCTGACCGGCGAGAGCGAGAGCGGTCGATCGCTGCGACTCGGCCCGACGCGCTCCAATATCTTCGAGATCGAGCTCCGCGACGGTCGGTGGACCTTCGAGGTCGAGGTCGACGACGATCTCGAGTGCCCGGACACGACGCCTGACGCGATTTGCACGTCCGGCATCGCGATCGGCTGCCCCGAGGAAGGCGACACGCACTGCGGCGACCTCGCCGTCGAGCTGCCGGCCGCGCGATCTCCCGGTCTCTACACGGCGACGCTCCTCGGGGCGCGCGACGAGTCGGGCGATCCGATCGAATACTCGTTCGTCGCCGAACGCGACGACGGTGCAGCGATTCGCGGCAGACCGCAGGCCGAGAGCTTCTACGCGTTCTCGCTGACCGCGGGCGAGTGGACGATCCGCGCGACCGTCGACGATGATCCGCTGTGTTCGGACCGCGCCGACGACGCCGAGTGCTCCGAAACGTTCACCGTCGAGTTCGACGATCCGCGGCTCGTATCCCATTGGCCGTTCGACGGCGATGTCGCCGACCCGGTGCCGTCGGCCAACGATGGCACGTTCGACAGCATCGACGAACTCGTACCGGAGTTCGTGACCGGGTTCGACGGCACGTCGCCGGGCGCACTCCTGCTCGACGGTGAAGACTGGGTGCTGGTGACGCCACGCGCCGACTTGCCGATCATGACCCAAACGGCGTTCACGATCGCGTTCTGGATTCGGGGCGATGCGCAGGCAGCGACGCGCATCTGGGCCGAGAGCCACAGCCTCTCGCCGACGCCGATCTTCTCGATCGGCACCGATCCCGACGGTTCGGGGAGCATCTCCGTCGAGCTGCGCACGGCGCTGAGCCAGCGCATTCTCGACCGACGCTTGTCCGACCGCGCCGTCCTCGACGGCGAATGGCATCACATCGCGTGGGTCGACGACGACGGCCGCGCGGCGCTGTGGATCGACGGCGTACGCGACGCGACCGACTTCACGTATCGACGGGCGGTCTTGCCGCTCGATCGTGTCACGATCGGCGCCATCGATCACGGCTTGCCGGCCGATTGGTTCCGCGGCGCGATCGACGACGTCCGCGCCTACAACTACGCGCTCGACGCAGCGGAGATCCTCGACCTCGTCCCGGAGCCGGACGATTGCCCGAGCGTCGGCGATACGCACTGCAGCGCGCTCGAGGTCAACGGCCCGGCGGACGGCGGTGTCGGCACGTGGCGTCTCGAGGCAATCGGCGCGAGCGACGAGTCGGGCGACGCGGTCCTCTACACGTTCACAGCGCGTGACGCAGAAGGGCGCTGGCTGCAGTTCGGCCCACAGAGCGCCGCGACCGCGAGCTTCGAGCTCGACGCCGGCATGTGGACGCTGTCCGTGCAGGTCGACGACGATCTCGCTTGTCGCGACATGGCTGATGACGCCGAGCGTTCGCGCGAGATCGCGATCGAGACCGAGCCACCGCGCCTCATCGGGCACTGGATGCTCGACGGCGACCTCGCCGACGCGGGTGAAGGCGGCAACGACGGCGCGCTCGTCGGCGCACCGCCAGCGCGATTCGGCGCCGATCGCGACGGAGCTCCGCAGGGCGCGCTGGAGCTCGACGGCGCCGAGAACCTCGTGGCGATCGATCAGCGCGACGGCCTGCCGCTCTTCACACACCCCGCGTTCACCGTCGCGATGTGGGTGCGCGGCGATTCCCAGGACGGGAAGGCCGTGTGGTCCGAGTCGTCGAGCAGCAACGGCCGCCCGCTGTTCAGCATCGGCCCGCAGAGCCGCGCGAGCACCGGACAGGTCGACGTGTTCCTGCGCGACGAGAACGGCGTCATCCTGCTGCCTCACGTGCTGTCCGACGGCACGGCATTCGACGGCACCTGGCACCACATCGCGTTCGTCGCCGACGGCGAGAGCGGCACGCTCTACATCGACGGGACGCGAGACCCGACGCGCTTCGATTCCGAGAGACCGCGGCTGCCGCTCGATCGCACGACGATCGGCGGCGTCCATCGCACCGAGTCGTGCTGCTGGTTCGAGGGCGCGATCGACGACGTCCGCGCGTACAACCGGGCGCTGTCGGGAGACGAGATCCGCACGCTGATCGACGACGGCGGAGGCGACACGCCATTCCGTCGCGGCGACGGCAACGATGACGGCAATATCGACCTGACCGACGCGGTCTACGTGCTCGAATATCTGTTCCTCGGCGGCACGCGTCCGAGCTGTGACGAAGCCGCGGATGCGAACGACGACGGCAATATCGACCTGACCGACGCGATCTACGTGCTCGAGTACCTGTTCCTCGGCGGCGCGGCACCACCGCCTCCCGGCCCCCCGCCGGGACCGTGTGGTGACGATCCGGAGGGCTCGGTCGATCTGGGGTGCTCGGAGTACGCTAGCTGCTGACGCACGCCACGAGCGTTCACCAGCGCGCGATGACGGCGCGCTCGCCCTCGGGCTCCTCGCCGCCCCCTCGCGAGCTGAGATCGACGCCCTTCGTGAACACGTAGGTCAACGTCGCGCCGAGCATCGAGAACAGGCCCGACCACATCCGGTAGGCGAGGCTCTCCTGCCCCTTGCGCAGGAAGTTGACCACGCTAAACGCGAAGAGGAGGAAGAGGACGAACAACGCGACGATCTTGAAGTAGCCGCCCGGCAGCTTGATCGCCTCGCCCGTCGCGAGGGCGTGGACCGCCTTGACACCGTCGCGCATGGCGGCTTTCGCCGAGTCGCGCTCGAGGTGATACGCCCAGACGTAGGCGATCGCGTCGACGTCGTCAGTCTTCGCGAGCCACTCGACGCCGGTCGCGACGCGCACGCGCTTGTCGCCGTTGGCGATGAAGACGAGGATTGCGGACTTCTCGCGGTCCTGCGGCGCCGACGCCGCCCAGTGCGCGAGGAGTCCGCGCGCGTACGCGTCGGCGGTCCATCCGTGCGCGGGATCGGCTCCTTGCTGCGCGAGGCCCGGCACCGTGACCACCCACATCGGGCCGACCTTCTCGTCGAGCACGTCGAACAGCTCGTCCGCGGCCGCGACCGCATCGGCGGGGAACATCTTGGCCAAATCGAGCACGTGCGTTCCCACGGGCCTCGGCGGATAGATGGGATCCGCCGCAGCTGCGGCGGTGGAGATGGCCAGTGCCGCGGCCGCTACCGCCAGACCGATCGAGAGCCGCGGTTTCCGGTGACAGGAGGGTGAGCTCGGCGGCATGGAAGACTCCTCACAGGGCCCGCGCCGGGGCTGTTGCAGCGTGCCCGCGGGTCGGGACGGAGGGCCACCTGAGGCCGCGCCCCGGTCCGCGCCCCCCCAGCATAGCCGCGTCGGGCGGCCGGCGTCGAGGCCCGCTGCGGGCGCGATTTGGAATTCCTGGTTGAATCTCCCGGCTGTGCCGATTTAATAGCGAGTCCTCCGGAAGACGCCTTGCCGAATGGTGTAATTGGCAACACGCCAGACTCTGGTTCTGGAATTCGGGGTTCGAGTCCCTGTTCGGCAACCATTCTCCCCCACGGCGCCGGCCTCCCCGGCCGGGCCGCAATCCGCAAGAGGTCTCCTCGATGTCGAAGCCTCCGAAGTTCTTTCTCGAGATGAAGGAACAGCAACCCGAGCTGATGGAGGCGTACGACGCCCTCGGCAAGGCAGCGCGCACCGCCGGCCCGCTCGACGAGCGCACCGTGGCCCTCATCAAGCTGGCGATCAGCATCGGCGCCGGGCTCGAAGGCGCGTCCCATTCGAGCGTGCGCAAGGCGCGCTCCGCCGGCTGCTCCGACGACGAGATCCGTCAGGTCGCCCTGCTGTCCGTCACGACGATGGGCTTCCCGTCGATGATGCGCGCCCGGGCGTGGATCGAGGACGTGCTGGCGAAGGAGTAGGTTGCGCCGAGGGGTGCCGATGCAGCCGACGGCCGCGGACGCGGCGGGTCGGTTGCGAACGTAGCGGCTGCGGCCGCGGCTGATCGGCTGCGGTGCGGTCTTCGGACACGGTGCGGTCTCCGGACACGGTGCGGATTCCGCACGGCGAAGGTCAGCTCGCCGCCGCGTCCACGGTTTCGCCTGCGTTCTCCTGCACGACCACCGGCGGCTCGACGTCGAAGGCGATCTCGCCCTCGCGCTCGACCATGCGGATGAGCGAGCCGTCGAGGACGTCGTCCGCGACCAGACGCCGGCCGAGCTCGGTCACGACGTGCTTCTGCACGTAGCGCTTGATCGGGCGCGCACCGTAGACCGGATCGTACGCCGCCTGCGCGATGTGACCGATCGCCTCCGGTGTCGCGTCGAGACGGATCATGCGGTCGCGCAGTCGCCCACGCAGCCGATCGACCTCGAGCGCGGTGATCCTCTCGACCTGCTCGATCGTCAACGGCGCGAACATCACGGTCTCGTCGACGCGGTTCAGGAACTCCGGACGGCACACGGCGCGTAGCTGCGCCATGACCTCTCGGCGAACGCCTTCGGGGATCGAGCCGTCGGCCGCGACCCCGTCCATGAGCTGCGTCGAGCCGACGTTCGACGTCATGATGATGACCGTGTTCTTGAAGTCGACGGTGCGCCCCTGGTTGTCGGTCGCGCGACCATCATCGAGGATCTGCAGCAAGACGTGGAACACGTCGGGATGCGCCTTCTCGATCTC
>CAYMRB010000603.1:0-4882 GCA_964392615.1 uncultured Planctomycetia bacterium | reverse complement strand
CGATCACCACCCGTTGGACCCTACCACCTCGTGGTAGGGATCCGCTGGGGGCCAGCGCGCAGAGTGGTCAGTGGACGCGCTTTCGCGGGCCTGATGGCTCCGGCATCGGCGATTCCAAGTCGATTCCCACCATGTGGACCGCCAGCGACTACAACTGGGTCACCAGTCTGCCGGGGACTGGCAGCAGCTCGCCGGTCGTGTGGCGCGACCGCCTCTTTCTGACGTGCGTCAACGGGAAGCGATCCGAGCGGTCGATCCTCTGCGTGAACACGAAGGACGGGACGATTCGCTGGAAGCGCGACTCTCCTTGCAAGAGTTATCGCCTTCACCGAGACAACGACTTCGCATCCGCCACGCCCACGGTCGACGGCGACGGAGTGGTCGTGGCCTGGTCGAAGCCGGAGCAGCTTCTCTTGTTCGCGCTCGATCTCGATGGCAACGAGACGTGGCGACGCGATCTCGGCCCTTTCGTCGGGCTGCACGGCTTCGCCAGCTCTCCGATCATCGCCGACGGCCTGGTCGTCCTGGCCAATGACCAGATGAGCCCCGAGCGCATGAAGCGCTACCTGCCGAAGAGCTACTCCATGGTCCCCGGCAAGAGCTTCCTCATCGCCGTTGACCGCAAGACCGGCAAGACACGCTGGAAGGTGACACGACGCACGGAGCTGGCCGGCTACGCGACGCCGTGCGTGCGCCGCGTAGCCGGCGGCCGGCCGGAGCTGATCTTCACGGGCACGGCACACGGCATCACCTCGGTCGCCCTGGCCACCGGCGACGTCAACTGGGAGATCGACGGCATCTTCGCCAGTCGCACGGTCGGCTCACCGCAGCTTCATGGCGACCTCGTGTTCGCGAGCCACGGCGAGGGCTTGGCAGGTCAACGATTCGTAGCGGTCCGGCCGGAGCGCCGCGGCGATTCGATTGAGCCTGTCATCGCCTACGAGTTCAAGCGGGCCGTGCCTCTCGTTCCCAGCTTTGTCGTCAAGGACGATCTGCTCTTCCTATGGACCGATTCAGGCATCGTCACCTGCGTCGACGCCGCCACCGGCGAGCGCCACTGGCAGGAGCGTGTCGGCGGCTCCTTCTATAGCTCTCCGGTTTGGATCGACGGGCGGCTGTTCTGCGTCAGCAAGAGAGGCAAGGTGGTCGTGCTCGCGGCGCGAAAGACCTACGAGCTGCTGGGTAAGGTAGATCTGGGCGAGAGGTGCTTCGCCGTTCCGGCTGTAGCGGGAGGCGTCCTCTACCTGCGGACGCAGTCGAGGCTACTCTCGCTCGGTGGGAAGGCCGCGGAGTGACCGGGTTTTCGAACGCGTGACCTCCGCCGCACGTTCGCCTCGAAGCTCTTTCGACGGCCTCCTGCGATGCCGTCACATTCCGCCGCTGATCTTCCCCCATGGTCACCTCGTGACATCGCGGCCGCGGTCGGGCAGGATCGGGGGCGCATCAATGCCATGGAGGCTTAGATTGACAGCAACACACGACCCACGAGGGGGGACGCAAACGATCAGGTCAACAAGACCCTGGGGCGATATACATATGCTCGTTCGGAACCAGGAGTGCTCGGTTGATCTGACGCATATCAGGCCGGGTGAACGCTCAAGTCTGCATTCGCATGAGGTGCGGTATGAGCTGTTTCACTTCATCGATGACGGCGCCTCTCTCGAGATCGATGGAAACGTGCATCGCCCGAGAGCGCATGAGGAGTTTCTGATCGAGCCCGGCATGAAGCACCGGTTCTGGACGGACGACAAGGACTTCAGAATGCTGGTCATCTGCTTCGGCCAATGGGCTGCGGAAGATCAGGTGCGCCATGAGGATGACTATGGGCGGGAAGGCACGCCGCTCGCAGTAGATGACCCTCCGACGACGGGGGCGGTAGAGGAAGGACCGCCAACCCCGTGACATCGCGGCTGCGGTCGGGCAGGATGTTCTAGACCCGCGCCGCGTGGGAACGTCGCGTCTTGAGAATTCACGTATCATGCGTACATGGTCAATCCGCGCAGAGTTCAGATCACGATCGCGTTGACGTTGTCCGTCGTCGCGGCGATCACCGCGGTCGCGACGGCGTACGCGTTCTGGATGTCGACGCGCGACACGACGGGGCCCGACCTCAGCGGCACGTGGCGCGGGCGACCCGGGTGGGGCACCGTGATCCTCGAGCCGCGCGACGGCGGCGGCTTCGAGGGCACCTACTCCGATACCTACGGACGAGACGTAGGTCGCATCGAACTCTCGTGGGACGCGCGGCGCGGCAAGTTCAAGGGGCTGTGGAGCGAGGGCGCGTATCGGTTCGGCGAACTGACCGTGGAGCCCCGACCGGACGGCACGTTTCGCGGCGAGTACAGTGCCGACCCGGGCTGCGAGCACGATCCAGGCCGACCCGCGTCGGAGGAATTCCGTTGGGTGAAGCCTGGCGCCACTTCGGAGTTCTCGGCAACTCGTTTCTGAGAAGATCGCATGCGAACGACCGTCTTCGGCTGCTCACGTCTACGGTATTGACGGTCGTCTCTTCAGGAGACGCGGCCGAAATGGGACTCGTCTGCTACAGGGATCGTCGTGATTGGGGAACGGCCCTGCGAACAGTGTCGGCTCGTCGAGCTCGTCGGACTCGGGCCGGGCCGGCTCCCCGCACTCGCTGGGATCGGACTGCGTGCCTGTCGAGGGCTGCCCCGAGAATCCGGAGTGCGGCACATGGGTTCGGATCACAGCGGCGAGTTCGATCAGTCGATCCGAAGCTCTCGTGCCGGCCGAACGCCGAGGTCGTCGGCGTGGAAGTCGCGCGAGGCTCTGGAGCGATTCCCCGAGCGCGCCCCGATCGCCCGGTCGCGAAACGTCCCTCCCCGTCGCACCCGAAGATGCGGATTGCCCGCGCCCAACTCGCGCTCTCCGTCGCCGGGCCGCGCGGGCCGTCCGTAGTAGCTGAAATGATCGCGGCACCATTCGCTGACGTTGCCGTGGACGTCGTACAGGCCGAACGGATTTGCCGCCAGCGTGCCCACCGCGACAGCCCGTGCCGAGAGACTCCCCGGCTGCGGAGCGAGGTTCTCGAAGCCTTCGAGGCTCTCGACGCGGTCGCCGGTCCACCAGCGCGTCGCGGTCCCGGCTCGTGCGGCGTACTCCCACTGTGCTTCCGTCGGCAGCGAGAGGTCGAATCGCCGCAGCATTCGATCCACGTCCGTCCAGGTCTCTCCGGTGATCGGGAGGACCGCGTCGGCTTCCGGGTCGCGTCCGTCGGCTGGCGGCTCCGACGCTCGCGTCCACTGCGCTCGGGTCATCTCGAACTTCGAGAGAAAGAACGGCGCGAGCACGACCTCGTGCACGGGAGCTTCGTCCCAGTCTGCCCACAGATCCTCGTCACGGTTGCGACTCTCCAGCGGTTTCGCGGACACCTTCGTTATCGGGATGGTCAGACTCGGCCGGCGACCGGCCACGAGGTCGCCTGCCATGCGACCGATCCAGCGCACGCTGAGCGACGGGTTGGTGGCGCCCATGCGGAACGCGCCCGGCGGAATCAGCACCAGGACGATTCCTGTATCGGGAGTCAGCACGAGCTGTCCGTTCTCACGCGAGGCGGGTTCTCCGGACTGCAGATGCGCGAACTCCCACAGGCCGGAGCTCGAATCGCGGCCGAGCGGAATCAAGCCTTCCTGCGGCCGGATCTCGAGGCCGTGGTAGAGAGGGCACTTCGCCTCGTTCGCGATCGACGCGATCGCGTCGTCCCACGCGGAGCGGTGCTTGGTGATGGACTCGTAGGAGCACGACCGAGCGAACTCGACCGCCGCTTCGACGCGCCGAATCGTCGCTCCGAACGCCTCGAGTTCGGCGACCAGCTCCGTGAGCGTGTCGTACCACCAGCGCGTTCCGTCGTCAGCGAAGTTCCACGTCTGCGTGAGATCGTCGAATACCGCCGACGTCTCGAGCTCCGCGATGGTCGCGTGGTGCTCGGCGGCTCTTGCGGTGAGGCTCTTCGCGGCGTTCACCCACCTGTCGACACGTTCGGCGTCATCCGGCCTCACCGGCCAGATGGCCGCCGCCTCGCGCCGTCGGTCTTCGAGATCCTCGACGTCCGAGAGTCGCAGGATCTTTGCAAACGTGCTCGTCGCGAGTACCAGGCTGTCCGCGGCCTCCTTCTCCTTCTGTCGAGCCCGGGCCAGGTTGCCGTTCGCTTCGCGCTCCTTCGCTTCCGCGCGGACCGTGTGACCGTACGATTCGAGGGCGAACCAAACGCTCGTCACGAGGCCGGCGGCGAGCGTGACGACGACGATTGCGGCTGTCGTCAGAAAGCGCCGGTGTTTGCGGACGAACTTGCGGGCGCGATAGGGCACACTCGGAGGTCCGGCCATGACGGGATCGCTCTTCAGATACCGCTCGATGTCATCCGCCATGTCTGCCGCGCTCGGGTAGCGGCGGCCGGGCTCTTTGTCGATCGCCTTCATCGCGATCCAGCCGAGATCGCTCCGCAGCCGACGTGCGAGTGTCGTGGGATCGGCCCCGCGCAGCTTCGCAAACTCGACGGAGCGGCCGTGATCGAGCCGGCTCCAGCGCGTTGCAGGCGCCAGTGGCGTCTCGTCGCGAATCCGGCGGCAAATCTCGTCGTAGCTGGCGTGCGTCACGTCGAGTGGCAGCTCGCCGACGAGAAGCTCGTAGAGCACGACGCCGAGCGAGTAGACATCGGAGCGAGCGTCGACGGACTCCGAGCCTGCGTCGGTCTGCTCGGGGCTCATGTAGCCAGGCGTGCCGATGATCTGCCCCGCTTCCGTGTAGATCGTCTTTTCGGTCAGACGCAGGTTGACCGCCTTGGCGACGCCGAAGTCGATGATCTTGGCGACCGGCGGATCCTGCGACACGTCGACCAGAATGTTCGACGGCTTGACGTCTCGAT
>CAYMRB010000602.1:0-4908 GCA_964392615.1 uncultured Planctomycetia bacterium | reverse complement strand
GGGTTCCGGGCAAGGCCCGGGCTAGGAGCTCTGTGTCCTCTGTGGTGGCCCTCTTCTCAGCGGGCCCGGCAGGGCCAAGCTCACGAAGTGTGGCGAGGCGGCCAGAGGCGCATTCGGCTCGGCCTGTCGGCCTCGGTCCTGACGAGGGTTTCTTGGACAGGCTGCTAGCGCTAGCCCTTCCGCATCTTGCGGTAGGTCGACTTGCGATACTTGCCCTGCGTGACGCCGGCCTCTTCCAGTTCGCGCTGGTGTACCTCGAAGTAGTGCTCGAAGTTGCCCGGGAAGACGCGCTGCGTGCCGTCGTCCTCGAAGATGATCAGCGAGTTCGCGAGGCGGTCCAGGAAGAACCGATCGTGCGACACGACGATCGCCGAGCCCGCGAACGTCTCGAGCGCCTCCTCGAGCACGCGCAGTGTCGCGAGGTCGAGGTCGTTCGTCGGCTCGTCGAGGAGCAGCAGGTTCGCGCCGCGTCGCAGCGTCTTCGCGAGCAGCAGGCGATTGCGCTCGCCGCCGGAGAGCTTCCCCACCGGCGTCTGCTGCGCGGCTCCCTTGAACTGAAAGCCCGACAGGTACTCGCGCCCGCCGACCTGGATCACGTCGCGCCCCTCGGAGATCTCCTCGTAGACGGTCTTGTTCGGATTGAGCTCGTCGCGCGATTGGTCGACGTAGGTGAGCTCGACGGTCGGGCCGACCTCGATCGAGCCGCCGTCCGGCTTCTCCTGACCGAGGATCATCCGGAACAATGTCGTCTTGCCGACGCCGTTCGGCCCCGTGATGCCGACGATCTGCCCCGGAACGACGTCGAAGCTCAGATCGCGGATCAGCTCGCGATCGCCGAAGCCCTTGCGGACGTTGCGCACCTCGAGGACGCGGTTGCCGAGCCGCGGGCCCTTCGGAATGACGAGCTGAACCGTGCCGGGGCCCTCGACGACGTCTTCGTCGGCGAGCTTCTCGTACTCCTTGACGCGCGCCTTGCTCTTCGCGGTGCGTGCGGCCGGCGTCGAGTTGAGCCACTTCAGCTCGCGCTCGAGGATGCGCTGGCGGCGCTCCTCCGAACGCGCGCGCTGCGCCATGATCTTCGCCTTCTTCTCGAGGTAGTCCGAGTAGTTGCCCTCGTAGATCATCAGGCGGCCGTTCTCGAGCTCGACCATGTAGTTCGCGACGTTGTCGAGAAAGTACCGGTCGTGCGTCACCATCAGCACCGTGCCGGGGTACTGATCGAGGAAGACCTCGAGCCACTCGATCGTCGCCGCGTCGAGGTGGTTGGTCGGCTCGTCGAGGATGAGCAGGTCGGGGCTTGCGACGAGCTCGCGGCACAGCGCGATCCGTCGCCTCTCACCGCCCGACAGGTTCGTGACCGCGGAGTCGGCCGGCGGCAGCCGCATCGCCTCCATCGCGAGGTCGCGGTGGTGCTCCCACTCCCACGCGTCGATCGCCTCGATCTCCTCCTGGAGGCGCCCCATCTTGTCGAGGATCTTCTGCATCGCGTCCGGATCGGCCTCGTTGCCGACGGCTTCGCTGAGCGCGTCGTACTTCTCGAGCATCTCGTGGATGCGTGCCAGGCCAACCTCGACGTTCTCGCGGACGTTCTTCGACTCGTCCAGCGGCGGCTCCTGAGCGATATAGCCGACGCGGACCTCCGGGTGGGTCTTGACGCTGCCACCGAAGTCGGTCTCCTCGCCGGCGAGGACGCGCATGAATGTCGACTTGCCGGTCCCGTTGGGGCCGATCACGCCGATGCGGGCGCCTCGGTGAATCGTGAAGGTGGCGCTCTTCAGCACCTCCTTGTCGCCGAAGCTCTTCGTCAAATCGGTGACGGTGACGAGCGTTTCGCCGAGAAGCATGATCGAGTCTCTCGCGTATACTGACGGCTGCGATGTCGACGATGTCGACGCTGGATGCGGCGTCGCAGTGTAGGAACGCCGAACACACGTGTCTACCCGAAAAGGTCCGTCCGAGCCCGACTGCGACGACGCGGGATCCGCGGTTCCTCGGCGCATCCTGCACGTCGACATGGACGCCTTCTACGCCGCGATCGAGGAGCTCGACGACCCGTCGCTCCGCGGCCGTCCGGTCATCGTGGGGGGGACGCCGCAGGGGCATGGAGTCGTGTCGACGGCGAACTACGTCGCGCGCCGGTTCGGCATCCACAGCGCCATGCCCGCCTCGACCGCCGTGCGGCTGTGCCCCGACGGCGTATTCCTGCGCCCGCGCATGCGGCGGTACGTCGAGGTTTCGCGCCAGGTGTTCGCGATCTTCGACGAGTACGCGCCGCTCGTCGAGCCGCTGTCGATCGACGAGGCGTTTCTCGATGTCACCGGTTGCCGGCCGCTGAACGCGCCCGTCGGGGCAGCGACCGACGCGGCGGAGGCGATCGCCGAGGAGATCCGGCTGCGCGTGCACCGTGAGACGGGCGGGCTGACGTGCTCCATCGGCGTCGCACCGAACAAATTCCTCGCCAAGCTCGCGAGCGATCTGCGCAAGCCCGACGCGGTCGTCGTCGTGCCGACCGAGCCGTCCGCCATCGAGGCCTTCCTGGCGCCGCTGCCGGTACGGCGTCTGTGGGGCGTCGGGCCGCGAAGTGCCGAGCGACTGCGGGAGCTCGGCGTCCAGAGGGTCGGCGACCTGCAGCGCATCCCGCCGGACGATCTGCAGCGGCTGATCGGCGTCGAGCACGGCGGGCACCTCGCGAGGCTCGCGCGCGGCGTCGATGATCGCGCCGTCGTCTGCGATCGCGAGGCGAAGTCGATCAGCCAGGAGCGGACCTACGGCGAGTTCATTCCCGCCTCGAACGTCGAGGCGATCGAAGACGAGATCTTCGCCCTGAGCGATCACGTCGCCTGCCGCGTGCGTCGAGCCGGGCTGTGGGCCCGCACGGTGCAGCTGAAGGTGCGCGACGAGCAGTTCACGACGGTCACACGGTCGTGCTCGCTCGATTCGCCGACCTGCGTCGTCGAGGAGATCTTCGCGGCGGCGCTCGAGCTCTGGCGTCAGCGGGTCCATCTCCGGGGGCGACGCGTGCGGCTGCTCGGGGTCGGCACGTCGCGCTTCGTCGCCGAGCCGAGTCGCCAGCTCGACCTGTTCGAGGCGGACGAGTGGAAGCGCGCCGAGGAGATCGCCACCGCGATGGATCGCGTCCGCGACAAGCTCGGACACGACGCGATCACGCGTGGCCGGCTCGTGCGAGCGCCAGGTGCGAGCCGTCGCGCCAGCGACGACGGGCGCGGTGACCGGCCGCGCAGGCCGGGGCCACAAGCGCGCTGAGCGCCGTCGATTCGAGCGGTGAGCACCGAACACAGAAAAAGCCCGGCCTCCCGAAGGAGGCCGGGCTTTCCGTCACCGGTCGGCGACGTCAGAACGAGTGCGTCGGATCAGATATCCTCACCGACACAGATCTCCGGGCAGTCCGGAATGCGGATGCACTCCAGGCCGAGGACGTGAGGCGCGCCCCCGCCGAACAGGAACTGCAGCAGCCCGATACCGTCGGAGATGTCGATCTCCGCGTCCGAGTCGCCCCAGTTCATCAGCGTAACGTTCGCCGCGTGCTCGACCGTCCCGTCACCGCACGGCATGGACTCCGGGCTCCCGAGGAACAGGAAGCCGAAGAGCGCGATACCGTCAGAGACGTCCACGTTGCCGTCCTGGTTCATGTCACCCGGCAGCTGCAGGCCGCCCGGGGGCAGCTCGGCCGTCACGGTGAGATCGAAGTCGCCGACGTTGGAGGCGTAGCCGTGGACGAGGATGTAGTACACGGCGCCTTCCTCGGACGCCCACTCGATGTGCGAGGTCAGCCCGCAATCGATGGGATCGGGATCGCCCGGGATCTCGCCGTCGTCGTTCTCGCCGACGCATACGAGCTCGCCGCAGACGCCGGAGAAGACGCTGATGCGCGTGTCGTAGCCCGCGGAATTGCACAATGACGCCGTCATCGGCGCGCCGGTGCCGACGGCCGAGTACCAGACGCCGCCGCCGGTCGAGGTGCCGCACGTCAGATCCTCGGGCTCGGCGTCGTCGAACGCCCAGATCGTGCTGCCGGGGACGCTGGCGGCCAGGAGCTCGCTGTCCGGGAGTTCCACGAGATCCAGCGGCATCGCGCCGTCGCACGCGTCGTTCGCCGGCGGCAGTTCGGATTCCACCGTCAGCTCGAAGGCGCCGGTATTCGAGCCGAAGCCGTGGACGAGCACGAAGTAGGTCGTCTCCGGCGTCGCAACGAACCCGAGGCCCGACTGCAGGCCACAGGCATCGTCGTTGCCGCCGATGCACTCGAGGCCGTCCACGCCGACGGCCCACACGGTGAGCTTCGTGTCGTAGGGCGTGTTCTCGTCCTCCGGATCGGTGTCGCACGTGTACACGAACGCCTTCGCCTCGCTGCCCGGCGCGCTGTCGAACGTGTACCAGAGGCCGGGCGCCGTGGGAGGCGAACTGCACTCGATCTCCGGGGTGTCGACTGTCGCGAACGTAGTCAAGCCGAGCGTCGTGGTGTTGAGCTCGACGGATATCGCACCGTCGATCTCATCGTTGGCCGGAGCCGGCTCGGTGACCGTCAGCTCGAAGGCGCTGTCGGCTGCTACGGGGCCGCTGACGACGACGATGTAGGACGCGCCTTCGTCGGACTCGAACGTCAACTCCGCCTGCGCCTCGCACGCGTCGTCGTTGGCAGCGACGCACTGCATGATGCCGCCGCACGCTCCGGAGTAGACGTGCAGCGTCGTGTCGATCGTCGTTCCCTCGCCGCAGGTGGACACGATCGTCGTGTTGCCCGTACCCGTGAACGAGTACAGCACGCCGCCTTCGCCGGCCGGGATGTCGCATGCCGGGAACGCGTCCGGGGTCGCCCCCGAGGTCGTGCCGGCCGTCGTCGACGGGATCGTCACCTCGATGATGCCGCCGCAGGTGTCGTTTGCCGGC
>CAYMRB010000601.1:0-4922 GCA_964392615.1 uncultured Planctomycetia bacterium | reverse complement strand
CCGGGCGCGTGGCGCGAGCTCGACTTCGACGACGCGGCATGGAACCGCGGCGTGGCCGGCTTCGGGTTCGGGGACGAGGACGATCAGACCGTGGTCCTCGACATGCGCGAGAGCTACCTCGCGCTGCTCCTGCGGCACAGGTTCTCGGTCGACGATCTGGAGCAGGTGCCGGGTCTGCTGCTTCGCGTGCGCTACGACGACGGATTCGTCGCGTGGATCAACGGCGTCGAGGCGGCGCGCTCGCCGAACATGGCGGAGCTCGGCGACGAGGTGCCGTTCGACGCTGAGGCGGGCTCTCCGCACGAGGCACACGAGTTCGAGGAGTTCGTGATCGATGCGTCGCTCCTGCGCCCGGGCGACAACGTGTTCACCGCGCAGGTGCACAACGCGTCGCTCACGAGTGGCGACCTGTCGTTCGACCCGGTGCTGCTGTCCGATCCGTGTGGTGGTGGCGAGCCGATCGTCGGTGCAGGCTGCGACGACGAGTTTCGTCGCGGCGACACGGATGTCGACAGCGTCGTAACGATCACTGACGCGGTCCGCATCTTCGACTTCCTGTTCCGCGGTACGACCGAGCCGCCGGCGTGCCCGGATGCTGCGGACTCGGACGACGACGGCGAGTTGTCGATCACGGATGGCATCCGCATCCTGCAGACGCTGTTCGTCGGCGCGAACGAGATCCCGCCGCCGGGGCTCGACGTCTGCGGGGTCGATCCGACGGCGGACGGTCTCGGCGTGTGCCGGTACCGGGCGTGCGAGTGACGGTCTGCCGCCTCACGCGATCAGCGCGTGATTCACGTGCGACTCCCGCGTCACGCTCGTCAGCCGCTGGTCGAGGCCGAGGAACTTGTACGTCAGCGTCGTGTGGTCGATGCCGAGGAGGTGCAGGATCGTCGCCTGGAAGTCGTGCACGTGCATCTCGCCGTCGACGACGAAGTAGCCGATCTCGTCGGTCGCCCCCCAGGTCGTGCCGCCGCGAATGCCGCCTCCGGCGAGCCACGTCGTGAACGCGTGTGGGTGGTGGTCGCGGCCGAGGAACTTCGAGTTGTTGCGCTTCTCGTTCATCGGGGTGCGGCCGAACTCGCCCGACCAGACAATCAGGGTGCTGTCGAGCAGGCCGCGCTCCTTCAGGTCGCCGATCAGCGCGGCGATCGGCCGGTCGGTCTCGCGGCACTTCTTCGGCAGCTGGTGCATGATGTCGTCGTGCTTGCCAGTGCCGTGGTTGTCCCAGCCCCAGTCGAACAGCTGCACGAAGCGCACGCCCTGTTCGACGAGACGCCGCGCGAGCAGGCAATTGTTCGCGAATGACGAGCCGCCGGGATTCGCGCCGTAGAGCTCGATCGTGCGCTTCGACTCGCGCGAGATGTCCATCACCTCCGGCACCGCGAGCTGCATGCGGTACGCCATCTCGTACTGCTCGATGCGCGTGATCGTCTCGGGGTCGCGATGATTCTCGTACTCGATGCGGTTGAGGTCGCGCAGCGCGTCGAGGGTTCGCCGGCGCCCGGCGCGATCCATGCCGCCCGGGTCCGACACGTACAGCACGGGATCGCCCTTCGTCCGGCACTGGACGCCCTGGTACACCGACGGAAGGAATCCGCTTCCCCAGACGCTCTTCCCCGCGCTCGGCGTCTTGTCTCCCGAGACCAGCACGACGAACCCCGGCAGGTTCTGGCTCTCCGATCCGAGACCGTACGTCAGCCACGACCCCATGCTCGGATTGCCGAACCGCGACACGCCGGTGTGCAGGAAGAGCTGCGCCGGCGCGTGGTTGAAGAACTCGGTGCGCATCGACTTGATGACGGCGACGTCGTCGATCACGCCCGAAAGGTGCGGCAGGAGCTCCGAGACGAGCGTGCCGCTCTCGCCGCGCGGCGCGAACTCGTATGGCGTGCCGAGCAGCTTCGGCGTGCCCTTGATGAACGCGAAGCGCTCGCCCTTCAGGAACTCCTTCGGGCACTCCTTGCCGCTGTGCTTCACGAGTGTCGGCTTGTGGTCGAACAGCTCCTGCTGTGGCGGGCTTCCCGCCATGTGCAAGTAGATGACGCTCTTCGCGCGCGCCGGGAAGTCGGGAGCGCGCGGCGCGAGGGGACGGGTCGCCGATCGCGCGGGATCCGCCGCGGCGAGATCGTCGCCGAGCATCGACGACAGGGCTGCCGCGCCGATGCCGACGGCGCACTGACCGAAGAAATGTCGGCGCGTCTGGGTTTGGACGTGGTCGAGGTAGCGGTTCATCGGCGCCTATCCCTTCGTCAGGAACTCGTCGAGGTTCAGGATCACGTTGCAGACGACCGTCCACGCCGCTAGCTCCGCGATGTCGACGCCTTCCGGCGCCGGGCCGATCGGCGCGGTCGCGACGCGCTCGGCTTGCTTGCGGTCGCTTCGGTAGTGCGCGCGCTCGTTGTCGAGAAGCGCCGCGAGGCGCGCGGTCTCCGCGTCCCTTGGCGGGCGCAGGAGGGCCAGGCGGAAAGCGAGTCGAATGCGCGCGTCGCGGTCGTGGTCGTTGCCCGTCTCGGCGAGAACCCGGCGCGCGAGCGCCTGCGCCGCCTCGACGTACACGGGGTCGTTCAACGTCACCAGCGCCTGCAGCGGCGTGTTCGTCCGCACGCGGCTGACGGCACAGTACTCCCGGCTCGTCGCGTCGAATGCGACCATCGACGGATAGGGGCTCGTGCGGCGCCAGAACGTGTAGAGCGCCCGGCGGTGGCGATCCTCACCTGCGCTCGTCTTCCAGCGGTCGCCGCTGTAGACGACCTGCCACACGCCCTCGGGCTGCGCCGGCATGACGCTCGGGCCACCGAGCTTGCGCGACAGGAGGCCGCTGACGGCGAGGGCCTGATCGCGGATCATCTCGGCCTCGGCGCGGAAGCGCGGACCGCGCGCGAGCAGACGGTTCAGCGGGTCGCGTTCGATCGACTCGGGCGTCGCGCGCGACGAGCGGCGGTAGGTGGCCGACAGCACGATCTCGCGCAGCAGCTTCTTGACGCTCCAGCCGTGCATGTGGACGAACCGATGCGCGAGCCAGTCGAGAAGCTCCGGGTGCGACGGCATGCCGCCCTGGGTGCCGAAGTCGGTCGGCGTCTCGACGAGGCCCGTGCCGAACAGGTGCTCCCAGAACCGATTCACCGCGACGCGCGCCGTCAGCGGGTTCTGCGGATCGACGATCCACTGCGCGACACCGAGGCGGTTCTGCGGCGCGTCCTTCGGGAACGCGTGCAGCGACTCGGGCACGCCGGCCGTCACCTCGTCGCCCGGAGCGAGGAAGCTGCCGCGCACGAAGATGTGCGTCGTGCGTTGCTTGTCCGCGGGCAGCTCGCGCAGGACCGGCGTCGTTGTCGGTCGGAACGACTTGAGGCGCTTCTCGGCCTCGTCGAGCCTCTTCTTTGCGGCCGCGCGACTCGCGTCGTCAGCGCGTTCGAGTTCCGCGCGCGCTGTCGCGACAGCCTCTTCGCGACGCTTCTTCTCCTCGAGATCCGACGCGGTCGGCGTCGGCGCGGTCGGGTGCTCGTTCGGCTGGTCGCGATCGGCGGTCTGGTTGAAGAACGCGTAGAAGCGGTAGTACTCCTCGTGGGTGAACGGATCGTACGGGTGGCTGTGGCACTGTACACAACCGAACGTGGTCCCCATCCACACCTGCCACGTCGTCGCCACCCGATCCATGACGGCGGCGACACGGTACTCCTCGTCGTCCGTACCGCCCTCGGTGTTCGTCATCGTGTTGCGATGGAACGCGGTCGCGATGAGCTGATCTGTTGTCGGCTCGGGCAGCAGATCGCCGGCGATCTGCTCGATCGTGAAGCGGTCGTACGGCAAGTCGCGGTTGAACGCGTCGACGACCCAATCGCGGAATCGCCAGATCGTGCGGCGGCTGTCCTTCTCGTACCCCTGGGTGTCGGCGTAGCGTGCCATGTCGAGCCACATGCGCGCCCAGCGCTCGCCGTAGTGGGGCGATTCGAGCAAGCGATCGACGACGGCCTCCCACGCCTGCGTCGACGGGTCGGCAGCGAACGCTTCGGCCTCGGCGAGGGTCGGCGGCAGACCGGTGAGGTCGAGGCTGACGCGACGGATCAGCGTGTACGGATCGGCGTCGCCGTTCGCCTGCAGGCCTCCCTTGGCGAGGCGCGTGCGGACGAAGCGATCGATGCCGTCGTTCGCGTTCGTGTCCTCCCGCGCGGGCGGCGGCTCCGGAAGGGTGATGGGCTGCAGCGACCAATGGCCCGTGTACTGCGCGCCGGCCGCGATCCAGCGGCGCAGCTTGTCGATCTCCTCGGCGGTGAGACGATCACCGCGCGGCGGCATCTTCTCGTCCGCGTCGTCGTCCTCGTCGCCGATCGACACGAGGCGGATCAGCTCGCTCTCGTCGGGCTCGCCGGGTGCGATCGCGGGCTTGCCGGACTCCGTCGGCGCCGTCGCGGCTTGCCGTGTCAGCAGGCTGAGGTCGCCGCGCCGCTTGACGCCGCCGTGACACTTGAAACAGCGCGCGGAGAAGATCGGCTCGATGTCGTGTTCGTATGACACGTCCACGTCGTCACCGGCGCGGAGGCTCGAGAGCGCCAGTGAAGCGGTGATGATCGAGACCGCCACGAGGAGAGCCATGGGCGTGCGGCCGAGGAAGCGACCGATCGCCCGGTGTTCAGGCATTGCGAGCATGGGGCATCCGACGTCCGGAGAAGCGAGAGCCGAGACACTGTCACCCGGCTTGTGAAAGATGGTCACCCGGCTTGTGAAAAGTTGTCGCGCGCACTCCCCGCGCGATTTGTATCCCGGACCGCCATTCTCCCGACCCGCGGCGAGCGATGCAACCGCGTGAGGAGATGAGGGGATGGGGTGTCGGAGCCGGAGTCGGCGTCGGCGTCGGCGTGCGCCCCGGCGGTCGCGCGCGCGTGGCGATTCCGGCGGAGGTGAGATCGGAAGAGCGCTCG
>CAYMRB010000600.1:0-4923 GCA_964392615.1 uncultured Planctomycetia bacterium | reverse complement strand
TCGTCGGTCAGGTCGGTGACGCGATCTACACGCTGAACTTCAACTTCCTCGGTGGTGCGCCGATCCCTGCTCCGTTCCCGGAGTGCGGTCACAGCACCGAGGAGGGGGACCTGGCGCTCGGCTGCGAAGTCGAGACCTGTCCCTGATCGTCGTTTCTGAGCCGTCCCGGCTGCGAGCCCGGCGCTCAAGGGCGCCGGTGCTCGCGGCCGGGATAGCTGCGTGATAGGGTGGACCGTGAGGGCGGCCGAGTGCGGCCCTCACGGTTCGTTCGTATCGAGATCTGTCTATTACCCCCATTTGTTCGGGTCGCCGCGGGTGTCGGCGGCACGACGGTGCGCGAAAGTTCTATGAACTCACTGCCATGTAGGCCGCGCGGCATGCGGTCCATCGTCCGTGTCGGGTTCCTCGTCGCGACGCTCGCTGCGTCGGCGCCGCTCTGTGTCCGCGCCGACGTCGTCGCGGACAGCGCCACGGACTGGTCGAATTCCGGCGTCCAGGGCGCGAACAATTGGTGGAACGGCTATTACAACCTGACGGACGACGGCAACTCGAGCTACTCCACCGGCGAGTTCATTCCGTTCGACGAGGGCGACCATTGGCGCGGCACGATCTGGCGTCTCGTTGCAGAGCGCGCGCCGTGGACGACCATCGGACAGGAGTCGACGCACCCGAACGGCACGAACAGCGCGCCGAACGAGGAGCACTGGACGATCCGGCGCTGGGTCTGCGATCGCGACCTGCCGAGCGCCGAGATCACCTGGCACGCGCGCAAGGAGAACGCGAACGGCAACGGTGTCACCGGGATCCTCCTCATCAACGGCACCGAGATCCAGTCGCAGGCGATCGCGGGCAACGACACGACGGGAGTGACGCGGACGGTGACGCGAGCGCTCGTCGAGGACGACATCGTCGAGGTCGCGCTGACGCCCGTCGGTCCGGGAGGTGACGAAGGGGACGGTTCGGACGGATCGGCGACCCGCCTGACGATCGAGGACGGTGACTGCGACCCGGACGAAGACGGCGTGCAGTGCGCCGACGACAACTGTCCGACGGAGCCGAACGCGGACCAGGATGACGCGGACGGTGACGGCATCGGCGACGCATGCGACAACTGTCCGGACGACTCGAACGCCAATCAGCGCGACACGGACCGCGACGGCGTCGGCGATGCGTGCGACGATCCGCCGGGCAAGCCGAACGCGTACGAGCTCGTCATCGCGGAGATCTACTACAATCCGGCCGAGTCGCAGGAATACGAGTTCGTCGAGGTGTACAACCCGTCGGACGAGGCGGTCGACGTCGGAGGTTGGGCCTTCACGCGGGGCATCCGGCACGAGCTGCGCGCCGGCACGACGATCGCGGCCGGCGGCTACCTCGTCGTGTGCCGCAATCCGCCGGTGCTGGCTGCCGAGTTCGGTCTGAGTGTCGAGAACCTCCACGGCTGGCTCGACTCGACCCTCGACAACGGCGGCGAGAAGGTCGCCCTCGTCGACCGCGCGGGCACGATCGTCGACGAGGTCCAGTACGACGACGATCCTCCGTGGGACACGACTGCCGACGGGGCGGGGCCCTCGTTGCAGCGGCTCTGCTCGGGCTTCGATGGCGATCAGCCGAATAATTGGGTCGCCGAGCCGCCGACGCCGCTCGCCGAGAACGCGGCCACGGCCTGTCCGCCACCGGACTTGCCGCCGCCCGCCGTCGCGATCAACGAGATCTTCTACCACCCGTCCGGTGACAACGAGGAGCTCGAGTACGTCGAGCTCGTCAACACGACAGGCGAGCCGATCGACCTCGACGGCTATTGCTTCACGCAGGGGTTCGACTACTGCTTCGATCCGCTCGTGCTCGATCCGGGCGAGTTCGTGGTCGTGTGTCGTAACGAGACGGCGTTCCGGAGTCAGATCGGCGCGGCGGGTGGCGCGATCGTCGGCGATTGGACCGGCCAGCTATCGAACGATGGCGAGCGCATCACCGTCGTGGATTCGTTCGGGCGACTCGTCGACTCGGTGCGCTACCGCGACCAGGGCGACTGGCACGTCGCCGCGGACGGGTTTGGCTACAGCCTCGAGAAGATCGTCGCCGACGCGGTGTCCGACGATCCTGCGAGCTGGATGGACAGCGGCGCGGTCGACGCCGGCGGCGGTCCGGTCGAGTGGCAACAGGTCTCCGTCAGCGGCCAGGCGACGAGCGACCGGTTGTACCTCTACATTCTCGATTCGGGCGAGTTCCTGATCGACGACGTCGAGCTCGTCAACATCGCCGAGCCCGGCGTCAACCTGATCCCGAACGGAACGTTCGACAGCGGCATCGCGCCGTTCGAGGGACGCGGCAACCACGTTCGTAGCACGTGGAGCGCGGACGACGAGGCGCTGCATCTCATCGCCGACGACGGCGGCACGGGGTCGTCGAACTCGGTGCGCTGCGAGGCGTCGGAGGCCCTCGATCGATCCTCCGACGTCACGTATCGCCTGACGTTCCGCTATTTGCACCTCGCGGGGAGCTCCGACCTTCTCGCGCGCCTGTCGGTGGCGTCTCCGAGCCGCGGCATCTACTGGCGTCGCGGCGGCGGGGCAGCGGGCGACACGACTCCCGGCGAGACGAACAACGTCGCGCGCGCGGCGCTGCCGCCGTTCGTCGACAATATCAGCCGCTTCCCGCAGGAGCCGACCTCCGCGGACTGGACGACGATCAGCGCTCGGGTGCGTGGAGCGCCGAGCCAGGTCACGTTGATCGCCGACCTGGCCGGCGGCACGCAAGAGCTCGACATGTTCGACGACGGCTTCTCGAACGATGGCGTCGCGGGCGACGGGATCTTCGGCACCGACATTCCGCCGCAGCCGCACGATACGCCCGTCACGTTCCGCTTCCGCGTGCGGGGGCCGGGCGGGCAACGCGACTTCCCGCCGCGGACGGATACCGTCGACTCGTACGGCTTCTACGTGACGGACGCGCAGGGACCGCACTCGATGCCGATCCTCAACTTGATCGTGCCCTCGAGCAACCCGCGCAGCTGGATCGCCGGTCTCAACTGCTCGACGTACCGCGAGATCGACGTCGCGTATCTCGGCGATCTGTATCCGGACGTCCTGATGCGCCGGCGGGGCGGCAGCGTCTGCGGAGACGGCCGCGTTATCAAGAAGTTCATGAAGATCAAGTTCAACAAGGGGCACGAATACGTCCGCGGCGAGCGCAAGCTCAACCTGCAGAGCCTGTACACGGACAAGGCCTACATCCGCGAGAACATGACGTGGACGCTGTTCGCGGAGATGGACCAGGCCGCGTGCTATCACGAGTACACGTGGCTCTACGCGAACGGTGACCCGTTCGGCATCTACTGCGAGTACGAGCATCCGGACTCGCGCTTCCTCGCTCGCAACGGCCTCAACTCGGCAGGCAACCTGTACAAGGCGACGGCGTCGCGCGAAGAACGCGACGGCAGGTACGAGAAGAAGACGAACGAGAGCGAGCCGTCGACGGATCTGCGCGACTTCCTCAACGAGATGCACGACACGAACAGCGCGTCGGGTCTCGTCGAGTTCTTCGAGACGAAGACGGATGTCGACCGGATCATCGAGTATCAGTTGGGGCAGGTCCTGATCAACAATCGGGACTATCCGCACAAGAACCACTACCTGTACCACGACACCGAGCGCGGCAAGTGGCAGGTGACCCCGTGGGATCTCGACCTCGCGTACGGCAAGCGCTGGGACGGCGGCAACCTGGGTGTCCTGAACGATCGGATGGACAACCCGGGCATGACGATCTGGAACACGACGCGCGTGCGCGGCGGTGGCACGGGCAACCACCTGCTGGATCGGTTCTTCTACAATGCCGGATCGCACTTCCGGCGCGCATACCTCGTGCGGCTGTGGGACGTGCTCCACGAGAAGTACACGCCCGATCTGTACGAACCGTGGATCCAGCGCCTGCAAGCCATCCTGATCGACGAGGTCGATGCGGACATCGCCATGTGGCCGCGTTCCGGCCCGTCGGGGAACGATCCGAGCGCGCCTCCGGGCTTCCTGCCGAACATCCAGCGCGTGCGCGATCACATCGCGATCCGCCACAACTACCTCGTCAACGACCTGCGCTCGCAGGAGGGCTTCCGAGGGCATGATCGTCTGAAGATCACCGAGGTCATGTACAACCCGGTCGGCGGCGCGGACGACGCCGAGTACCTCGAGCTGTGGAACAACACCGGCGACGACATCGACATCGGCGGCTGGACGATCGAAGGGCTGCACACGAGGAATCCGGACGGCACGGTCACGGAGTTCGCGTTCCCGGGCGGCACGGAGGTGTTCCGCGACGAGGTCATCATCGTCGCGAAGGATCCGGTGATCTTCGAGCTTCGACACGGCCGACCGGCACGGGTCTTCGGGCCGTATCCCGGCCAGCTGGACAACGACGGCGAGAAGCTGCGCGTCCGCGATGCGGGCCCGGGCTATCCGGCAACGATCGACTTCCTGCGCTACGACAACGAGCGACCGTGGCCGGGGCGAGCGGACGGACTCGGCTACAGCCTCGAGCTGCGTGGCGTCGAGGAGAACCTCGACAACGATCGCGCGAGCGCGTGGTCGGAGTCGCTGCTGCTCGGAGGCTCCCCCGGAGTCATCCACCGGCCTGGCCAGGAGCCGCCGTCGTTCTCGCGTGGCAACTGCAACGGCGACGGGCGCGTCGACATCTCCGACGCGATCGCGATCGTCCGCTATCTCTTCGCGGGCGCGATCACGCCACCGTGCCTCGCGGGATGCGATATCGACGCCGACGGCGACGTGATCGTGACGGATGCGATCGCCCTGCTGAACTCGCTGTTCGACCCCGTCGGCTTCGCGATTCCGTCGCCGACGCCGCAGGAGTGCTGGATGTGGGCGCGGGGGACGTGCAGTCGGTCGAATTGCATGTGTGATCGGTTTCAGCGTC
>CAYMRB010000599.1:0-4951 GCA_964392615.1 uncultured Planctomycetia bacterium | reverse complement strand
CCTTCGAGCTGCGCGAGACGCTGCGCGAGGCCTACTACCGCCAGGCGCAGGCGAACCGCCGGGGTGGCCAGGTCGGGCAGGGGGTCGAGAGTCTTGCCGTGCTGGCCAAGGCAGCCGAAATTCGGCCGTCGGCAGATCTGCGCAACGAGGCGATCGCGGCGATGGCGGTCACGGACCTCGAGCCGATCGCGGCGTGGCCACGGCCGGCGGATGCGCTGAGAATCGAGTTCGACGCGGACCTCGAGCGCTACGCGGTGGTCGCGAAGTCGACGCTCGACATCAGCGTGCGGCGGACCTCCGACGACCACGAGGTGCGACGGCTGCCCGGTCCGGGCGGCTCCTGGGCCGTACCCCGCTTCAGCGCCGACGGCCGCCGGTTGGTGGTCAAGTACGATTTGCGGATCGGCGGCAACGAGCTCCGCGTCTGCGATCTCGACAGCGGGGCGACCGTCCTGTCGGTCCGGGACGGGGTGTACTCCAGCGGGTTCGGCTTCAGCGGCACAGGCCGGTGGCTCGCCGCGGGCCGCAAAGACGGGTCGATCTTCATCTACGACGTGGCTGCCGGTCGCGAGTGGAAGCGCATCCATGTGGGCGCGGCGATGCGCCACCTCGTGTTCGATCCGAGCGGCACCCGGATCGCGGTCGCGCTGTACTCGCGGCCCGAAATCCGCGTCCTCGACGTGCTGAGCGGCGAAGTCCTCGCGACTCTCGAGCACTCGGCCGTCGCCTACCGGATCGCCTGGCCTGCCGAGCGGGAAGCGATAGCCGCGGCCTGTGACGACGGCAGCGTCTGTGCCTGGGAGCTGTCGCGGCCCGACGAGCCGGCGGTCTTGGCAGACTGCGAAACCAGTATTCCGCAGGACGTGTCGGCCGACCCGCACGGCCGTCTGCTGTCCGCTCAAGCCCGGGACTCGGCGGTCTTCTGGGACGCGTGGACCGGCAGGCAGCTCCTGAGCGTTCCGAGCCGGCGGGTCGCGTGTTTCAGTCGCGACGCGGCTCGTGTCGGCATCCGGAGCGTCACGGCGACCCAGATCCTGCGATGGACACCCGGTGACGAGTTCCGCACGCTCCGCACGTCAGCGCCCCGGCCCAGGCGGAAGCTGAATTATCTCTCCCTCGATCCGCGCGGCCGCTGGCTGGCGACGTCGTCCGAGGAGGGAGTGCGTCTGTGGAGCGTGCGAACCGGCCAGACGGTGGCGTACCTACCGCTCGGAATCGTCTGGGCCCTGTTCCCACCGGACGGAGACCGACTGATCACCAGCGGTATGGGCGGCGTTTGCGAGTGGCCGATCGCCTGCAAACGAGGTTCGCCAGACGAGGCGGGCGGGCTCCGCGTGACCGTCGGCCCCTCGCGGCCGCTGTGGCGAACCACGATGACGACCCAGGCCCACCTCGCGGCCGACGGGCGCACGATCGCGTTCATGGACAAGCAGGATCCGCGGCGGTTTCGCGTCCTGGACGTCGACGATCCCACGAAGCAGACGGACTTCGCATCGTACCCCCACCATGAGAAGCTCGCGATCAGCCCGGACGGTCGGTGGTTCGCGACGGCGGGGTGGAAGCAGCACGGCGTCAAGGTCTGGGACATCGCCGCCGGCCGCCAGGTCGGCGAGGACCTGCCGGGATACTCCGCGACGATTCGCTTCTCTCCTAACGGCCAGTGGCTGGTCATCGCGTCGGGCGCGGGACTCCAGTTCCGGCGTGTCCCGAGCTGGGAGCTCGCAGCCGAGCTCCCGAAACAGGTTCCGACGAAGTACGGTACGTCGTTCGACTTCTCGGCCGACGGCCGCCTGCTCGCCGTCGTCGACCCGCCGGGCGGCGTACGACTCCTCGACGTGACGGTGATTTCGGCCGGCGAATCCGCGGGCGAGGTCGCGAGGCTCGAGACGCCCGATTCGCGCCGGATCGTGCGGGTCGCCGTCGGCGAGAACGGCCGGCAAATCGCCGCGATGGTCGGTCACCACGACGTCCGACTCTGGGATCTCCGGCGCATCCGCACCCGTCTCGCCGCCATGGATCTCGATCTCGATCTGCCGCCGTGCCCGGCTACGGACGAGCCGTCACCGTCCGATCCTTCGCCGCCGCCGACCGCGGCGAAGGACGAACTGTGGACGACGGAGCCCGTGCTGCCGGGCGGCGACCTCACGGGCGTCGCAGGCCTCTGGTCCGGCGACGTCTCCGGCGCCGTACCCGACTTCTGGGGCGCCTTGGCGGGCACGGGGAGCGAGCTCGAGATCGAGGCGGTCTCGGTCGATGCCGATCAGGTGTTTCCCGGCAGCAAGGCCGGCAACGCCGTCGTGCATCGCGCGCGCAAGCTGGTCGGTGCGGGCGGTTTCTCGAGTCACGCGGGCTTTGCGATGAGCCCGGCCCGGCGATACCGCGCGGGTGTCTGGGTGAAGAGCGCGAACGCGGACGGGAGCGAGCAGAAGTTCGACCTCCGGTTCACGACGGCGCAGGGCGCGCCGCTGTGGCCCGGATACGGGAAGAAGCGCTACTTCTCGCGACAGGGCCTGGTCGCGATCGGGGAGTGGCAGCTCTTCGAGAGCCCCCTCGTCGCCGACCCGGAAGCGAAGTGGGGCACCATCGGCTGGGGCTGCGTCGACGACGGTGGCGAGAACGCGATCGTCGTCGCGTTTCCGACGGTGGACGAGCTGGTCGAGCCGCAGCACCTCCGATCTCTCGGCGTCGCCCACGAACGCGCGGGTCGCTACGACGAGGCGGCCGCCACGTTCGAGCGCGCCGCGCTCATGGCGTCGAAGCTCGACGGCCCCGGGCGTGGCGGCGACCTGCTCCGCCTCGCGATGTGCCACCACCGGCTGGGGCGTGCAGAGGAGGCCGAGAGGGCCCTCGGCACGGCGCTGTCGGTCGTCGAGGCGGAGAACGACGCCGAGTTCGTTCGCGTGCTGCCACGGTTCGAGCCGCTCGTCGCGGCGCTCAGCCAGGCGCTTCGCGAGCGCCTGCGGAAGTACCTGCACGCGACCGAAGCGTTCCTCGGCGCGAGACTTCGGAACGTCCAAAACGCGGACGAGCGCACGGCGGCTCTGTGGGAGTCGTGGTGCACGCTGGAGTTCGTGTACCTCGGGCGCGACGCGTCCGAGACCCTCGCGTCGTTCCCGATCGACGCTGACGCTTGCGCCGACGCCGACGTGAAGAGCCCGGCCGCGGACGTTCGCTGGCTCCTCGAGCAGCTCGAAAAGGAGACCGTCTTGCGGGTCAACTGCGGCGGTCTCGACTACGAGAGCCCGACGACCGACGAGAAGTGGTCGCGGGACCGCTTCTTCGTCGGGGGATACCGTCACTTCGGCGACGGGGAGGGAGGCGCGAAGGGGCCGTGCACCGACGACATCGAGGCCACCGCGGACGATCCGCTGTACCGGACCGAGCGCTGGTTCACGGAGTCACCGCAGCAGCCGCCCGGGTACCGGATTCCGCTGCCCCCGGGCCGCTACACCGTGACGCTGCACTTCGCCGAGGTCTTCTACGAGAAGACCGGAAGGAGGACGTTCGACGTGCTGCTCGAAGGCCGCGAGGTGCTGGCGAGCTTCCAGCCGGCGATCCGCACCGCGTCGCAGCACGCGTTCGAGACCGAGGTCCGCGACGGGGTCCTCGACCTGCAGTTCTCGCACTATCTCGACTGCCCGCAGGTCGCGGCCATCGAGATCGCGCCACTCGGGTCACCTTGACTGACGCCGACGGTCAGGGGTCTGGACGGCGCGTCACGTGAACGTTGTCGAAGTAGACCTCGCGGTCGCGGCGAGCTCGACTCGGACAGATCAGCTGTCCGCGAGTCGATCCGGAGGGGGGCTGCGGCTCGCCGCGATCGGCGCGGCATCGAGAGCTGCTCGCGCCCGACGTCTCACCACCGCCGAGTCGTCGTTGGCGGCCGCTCCTTCGAGGAGAGCGGTGGCCTCTTCAGAGTGCAGGCGCCGGAGGGCGCTCACGACGCCGGCGCGGACGTGCTCATCCTCGTCCGCGAGGAGGCTGCCGAGAGCCTCCAGTGACGCGTCTTGAAACGAGCGCGCGAGCTCCTGGATCGCACTCGCGCGAACCGAGGGCTCCACCGCTTCCCCTCGGGCGAGTTCATTCAACGTGGCCAGGGCTCTCCTGTCGCCGGTGAGGCCCAGCGCCCGAACCGCTTCCTTCCGGACCCGACGATCGGGATCGTTGCGGACGGTCTCCGCGAGTACGGTCAAGGCGTCGGCCCGTCCCGACAGCGCGTGAACCGAAGCCGTGCGGAGCCGCGAGTCCTCTGCGCTCCGGCGGACCCTTCCGAGGACTGCCTCCGCGGCGGGCTCGCGCCGCTTGCCGAGGGCGACGACCAGCGCTCGGCGCAGGCTGAAGGTCTCCTCCCGCTCGAGGAGAGCCCCGAGCACCTCGGGCGTCTCGGGGTCCTGAACCTGCTCCAATCCCCGGACGAGAAGGAGGCGTCCTCGCGTCGTCGCCTCCTCGTACCGACTCGCGATCGCAGCGGCTCCTCCCCGCCCGAGTGCCGCCAGGCGAGCGACCAGGGCTTCCGTCGTGCTCTTGCGCGTCGCTACCAGCACACGAGCCTCATCCCAGCTCAGCTTGCCCGCCGGGCCGTAGAGCTTGGAGAGCTCATCGAGGACCGACGCCACGTCGGCGCTCCTCTCGGGCTCCGTCGGCCGCAGCTCGATGCTCGCGCGCCGAAGCGGGACACTCATCGCCTCGGTCTCCGTCCCGTGCGTCTTCGAGACCGTAGCTCCACGCTCGCCGGTCGAGCGCATGACGTGGCCGACGTGCTGTCTCGACGACGAGGGGCCGGGATCATGGAAGGGTTGCCAGAGCCAGAGAATGCCGGCGATGGCGAGCACGGAGATCACCCCGGCAATGAGAGCCGGGCCCAGCCTTGTCTTGCGAGTGGAGTCCATCAGTCGTCGGTGTCCTTTCGGTGAGCATGCAGTCCGGCCACGATGATCGGCCCGACGACGCG
>CAYMRB010000598.1:0-4954 GCA_964392615.1 uncultured Planctomycetia bacterium | reverse complement strand
GTTACGACTGTGTCGAGCTGATGTGTTGGCCGCCGAGCAAGGCGGAGCGCCGATACGCCGGCATCACGCATGTCGACGTCGTCGACTTCGACGCGGCCGCAGCGGCCCGCGTGCGGGACCTCGCGGCGTCGAGCGGCGTCGAGATCAGCGGCCTCGGGTTCTACCCGAACCCGCTGTCGCCCGATGAGGCGGAAGCATCGGCCGCGGCCGCGCACATCGAGAAAGTCATTCGCGCTGCGGGTGTCCTGGGCGTCGGCCGCATGAACACGTTCGTCGGTCGCGATTGGACGCGCTCCGTCGACGACAACTGGCCGCGTTTTCTCGACACCTGGCGGCCGCTCATAGCCGTCGCCGAGGGGTGCGACGTGCGCATCGGCATCGAGAACTGCCCGATGCTCTTCACGGATGACGAGTGGCCGGGAGGCAAGAACCTCGCGACGACGCCGGCGATCTGGCGCCGCATGTACGAGGCGATTCCGAGCCCGCACTTCGGCCTCAACTACGATCCGTCGCACCTCGTCTGGCAGCACATGGATCCGATCCGTCCGCTGCGCGAATTCGCGTCGCGATTGCATCACGTTCATGCCAAGGACGTGCGATTGGACCGCGAGAAGCTGGACGATGTCGGTATTCTCGCGACGCCGAACTCGTACCACACGCCCAAGCTGCCGGGGCTCGGCGATATCGAGTGGGGGCGGTTCTTCTCGGTCCTCACCGACGTCGGATACCGCGGCCCCGTCTGCGTCGAGGTCGAGGACCGCGCCTACGAGCATTCCCTCGACGCGCGCAAGGACTCTCTGCGTCAAAGCCTGACGTACCTGCGAAACTTCATTCCAGGTCGATGACGAGATGGAAACGCCTGACACGGATCTCGTCTACGCGGACATCGCGAAGATGATCGACCACTCGCTGCTCAAGCCGACCTTGACTCCTGCGGAGCTCGAGGCTGGGTGCCGGCTGGCTCTCGAGTACGACGTTGCCAGTGTCTGCATCATGCCGTACTGGCTCGAGCGCTGTGCCGATATCCTGCGCGGAAGCACGGTTCGGGCGAGCACGACGATCGGCTTTCCGCACGGCGGACACACGACGGAGATCAAGCGCGAGGAGTCGTTGCGCGCTCTCGAGGACGGCTGCGAGGAGCTCGACCTGGTCAGCAATATCAGCCAGGTCCTCGGGGGCGAGTGGGGATACGTGCGCGACGAGATCGGGACGGTCGTCGATGTCGCTCACGATGCCGGCCAGAAGGTCAAGGTGATCTTCGAGAACTGCTATCTCGACGACGATCAGAAGATTCGTCTGTGCGAGATCGCAACCGACGTCGGCGCCGACTGGGTCAAGACCTCGACCGGCTACGGTACCGGCGGCGCGACGGATGATGACCTGCGGCTCATGGTCGCCCACACGTCCGACAAGGTGCAGGTGAAGGCCGCGGGCGGCGTCCGCGACCTCGACCGCGCGCTGGTCGTGCGCGCCATCGGCGTCACGCGGGTCGGCGCCAGCGCCACGGCCGCGATTCTGGACGAGTGCCGGCGGCGCACGAGCGGGTAGGCGACCGAATCCGAACCGGCGTCGCACACGCTACTCGGCAACTCGAGTTTGGCGGTTCAACGGCGGCCTCCCCGTCGCAGAACCGCTAGACTCGAGGTCAATCGCTCCGGGCTCCTTCGGGCGATACCGGAACGCGTCCCGATTCACGATCTTCGCCGCCTCCGCGGAACCCGCTCCGGCATCGCCCTCGGAATGCCGATGCATGGGGCGGGAGATGGAGGCATCGGATGATGGTGAACCGATGGTGTGCGAGGGGGCGCGCCTGATGCGTATTGGCCTGTTTCACGGTTACGAGCTGACCGGCTCCGGCAGCAACGAGTACACGCGGCATCTCGCGTGTTTTCTCGCTGAAGCCGGGCATGAAGTTCACGTTATCTGCCGGGAGCCCGACCCGAGCGCGTTCGCGTTCGTATCGCGGGCGGTGACTTGGACGCCGGACGGCGCGACGACGCTGTTCGATCGCACCGACGAGGGGGAGATCGTCGGTACGACGGTTCACGTCCTGCCGCACGGTGACGTTCGGCCGGTATTCCTGACGGACAAGCAGCGCGCCGGGAACGTCAAGTCGTTCGTCTCGCTGACCGACGACGAGCTCGGCGAGTACCACCGCCTGACCGCGTCGGTTCTGACGCGCATCCTGATGGAAGTCGAGCTCGACGTCCTACACGCGAATCATCTCGTGTACCAACCGGTCGCCGCCCTGAAGGCGTGCACCGTGACGTCGACACCGCTGATTATCTTCCCGCACGGCAGCTCGATCGAGTACACCGTGAAGGCGGACTCGCGGTACCGAAACCGCGCCCTCGAGGCGCTTCTGCTCGCGGACGGGGTCATCACCGGCAATTGCGAGGTGCGGGATCGAATCGTCGCGCTCTTCCCGGAGGAGGGCGACGAGATCCTACGCAAGACGCAGATCATCGGTGTCGGCGTGGACACGCGGGTCTTCATGCCGGTGGCGCGTGCTGCTCGGCAGGAAGCGATCGCTCAGATCTGCACGCCCGCGCCGGGAGGCAAGACTGCGTCGCAGCGCGCCGAGCTCGCTCAGCGTCTTGCGGACGAAGGCGTTGAAGCGACTCAGGTCTATCGCGAAGCATACGATCACTCGGTCGCCGACGCGGACCTCGCAGACCGCATCGCCGCGATCCCATGGGACGAGGACATCCTCCTGTTCGTCGGTGCGTTGACCGTGGGCAAGGGCCTTCAGAGCGTCATCACCGCACTCCCCGAGGTTCTGCGCGAGCGGCCGAATGCCCACCTCGTCGTCGTTGGTTCGGGTTCGTATCGCGAGGTTCTCGAGGCGCTCGTGACCGCGCTGTCGACCGGTGACGAAGCACTCCTCACGGAGCTTTGCGCGCGCGGAATGGACCTCGACCGCAACGAGCTGACGGGGCCGTGGGAAGATGTCGCGGCATTCCTGGCCGACGACGCGCGCCGCCGGCAGCTCTTCGAGGACGCACGAGGACTCGATGAGCACGTCTGGTTCCTCGGCCGCCTGGACGAGCAGAGCCTGCGATACGTGTTTCCTTGCTCGGATCTGGCGGTCTTTCCGTCGGTCATTCCCGAGGCGTACCCGCTCGTCTTGATGGAGTCGCTCGCGAGCGGTGTCTTGCCGCTCGTCTCGTATTTCAGCGGCTTCCGCGACGGGGTCGACGACCTCGCGCGACTTCTCGGAGACAACGTGGCGGAGCGGATGAAGCTGCCGGTCGATCCGGAGGCGCGCATCGAGTCGATCGCCCGCGCGATCAGCAAATCGCTCGGCGACCCTGAGGTGCGCGCACTTCCGCCTCGCCTGCGACAAGTGGCGGTCGAGCACCTCGACTGGCGCCAGCGCGCGCAGGAGATGGTGCTGGCCTACTCCGTTCTCATCGCGTACCTGCCGCAGCGTTGATTCGCGATGGCCGCGTTCCGCGTGTCGCGTCTTTCGGCAGCGGCACTTGCGCGGTCGCCATCAGGTACGCGATCAGGTCGGCCGCCTCGGAGGGCGCCAGGATCTCGAGCTGCCCCTCGGGCATCATCGAGAGCGTCGACGGCGTCGTCGCGAGCACCTCGTCGCGCTCGAACACGAGGCGTTCGGTCGGCGTGGCGAGCGTAGTGGCGCGGTCAGACGTTTCGACGACGACTCCATTGACCACGCGACCATCCGCGAGAACGACGGTCGCCATGCGGAACTCCTCTGCGACCTGGGCGCTCGGATCGACGATATTCTCGAGCAGATAGGTCATATCGGTTCGATGCGCGCCGGTGAGATCCGGGCCGAACGTACCTCCTTCGCCGAAGAGCCGGTGGCACGACGCGCAGGAGTCGCGGAAGAGGCGACGTCCGTTCGATCGATCCGCTGCGGCCACGCGCTCGGGCGTCAGCGCGGCGCGGAATGCTTCGATGCGCTTCTTCTTGTCTGCGGGAGCGTTCTCGAGGCCGGGCCAGATCTCTGCGATGAGGCGATGGACGGTTGCATCGGCGAGATTGCGCATCTGGCGGATCTGCAGCGCGACGACCGCGTTGCGGGCGATTCTCCCGTCCGCGACCGCCTCGAGGAGCACTCGCGCCCACCGCGGGCGAGACGCCAGGGTCGTGATCGCCTCGGCGCGAGCGTCGAAGCGCAATAGCTCGAACTGAGCGACGATCGTCTCCGGTGTGCGAGGGTCGTCGACTGCCGCCAGGCCGCGCACAGCGTCCAGCGCGAGGTCGCGGTTCTTCATGAGGCGCTGCAGAAGCGGAGCGAGATCGTCGGGGCGGTTCGCGACGAGCGTGCGGATCGCGTTGCGGCGCGCGGCGAGGCCGGCGTCGGCGGATGTGACGAGGCGGCGGATCTCATCGAGAGCACGACCGTCGCCGAAGACGACCGACAGATCCCTCGCGAGCGCACGGATCGACTCGTCGTCGCTCGACGCGAGTGCCGTCGCCGTCTCGGGCCACGCGGGAGGGGCGGGCGCGCGACGCCAGCCGCGGAAGGCAGCGGCCATTCCGTCGAGGACGTCGCGGCGCCAGCCGTCGTCGGCCTGGCGGAGCCGCTGAACGAGCGCGTCGAGGCCAGCGCCGAAACGTTCGGGCTCGGACGCCAGTCGTCGAGCGACGTGTCGACGCAAGAGTGGAATCGGCGTCGTCGCGAACTGGTGGACCGAACGAGCCGGCGCGGCGGCGACGACCGGCTCGATGCCATACCAGAGCATGCGCGGGAGGTACGGATCGTCGGCAAACTCGCTGCGCCGGGCCAAGCGTGCGGCGAGATGCTCGCGCGTGTCGACGGGAAGAGCCTGGAGCGACGATGCGAGCTGAAGAAGAACGAGACCGGACGCGTCGCTCGACGCCACTCTCTCGAGTCGCGCCATCGCCGAGGGGCTCGGCAGGCCGGCGTCGAACAGCAGGCGCACCGCCTGCACGCGCATATGCTCGTTCGCGTCGTCGA
>CAYMRB010000597.1:0-4963 GCA_964392615.1 uncultured Planctomycetia bacterium | reverse complement strand
CCCCGACTCCGATACCCACTCCGATCCCGACTCCGAGTCCGGCTCCCCTCCGAATCCGATTGGCCCCCCCTGACGCGAGCCGTAAAATCGGCAAGTCGGGCCGGATCCGGCCTTTCAGGGGGTCAACGAATCGGTGCGATCGAGTGAGGAGTCCATGCGACGGGTATCGGAAAGCGCGTTCCTGACGATGCTCCTCGGCACGCTGCTGGCGCCGCTCGGCAGCCTGCGGGCCGATCCGGGCGATCTCATCGGCGACTACCTGCCGTTCGCGACGGTCGCGCCGCAGGACATCACGTACGACTCGTGGAGCGACACGATCTGGGTCACGGCTTTCCTCGAGCCGGTGATCTACGAGTACAGCCCCGATTTGACGACCGAGTTGCGAACGCTGCCGACGCCGTTCGCCGGCCTCGGATTCAACACGGGCATCGCGCACAACTCGATCGACGACACCCTGTTCGTGACGAACTTCCAGTCGGGCCAGATCGTCGAGCTCGACAAGGCGGACGGCACGGTGCTGCGCACCATCGTGTTGCCGCAGGACCCGGACGATCCGAACGGCGCTCTCGTCAGCGTGCGGAGCCTCGTCTTCGACGAGCTGGGCGACGGCGGCAACGGCTCGTTGTGGGTCGTCGAGGCGCTCGGCACGGCGTTCTGGGAGATCACGCTCGACGGCGACCCGCTCCGCGTCCTCGAGCATCCGGAAGACCCGGACGGCTACCCGGGCGAGGGGAGCTACGCGTCGGCCGCTGGCTTCGATCCGATCCGCCGCGAAGGCGAGCTCGTCGGCTTCTACATCACGGGCGCGCGCGGTGGCGTGCACCGGCTGCTCGTGCTCGATGCGACGGGCGACTACACGGGCAAGGCGATTCCGCTGGGCGATGCGGGCGGCTCGGTGAGCAGCGTGACGCGACGGCCGTTTCCGCATCCCGAGACGGGCGAGGAGGTCGACGCGTTCGTCACGGTCGTCGATTCGAACGCGCGCTTCGCGATTCTCGAAGCGGGCGAGCCCGACTTCCGGGAGATCTTCGATCTCGAGTGCGACGTCGAGGAGAACGCGATCTCCCTGAGCTGGCAGAGTCGGCAGGCCTACGACCGCGTCGAGATTCTACAGAACTGCGAGGTCCTCGAGGAGCTGCCGGGCGACGCGACCGAGTGGAGCCGCATCGTCGATCGCGACGGAACGTACCGCCTGACCGTGCGCGCGACGAGCGGCGAGTTGGCGAGCGAGCTCGGCCCATGCACGCTGGTCGTCGGAGCCGGCGCCATTCTCGATTCGGGCGAGGTCGGCGGCGAGTACCCGGTCGACATCACGAACGACGGCAATCTGCTCGTCGTGACCGACACGCTCGCCGGCGGCCTGCGCGTGTTCGACCTCGACCTCGCGCTCCTGAGCGAGTTCCCGCTCGCCGAGGAGTTCATCGCCGAGGGCGATCGAATCTCGGCGATCTGTCGCGGCGACGAGGACGACTCGTTCTTCGTCTACAACACGACGAGTCACACGATCGGCCGCACCGACTTCACCGGCGAGGTGTGGGGCGTCTTCGAGGTCGACCTCCCGAACCTCGAGGAAGACCCGGAGGTCGAGGAGATCGACCGCGGCACCGTGATCGGCATGGCGTTCGATCCGCTGGCCCGCGACGGCGAGGGCGCGCTGTGGCTCACGGAGGTCGAGCGCGATTGGCTGTATCAGATCGACTTCGAGGGCAACGTCCTGCGCGAGCTCCCCCACCCGTTCTGGGCGCTGGATCCGCCGCCGCTCGAGGACGGCGTGTCGATCGCGACCGGCGGCGTCGCGTGGGTCGATGGTTCCGAAGGCGGCGAGCCGGGAAACCTCGGCGAGCTGTGGCTGACCGGCGGGGCGTGGAACGAGGGCCGCATGGAGCGCGTCGTGCGCATGGACATCGCGACGGGCGCGGTCATTCCGGGATCGCAAATCACGACGCGCGCGCTCGTCGGCATTCGGGGCGCTGGCAGCGTGACCGTGACCCACCTGATCGACACGGATGCGGCCGCGAGTCGGCTCTTCCTGATGAGCCTCGGCGGCGCGGCGGCGCAGATCTTCGCGATCGATCACGAGCTGCCGATCGCGGCTGCGCCGACGTTCCTGAGCTGCCGTCAACCGACGCACGCGAGTCACGTCGAGATCGAGTTCACGAACAACGGGCCGTGGGACGCGGTCGAGATCTGGCGTGACTGCGCGCTGCTCGCAACGCTGCCGGGAGACGCGGAGCGCTACACGGACGCGGACACGCCACCCGGTCTTCGCGAGTACGCCGTGCGATCGATCGTCGGCGCTGGAGACGCGGCCGTGCACAGCGATTTCGCGCGCTGCTCGCTGCGCGTCGGCGTTGTCGCTGTTCTGCAGCGCGCCTTGTCGTACCCGGCGCGCTCGCCGTATCAGCTGACGCGCGACCCGATCGACGGCTCGTTCTGGGTGCTCGTCGACTGGGTCGGCGATCAGCGCAAGATGTACCACTTCGGCCCGGACCTGCGCTTCCTCGAGGAACGGGAGACGATCGTCGAGGCGCCGCTCGAGATCTGGACGCACGCGTTGCGCGCGCTCGCGCCCAGCGATCGACGGCTCTATTACATCGCGTCTCCGCCGTCGACCGACCTGGGCGATGCGGGCATGGAGGAGTTCACCCTGATCGTGGAGTCGGTGGGCAGCGGCGAGCAGCTGCTCCTCGTGCCGTTCGATCCGCCGCGACCGACGAACGGATTCGTGACGTACCCGACCGCGCTGACGTGGGACGCGACACGCGACCGCTTCATCTATCTCGAGCGCAATAGTCGCACCTTCGTCTGGATGGACCCGGAGGGCAACACGATCGACACGTTCCCGCACCCGGCGCCGCCGTTTCAGAACTTCGTGTTCGCGATCGGACTGTGCTTCGGGCCGGCAAGTTCGCTCGGCGCGGAGCCGGGGGACGACACGCTGTGGTTCACGTCGGCGGGCCGGCACGATCTCGCGGTCACGAAGGTGCTCGAGATGGATCTCACCGGTCGGCTGACCGGATTCGAGCTGTCGCTCGACGGGCTGCGCAACTCGGCGCGGGACATCGAGCTCCTGCGCGGCGAGCTCGACGGCGGCGAGTTGATCGTCGCGGGCACCGGGAGGAACTGGGAGCTCGTGCGCGCGAAAGCGTTCGAGGCGGTGCCGGAGACGTTCCTGCGCGGCGACGCCGACCTCGGCGGGACCGTGTTGCTGACGGACGCGATCGTCATCCTCGACTATCTGTTCCGCGCCGGAGCGCGGCCGCTGTGCGCGGACGCGGCCGATGCCGACGATGACGGACGCGTCGGCCTGACGGATGCGATCGTCGTGTTGAACCATCTGTTCCGCGGCGCGGGGCCGCTACCGGCGCCGTTCCCGGAAGCGGGGCAGGATCCGACGGGCGACGGGATCGGGTGTCGATGACGCGAACCGGGGTGGCGCTGTGACGAGGCCGACGCGATGAGGGCGCGCCACGCGATCGTCGGACTGCTCGGCGCGGCCGTCGTCGCGGTCGGAGTCGGCGTGACCCTGCGACTGAACGTGCCGGCGACGACGTGGGATCGCGTCGTCGCGCAGACTCCGCGCGTGCTCGAGCTCGAGGGCTACGATGAGCTCGCAGACGAGTGGCTTCGCGACGTGTGCGCGGTCTGCGATGCGCGAGGCATCGGCTTTCTCGTCGACCGAGCCATCGACGGCCGATCGCGAGAGCGAGTCGCTGCGACCGAGGCGCTCCTCGCGGTGTGGGGCAACGTGGCCTTTTGGCGCCAGGAGATCTGGGGCGAGATCGCCGCTCGCGAGGCGCGGCTACGCGCTCGGGAGCACCCGGACGCCGAGCGGCTGCTGACGCTGATCGAGAAGCCGTGGTTCCGGCGCATGCATCCGGACGAGTGAGGACGCTCGACTCGTTCTATCTCAACGCATGCGCACGGGTCGCTCGCCGCTCTGTTCGAGCAGCGCGTCTCGCGTCAGCGCTGCCTCGCGCTCCGTCAGATCCCGTTTCGAATACGCGTCGAGCCAACCGCGCGCGCGCTCGGAGCGGATGCGACCGAGGGCGCGAATCGCCGCCCAGCGCAGGCGGCGGTCCTCGTCGTCGAGAAGCGGTCGCAGCGCGTCGAGGCCATCGGGAGACGCGATGAGGCCGAGGGCTTCCGCCGCCTCGCGACGCATGCGCGGCTCGTATCGCGAGGCGCAGAGGTCGGCAATCCACGCGCAGCGGTCGCGGCGCCGCGTCTTGCCGAGAGCGCGGAGCGCAGCCATGGCGAGCTCGCCGCGACGCTCTTCGGTCTCGATGACCTCGACCAGAGCGTCGGCCGCGTCGCGGTCGGCGGTGGCGGACAGGCGGGAGAGGCGCGTGGCAATCTGCGACACCCACGCGGGGTCGCGCCGCGCGAGGCGAGCGAACGCGCGAATGGCGTCCGCCCCGCCGAGGTGCTCCAGCGCGCGCAGGATCTCGGCGCGCCCGAGGCTGTCGCGACGCTCGCCGAACGCCTTCTCGAGAACGCGAACGACGGCCGAGCGACTCTCGACGGAGGCGTCGCGCGCGGCAGCGACGATCGGCAGCCATGTCGTCGAATCGCCGGCGGACTCATCGAGAGAGCGCTGCAGACGAGCCGCGACGTCCGAGCCGTCGGGCCGGCTCGTCGCGGAATCCGGACGGCGCGCCACGGTGTCGACTCCGTCGGCTTGCGGAGGGGGCCGGCGAGACGTCGACCAGCCCGCGAGGGCGCCGAGACCGACTGCAGCACCGGCAGCGAGAAGGAGGCGAGCGCGCATGCCGCCATGGTACGCGCTCGAGGTCCGACGGGAAGAGGGGGACGTGATCGCGGGTGGTCGGCCCGGAGTCGGTGGCGGAGTCGGCGTCGGGATCGGAGTCGGCGTCGGCGTCGGCGTCGGGATCGGCGTCGGCGTCGGCGTCGGGCTCGGTATCGGGATCGGCGTCGGGATCGGCGTCGGCGTCGGCGTCGG
>CAYMRB010000596.1:0-4966 GCA_964392615.1 uncultured Planctomycetia bacterium | reverse complement strand
CTCCGACGCCGACTCCGACACCGACTCCGACTCCGATCCCGACCCCGACTCCGACTCCGACTCCGACGCCGACTCCGCACTGCTGCCGACGCGAGCGTCGTAGGACCGCGGGTGCACCCCTGTCACCGGTCCCTGCATTCACGTATTCTGGGGCCGACGTATGCCGACCGAGGAATCCCACCCGACGACGCTCGAAGACGGACTGCTCACATGCCCCGACGCCGTATCATCCGGACGCTGCTCGCAGGGTCCATCGTTCTCGCTGCACCCCTCATCGTTCCCGCTCTGCACGCGAAGGACTCGACTTCGTTCCGAGTCGAGAAGCTGAGCGCCGAGCAAGCGGCGGAGTACGGCCTCGACACGTCTTTCTACAAGAAGGGCACGCTGGTCCAGGGAATCCTCGTCGCCACTTCGGACAGCGTCTGCGACCACGCCCATCTCGAGGCCGCGTACCAGTTCGACATGGTGATGACGACCATCGATGCGGCAATCGCTCAGCGCATTCGCGAGCGCGGCGTGCTGTGCCTTCTCATAGCACACGACGAGTTCACGTCCCAGCTGCCGCAATTCGGATCCGACAAGAAGGGCAAGGAGCTCGACTTCTACAATTGGCGCAGTCGCGGATTCCTGACGTGGAAGGGCGGCCGCCCCACCGTCGTCTTCGCCGAAGAGGACGTGCTCGAGTACGAGGGCGGCATGCAGATCGAGAGCATCCTCATTCACGAGTTCGGCCACGTCATTCACGGCGCAGGATTCGACGACGCGCTGCAGAAACGGCTGACGAAGACCTTCGAGGAGGCGAAGGCGAAGGGACTGTGGAACGACGGCCGCGCCGCCCAGCGCTTCCGTCGCGTCAAGAGCGCGACGCCGGTCAGCTTGCTCGATGCGCTCGTCGCCTCGTTCCCGAAGGAGTCGCCCGAGCTGATCGAGAAGTGCCTCGACGGCGGCGACATCCTGGTCGACGGCAAGCCGACCACGTCGGCGGTCAAGGTCACCAAGAAGAACAAGGTCCTGATCGTATTCGGAGGCGACAAGCAGTGCTACGCCGGGAAGAACCGCGCCGAGTACTGGGCCGAAGGCGTGCAGTGCTGGTACGACACGAACCGGACGATGGACCACGACCACAACCACATCCACACGCGCAAGCAGCTCCGGGCGTACGACTCCGGCCTGGCTGCGCTCTGCGAGGACGTGCTCGGTACTACGGAGTGGCGCTTCGTGTCGCCTCGCGAGCGCGCCGGCCGTGATCATCTCGAGGGCTTTGATCCGGCGGTGGCGCCCAAGGTCGTCGACCCCGAGCACATCGAAAGCGCGGCGTACGACTACTACGACAAGTACTGGGCGAGCTACTGGCAGCGGCTGCGCGACAAGCATGCGCCGTCCGCGTCGAAGGATCCCGACGGGACGCAGCGCGTGGCGTTCTTCGTGTGCGGCGATCCGCAGTACCTGGCCGAGAAGACCGATGCGCCGGAGCGGCTCGACGCGTGCTCCGAGGAGGCGAACCGCGCGTTCATCCGCCTGCTGAACGATCTGCCCGGAACGGAGCTGCCCGCGGCGGTCGGCGGCGGCAGCGTCGCGAAGCAGCCGCGCGGAGTCGTCGTCGCCGGCGACCTCATCGACAGCCTCGACAAGACCGGCGGTCCGTTTCCGGCGATGCAGCGGTTCGAGTGGCAACGCTTCGTCGCCGACTACGGCCTCCGAGGCGGCGATGGCAGGATCCCGTTTCCGGCCTACGAGCTCCACGGCAACCACGACGGCCCGCAGGGCGACAGCTTCCTCGTCGCCGACATCGTGAAACGCAACAAGACGCGCCCGGCGGTCGTCAACGTGTCGGCGAACGGCCTGCACTACTCGTGGGACTGGGGGCCGCTCCACCTCGTCAACGTCGGGATCTTCGTCGGAGCCGGCGAGGCGAAACGCGAGGAGCATCACTACGCGCCGCGGTCGAGCCTCGAGTTCCTCCGCGCAGACCTGGCCGAGCACGTCGGCGACAGCGGGCGCCCCGTGGCGATCTCGCATCACCTGCCGCTCAGTACGCGAGACTACGAATGGCCCTCCGAGGACCTCGCGAGCTATTGGGAGCTCGTGAGCCAGCACAACGTCGTGGCGATCTTCAACGGGCACACGCACGGCTCTCCGTCGCGACGCCACCGCTGGAACGGCACGGAGCTGCGTCCCGACGGCCCGGGAGTCGACAACTTCGACCCGGACGACGCCGCCGCGGCGAAGCTCCACAACGGCAAGCCGGTCGGACTGGCGCACGGTCTCCTCTACGTCGAGCTCATCGACCGGCCGGGCAAGGATCGCGACGAGCTCGTCGTCCGCTCGCATATCACGAAGGACAATTGGCAGACCGCGGCGTGGGATCAACTGTGGTCGAAGGGCGTGGAGATTCCGGACGACGCCGCGTCGCGCGCTGCGAAGCCGAGCCGCGTCGACTGAGCTCGACGCGTCCCGCCCGGTCTCGACACGCCGCCCGACACGCATGACAATGGCGGCATGGGCACCGGGAAAGAACTGCGCGATCGGCTCGGCTTCGGCGACTACGTGCGCGAGCACGTCCTGCCGCTCGCGCCGGAACATCCGCTGGCGCCGTTTCGCGGTCGCGTCGGCGACAGCCCGAACGAGCGTCGCGTGTTCGACGACGTCGATGAGTGGCTGCGCGGCGCTCCCGGACGACGCTGTGCCGTGGCCGGACCTGCCGGTATCGGGAAGTCGCTGTTCCTGCGACGCGCGGCGGTTCATTGGGGGCAGCTCTTTCTCGACGCGCCGGACGAGCACCCGCTGCCCGTCCTGAAGGACGCGGTCGACGAGGGCCTCCCGTCGCTGCCCCGCGTCGACCTCGATCGCGTGGCGCGCCACCATCCGACGGCGTTCGTCATCTGCACGATGTCGAGTGGCTGCTGTCTCTCGGCGACGACGAGACTGCGAGTCTAGCCGGCGGTCGCGCGCGGTTTCGACGCGTCGCGTTCGGCTCGAGCCGCTTGCGCGAAGCGTTCCTACAAGAGGCGATGTTCACGGAGTGCCGCATGGACTACGTCGACCTCTCGGACGCTGATCTGCGCCGGGCGCGGTTCGATTCGGTCACCTTCGACCCCGGCCCCGGCTCGCGCGCCGGCCACACCGAGCCAGACGCCCGCTGGCACCCGATGTACGGCAGCCAGTCCGGTTTCTACTCGGAAGACGTCGCCGCCAGCCTGTGGGGCGATCCGGACCAGCTCCGCCTCGCCGACCTGCGCGGCGCCGACCTGCGCGGCGCGGTCTTCGCAAGCACGTCGCTCTTCCGCGTCGACCTGCGCGGAGCGACTCTCGACGACGAGACGCGCGCGTTGGCTCGAAGCCACGGCGCATTCGTCGACTGATCCGCCCGCGCGTCCGCTCTCCTGCGTTCTCTACTCCGTGCAACGCGTTGAGCGCGCACAGTCTAGCGCGTCGTCGGTCACGTCGTCCCCACACTCGGGGAATGGCTCCGCCGGATCGGGCCCGCCGACGAACAGCCAGTTGAGAAGGAAGATCCCGTCGGTGATCCGGATGGTGCCGTCGTCGTCGACGTCGGCTGCATCGTCGCAGTCGAAGCTCTCGTCGTCGACGAGGAAGAGAAGGCTGAAGATGCGCAGCGCATCCCCGATTCCGATCAGCGGCCGCTCGTCGACGTCACCGCGCAGGAACGGCGGAGGGAGAGACTCGAACGATACCGCATCGAAGAATAAGCGCTCGGTGTTCGAGTCGGTGCGCGCCTCCACGCGTAGACGGGCCGAGTCGTGACCTGGAGGCAACACGACGTCAAACATCGTCAACGGTCCGCGTACCCCACCGCGATCGAGCCCGGATAGCGCGTCGGGATCTCCGCCGCGAACGTCGAAGATCGTAACGGTGTCGACGAGCCGGTCGCCGTCGAAGAGATCGACTGCCGCGCGGATGAAGTCGTTGCCCTCGAAGTCGCTCGTCGAGCTCGTCTCCCACGCTCGCGCCCCGACCCCCACACGGACGGCGTACGACGTCCGCAGATCGACCTCGTCGAACAGGATCTGCACGGTTCCGGACGGATCGTAGACGGAGTACTCGCCATCGCGCGTCACGCCTCGCGCCAGGCCGGTCAAGCAGCCGAACGTGCGGAAGCCGAGCGCGCCGTCGCGGCTCGGTGCGAACGTCGTTCCTCTCGGAAGCCCGTCGAAGTCGCACGTCAGGGGCGGCACTCCCACGGTGACGTCGTCGCTGCGGTGAGCTCCGCGGATCCGCAGGTCGAACGACAGATCCGAGCTCGTCCGCACGACCTGGTGCACCTCCACCGCGAGTACGTTGCGCCCGGCTACGAGGAGTGTCGATGGGACATCGAACGTGAACACGGCGTTGCCGTCGTCGGTGGCGTTGCCGGAGGCGAGAGCATCGAATGCCGCGCCGGCGGCCAGATTGGAGCGCGCGGCCTCCTCGCCGTTGAGATAGACGGCCGCGCCATCGTCGCGGCGTAGATCGAGCCGCAGAGTGAAATAGTCGCCGGGATCGCCGATCTCGAAGGTCGTGCGGAAGTAGGTCGTGACCGGCTTCGTCGCCCCGTCACCGAGACCGACGCGCGTCGCCTCGTCGCCGTCGCCGTGGCCCAGCTCGGCCGCGCCGAGCGCCCACGAAGTATCGTCGAAGTCGACCGCACGCCACGCGACGCCCTGGTTCGAGCCGTCGTCGAGGTAGCGCCACTGCGACCCGAACGGCAGCAACGTACGCGTCGGTGCGCCGTTGTCGACGAACGCGCGAAGCGTCAGTGCGGCGCGGTTGGCGACGCCGAATCGGTCGACGGCGGTGCCGGCCACGACATTCGCGCCGCTCTGCAGGAAGGCCGTCGGCACGAAGGTCTCGAAGCTCGTCGCCCCCCACCGCCGTCGCTGAAGACGAGCCGGCCGTTGACCCAGATCTCGCCGTCGTCGTCGAAGTGGCCCGTCAGTCGCAGCGCGTCGGGAGCGCCGTGGATCTC
>CAYMRB010000595.1:0-4972 GCA_964392615.1 uncultured Planctomycetia bacterium | reverse complement strand
TGTCGTTCGGCTTCCAGGCCCACTGGCGGCAGATCGTCATGCAGGTTTCCCACGGTCGCCCGCGGTTGAATCCGCCGATGCGCTGCTCGGGCGTGTCGTAGTCGCCGGCGTTGAGGTCGGACTGCTTCGTCGTCCCTGCCATGCCGTGCCGGCCCTTGCTGACGCGGTTGTTGACCACCAGCGTCGGCTGCAGCTTCTTCAGGTAGGAGTAGAGCTCGTTGCCGTGACCGCGCGTCCACGGCTTCTCCCACTCGCCGTCGAACCACATGATGCCGAGCGGACCGTACCTCTCGATGAGCTCGCGGGTCTGCCCCTTCACGTACTCGAAGTAACGCGGCATGTTCGAGGTCGACTTCTGGCTGCGTCCGCCCGGGCTGCCCGTCGGATAGTCCGGGTGGTACCAATCGCAGATCGAGTAGTACGTCGAGAACAGCACGCCGTGCTTCTTGCACGCGGCCGACAGCTCGGCGAGCACGTCGCGCTTGAACGGCGTGTTCCCGATGTGGTAATCGGTCAGCTTGCTCGGCCACAGGCAGAAGCCGTCGTGGTGCTTCGACGTGATGACCAGGTACTTCATGCCCGCGTCTTTCGCGATGCGCGCCCACTCGTCGGCGTCGAATCGCGTCGGATTGAACTTCTCATACAGCTGGTCGTACTTCGCGGTCGGGACCTGACGCCCGCGGGACCAGCCGATCTCGGTCCCCTCGAGGGCCACCGGGCCCCAGTGGATGAACATTCCGAACCGCATGTCCGCCCAGCTGCGAACGGACCGGGCCGTGATCTCGTCGTCAGGGCGTGGCGCCGCGGCTGCGGGGTCGTCGGCTCGCATCTCCGGTGTCGACAGAATGGCCATGCAGCCCGCGAGCACGGCGAGATGTCGTATCCTGGTCATGCTGATCCTCTTGCCTGGCAAGTCCGTCGAGATCACCTATAGCTCTCCTTCGTGAGCGCGATCACGCGTGACACGTTCTGCGCGTCGATGATCGCTGCGCCGGCATCGATGTCGGACGGCACGAGCCCGTAGCGCAGGTAGTGAGCCAGCTGCACCACGGGATAGAAGCCCTGCGCGTAGGGCTGTTGATCGATCGTGCACAGAATGTGACCGGCCTGGATGAGCCGCAGCGTTTCGGACGACAGATCGAAGCCTGCCGCGCGGACTCCGCTCGTCGCGAAGTGCTTCTCGATCGTGCGCCCGGCCGCCTCGGTGTCGGACTGACCCGTGCCGATCACGAAGCGGATCTCCGGGTGCTCACGCAGTGCGGCCGCGACGACGTCGACGCCCTCGTCCGCGCGATTGCCGGTGACGACGACCGTCCACGTCACGCCCTTCTTCGCGAGCACCTCCTGCACGCCCTGAAGTCGCTCGTCGAGGGCCGACACGCCGCGATCGTGCAGCGTCATCAGGACTTGGCTTCCCTGCGGGATGTGCGCTGCGACGCGCTCTCCGAGCGCGCGGCCGGCCGCGAGGAATTTCTGGTTGACGGCGCTCAAGCGGGCGTTCGGCGTCGAGTGGTCGTCGACGTTGAACGCGACGACGGGAACGCCTGCGTCGATCGCGTCCGCGACGACCGCGTCGAACGCCGCGGCATCGATGATGTTGAGCGCGATGCCGTCGTAGCCGTCAGCGACCGCCTGACGCACCATGTCCGCCTGCGCCGCGAGGTCGACTCCGGGCGTGCCGATGAAGTCGCAGTCGACATCGAGCATCGCGGCTGCGTCGCGCATGCCCTGCTTGACCGGACCGAAGAACGCCTGGTCGACGGCGCACGTGATGAAGACGAGCCGCAGGCGCTTCCCGCTCGTTGCTCCGGATCGCTTCGCCTGCGTGCCACAACCGACACAGAGAGCCGCGAGGACGACGGCGGCGGCCGAGAGAGTGCGCATTCAGTTGCTCTCGTGGAAGAAACAAACGGTGGCGGATGAAAAAAGCGGGCGAGCCCGCGCGCGATATCGCGCGCGAGCCCGCCCGCCAGCGTCACGCGTCAGGGACAGTCGATCGGCGTCTCGCAGCCGAGCGTCATGTCGCCTTCAGCGTCCGAAGTGGCGCAGTCCGGGAACGGCGCCATCGGCGGCGGCCCGCCGAGGAAGTTGAAGTTCAACGTGTACACGGCATCGCCGACCTGACCGACGACAGCTCCGTCGCCGTTCGAGTCGCACGCGGCCATGCACGGCGGCTCCGTGCCGCCGAGGAAGTTGTAGTTCAACGTGAACACGGCGTCGCCGACCTGACCGACGACAGCACCGTCGCCGTTGCAGTCGCCGCGGAGGAACGGGCCGATGCCCTGCGGGCCGATGTCGACGACCGTCGAGCACTCGCCGGCCGGGTCGTCGCACGGACCATCGTCGACCGTCACGGTCACCGTCCAGCTACCGTCAGTCAGCGGGATCGTGATCGCGGGATCCGCCTGCGGGCCGGCAACGATCGGATCGTCGACGCCGTTGTCGGCGACGAGCGAGTACGAGATCGCGTCGCCCGAGACGTCGGTCGCCGTGGCGGTGAAGCGGTAGTTGCCCGCCTCGCCGAAGACGGCGCCGAGGCCGACGACCTCGACATCCAGGCCGTCGCAGGTCGTATCGCCCTCGTCCGGGCATTCGAGCGGCGGGTAGATCTGGACCTCGCCGAGCGACAGGATGTTCGCCTCGTCGGGGTTGCCTTCGCCAGCGGTTCCGGACAGATCCGGATCCGGGACGCGACGGATCGTCACGGTCTTCGCGGCGACGACTCCCTCACCGAACTGCAGGTCGATCGTGATGCTGTCCGGGCCCACGTTGAGCACGCCGCCGCCGAGTTCGTTCTCCGGGTTGAGGAGATCCGACTCGTAGACGACATCGCCCGCCGCGTTCTGGACCGTCACGATGAGGTCGCGGAGACGCGAGTGGCAGCAGTTGTCGCGGTTGTGGATGACGATCGAGCCGATGTCGAACTCCTCGACCAGCTCGATCCAAAGCGTCGCGTTGTCGTCCGTACCGACCGTATGCGTGAAGTTGCCGAGGTTGCCGTCGATGGCGAGGTCGGCGACGAAGGTGGCATTGTAGTTCGACGACTGGCCGGCGGTCGTGCCGCAGCGGAGGGCGAGGTTGCTCGACAGCTCCGGCGCCTCCGGCTCGGGGCCTTCCCCGAACACCTGGCACTCGGCGAGGGACATGAAGTTGTTGCCCCCCGAGTCCGCGCCGAGTCGTTCCACGCGGACGTACCGGCCCTCGACACCCTCCGCGTCGATCTCGTATCCGGCGGCGCTCGTATCCGGGAAGCTCAGGTCCGTGAAGTGGTCGCTGCCCCAGACTTCCACGCGATCGCCATCGAGAACCGACACGCGGAAATTCGACAGGCGCTCAGAACAGCAGTCCATGCGATTCCACAGCACGATCGTGTCGACGGTGCTGTCGCCGAAGAGCTCGACCTCCCACCAGGAGCCTGCCTCGTTCGTGGTGTGCGAAATCGTTCCGCTGGCCCACTGGCCGCTCGTATTGCCGTCGATTGCGCGGGAGGGCGCGCCTCCGAAGCCGGTCGAGCTCTGCGTCGCGGTGCCCCAGACGGCGATATTGCCATCGAAGGGCGGAATCGAGATCACGGCGGGCTCGCTGACGAGAATCCGGCCATCGACGTCGACCGTCACGGTGTAGGAACCGACGGTCTCCTCCGTGACGACGACGAAGAGCGTGTCGCCGGTGGCGCCGGGGATGTCTTCGCCATCCAGCTGCCACTGGTACGTGACCGACTCAGCGTCGTCCGCGTTGAAGAGCGACACGGTCATGCTGTAGCAGGTGTGCGCGTCCAGCTCGGCGCCCTGCGGCCCCTGGGCGATCCTCGGCGGCAGGTTGCCGCGCTCGACGAAGACCTGCACCTCGGCCAGAGACAGGATGGTGCCGCCGTCGGTGTCGGGACCGTTGCGGCTGACCCGGACGACCTGACCATCGGTCCCCTCGGGCAGCTCGATCTCGTAGCCCTCGGACGGCACGTTCGTCGTGTTGTCCACGAAGTGATCGCTGGTGTAGACCTCGCCGCCCTCTCCATCGAAGACCGTGACGGTGAAGTCCGTCAGACGATTCATGCAGCAGGCGTCGGTCCGGTTCCACAGCTTGATCAGGACGAGATCCTCGAAGACCTCGCCGAGATCGACCTCCCACGACGGAGCCGCGTCGGCCGGGTCCGTGTGCGTGATCGAACCGCCGCCCCAAGCACCGTTCGTGTTGCCGTCGATCGCGCGGGCCGGCGCACCGCCGGAAGCTTCGGACGACTGCGTCGCTGTACCCAACGGCGCGACGTTGACGAGGTCGCGGACGCGCTCGAGCGACATGTCGTCGATGTAGACCGGGCTCCCTCCGGCGGAGTACAGGTCGATGCCTTGCAGCTCGGCGTTCCCGCCGGACTGCCACGGAGTCTCCCTCAGTAGCGTGCCGTCGTAGTAGATGGACTGCTCGTTCGTATCGAGGTTGAACTCGACACGGATCTCCGCCCAGGCGTCGACGACCACGTCGGTCGAGACCTCTGCGTCGAAGAGCTGCGCGGTGATCTGACCGCCCGTGATCCTGAGCTGCGTCGACCAGTTTCCGGCAGCGGAGGGGTACCCGTTCAACAGGATGAAGTACGTCTCGGCCGTGTGGTCGGCCGGCACGTAGACGCTCGCACGCAGAGTCCACAGTCCGCCAGCGATTCCGCTGAACGGCTGCACCAGATCCGACCCTGTGAGCAGCTTGACCGACTGGGTCCCCGAGAGAGCCTGCTCGTCGGAGATTTCCGCCGTTGCGCCGACGTCCCCGTCCCAGCCTTCCCAGTCGCCGTTCGGGTCCTGCACGACGAGGTCGCCGAGGGTGTACCCGTCGAAGTTGTCCTCCCACACGACCTGTGCCGTCGCGCTTGCGCTGACAAGCGTCAGTGCGCACGCGATCGCAATCAATCTGCTAGTCATGATCGCTATCCTCCTTGTCCTCCTGACCCTGGAGACGGCCGCAACGTCGCGACCGTCTCCGA
>CAYMRB010000594.1:0-4995 GCA_964392615.1 uncultured Planctomycetia bacterium | reverse complement strand
GACGGCGACACGCATTGGGAGGAACTCGCCGCCACCCCCCTCGGCAGCGCCGGCGAGCCGGGGCCCTACGCGGGCGCGGTGATCGCGGACGACGACTCCGGCGACACCGTGCTCTACACGATCTGGGCGGAGAAGGCCGGTCAGCGGCTGCTGACGTCCGGGCCTGGTCCCGAGAACACGGCCGTGTTAGAGTTGGGCGTCGGCACCAGGACGGTCGGCGCGGATGTCGACGACAACCTCCTGTGCGAAGACGTGGCCGACGACGCGACCTGCGAGGGCGTCGAGGTCGACATCGAGAACATCACCGGGAACTTCGCGCTCGAGGGGGTCGCGTCGCAATCGTCGGACTTCAATCCGAACCTGGGCCCCGAGAAAGGAAACGACGGCGACCCGACCAATCTCACGGCGACGGCGTCGATCGACGAGAATCCGATCTGGGAGGTCGACCTCCTCCAGGATCGCGAGATCGCCTCGATCGTCCTGCACAATCGCGATGACTGCTGTCAGTCGCGGTTGCGCGACATCATCGTGTCGATCCATGACATCCCGTTCACCGAGGACGACGAGGTCGACGAGGCCGTGGTCGGCATCCCGATCGACGAGATCGAGGACGTGTGGGACTCGGCCCTCTTCGAGAGCGAAGTTCTCAACCCGGAGAACGTCCTGGGCGGCGGCGGTCTCGGAGGCCCCGAGACGATCGTCGTCGACGTCGAGAGCCTCGCCGGCGAGCGCGTGATGGGTCGCTACGTCAGGGTGCTGCGCATTTCGGACCCCGATCTGTCCGGCACGGGCGGTCTGGGCAACGTCGATGAGCCGAACGTGCTGACCCTCGGCGAGGTCGAGGTCTTCGGCGAGTCGACGTGCGACGAAGGCGATACGCACTGCGAGGACATGACCATCGAACCGCCGGCCGGTGGTGGTGCCGGAACGTACACCGTGACGGTGTTTGCCGACGACGACTCCGGCGACGAGGTCCTCTACGCGATCACGGCCGAGGAGGCCGGCGGGACGGCGTTGACGTTCGGCCCGAGCCCGGTGAACACGACGACGTTCGAGCTGACGGACGGCACGTGGACCATCACGTCACTCGTCGACGACGGCGACGGGTGTCCGGCGGCGGACGACGCGGAGTGTTCCCAGGTCGTGACGGTCGGCGGCGGCGAGACGCTCTTCGTGCGCGGTGATTGCAACGGCGACGGCAACGTCATCGGTCAGGTCGCCGACGCGGTCTTCCTGCTCAACTTCAACTTCCTCGGCGGTGACGCGCCCACCTGCGTCGCGGCGTGTGACGCCAACGGAGACGGCCGGGTCATCGGTCAGGTGGCCGACGCGGTCTACCTGCTCAACTTCAACTTCCTCGGCGGTGCGGCGCCGCCCGCGCCGTTCCCGGACTGCGGCCCCGATTCGCCTGACGGGCCGGGACTGGGCTGCGAGTCCTTCACCGCCTGCGAGTAGCAGCCCTTCTTCAGCGGACTGCGCGAGTAGCCTCGAAACGACTCAGGGAAACACGGCCTCGTCCGCACGTACGCGGACGCTGCGGAAGTGCGCGGTCCGGCTGCGCCAGAACATGTAGAACGACGCGGGCTTGTCCGCGTGCTCCGCAGCGATCTCGCGGCGCTCGGTGTGCTCGCCGCGAGTGTACTCGAGCGTATTGCCTTCACGGTGCAGCCGGACCTTGACGGTCATCTTCTTCGCGCGGCTGTTCAGCTTGAACTTGTGCCCGCAGACGGTCAGGTACGAGCCGCCGGTGTTCGTGAAGCGCGCCTTGCCGAAGCTCGCGTCGATGTCGATCGTGAAATCCCCGACGAGCCCGAACTTCGGCTGCAGCGAGCAGCGGGAGCTGCGTCCGCCTCGTGCGCCGCTCGTCGAGGCGGCGATGCCGCGGACGTTCCAGTACTGCGCCATCGCGGCGGCGTCGGTGAATGTCTCGTCGCGCTCGAACGGCGCGACGGAGCCAGTCGGTGCGGCCGTCTCGGCCTTGTCGCGCTCGGCCTTGTCGCGCTCGGCTTTCTCGCGCTCCTCCTGCTCGCGTGCGACCCTCTCGCGCTCGGCCCTCTCGCGCATGGTCCTCTCGAACTCGGCAGCCTTGCGTTGCTCTCGCTCGCGGGCCCGGCGACGTTCGTATTCCTCGTGCAGACGCCGCTGCTCGGCCGCTCCTTCGCTCTCGACCTCGGGTGCGTACGATCTGACGGGTTCGCGCGTCTCCTTCTCGCCGCCGAGTTGCCAGGTGACGCCCGTCGCTTCGATCACGAGGAGTGGAGCGAGGACGACCAGTGGTGCGACGAGCAGCGCCAGGGCCTGGCGACGCCCCGACCGGATGCGCTCCGGATCGGCCCGCTCGTCGGTCGCGCGTCGCATGCTGCGGCCGAGCGCCAGGAACGCCTCGAGCCCGCCGACGCAGGCGCCGCCGGCGGAGACCGACCACCCGCTCCTGACGATGGGGTTGCCGTGGTTCAGGAAGACCAGGAAGGTCCCGAGCGTCACCGCGGTGAAGAGCCCGAACACTCCCCAGCTCAGCTTGACGTACGTGGGCAGAGACAGGTTGATGAAGAGGTAGCGCACGCGCGGCTCCGAGCGCCGCGGGTCGGGCCCGCTCGGGTGACCGCCCCTGACAGGCCTCGTCGCGCCGCCTCGGCGTCGTTCGCGGCTCGAGCTCATCGATCCTCTCGTGTCCCGGTTCTGCTGGTCGCCAAGAGCGCGCCCTCCGATGCCCGGAGCTGCGTCGGGAGGCTGACCCATGAAGAGACGATACGCGACGTCTGCCGGGACATCTACCAGGGCAACGCGTCGAGCGCTCGCCGTCTCGCACGCCGATCCACACGGGACGCGATAGGCTGCGCGGCCGTACTTGGTACGACGTCGCGATGGGATGGAGAATGGGAGACGCCACGGGGCACGCCGCTCGGGTTGTCGGCGCCTCGCGTCAGTCCTCGGACTTCTTGCCGGCGTTCATGATCGCGTACAAGACGAGATAGAGGAGCAGCACGGGCAAGCCGTAGAGGATGTTCGCGACGAGGTTCTCGAGAAAACGGCTCCCGAAGTCGAACTCGGTCGGGAGGTCCCAGCCGATGATCCCTCGCTTGACGACCTGTGCGACCACGATCGCCGCGATGAGCCAGATCCAGAACGGACCGGGCGTGCGCGGTTTCTGCTTCTCGGACATCGCTGTGCCCTCCTCGGCTACCGTGTTCTGCTCCTGACCAGTCGTCCACCATCCGCGACGATCGTCGGGCTGTCAATCGTGCCCGGTGATCTCGTCCTTCGACATTCCTGTCCGCGACGTCAGAATGCATCGACACGGGCGCCTCGGGCGTTTCAAAGGCAGCTCGAGTTACGACTGGCAATCCAGCGTGTCGTCGCTCGGGTCCGAGCCACAGCTGCGAGGGCCGGGTGCGGGCGGCGGGCCGCCCAAGAGTCGCCAGCCGAGCGCGCACCGACGCGCACCGACAGCGACCGCCCCGCTACTCCCCGAACCCCTCCGGGAAGAGGTGCTTCAGCCGCGCCTGCCGCGCCGGCGAGATGCCGAACCGCACGTGCACGGCCTCGGGACGATAGTCCGTTTCCTCGAGGCGGGCGTTCTCGCGCAGGTACGCGAGCACGTCGCCGCGACTGTGCGGGATGTCGAGCTCGAGCCACGCGTCGCCGCGCTGGAGGAACTCGGTGATCGCGACGCGCAGGTCGTCGAGACCGAATCGGTTGCGAGCTGACGTCTGGTATGTCGAGCCGCGCCAGCGCGCGTCCGTCGTGCCGTCGTCGCCGCTGCCGCCGTCGAGCTCGTGCACGCGGCGCGATGCCCAGACGTCCCGGAGGCTCTGCGCCTCGATCAGGCGCTCGGTCTCGACCGCGTCCCATTTGTTGAGCACGAGCCACGTCGGCTTCTCGTCGCACTCGATCTCCTCGAGCACGCGATCGACCGTCTCGATCTGCCACGGCGCATCGCTCGAGCTCGCGTCGACGACGTGGAACAGCAAATCGGCTCGTCGCGTCTCGGCGAGCGTCGCATGGAAGCTCGCGACGAGATGGTGGGGCAGATCGCGGATGAACCCGACCGTGTCGGTCAGCAGCACGTGACGGTTCGGCGCGACCGGCCACCGTCGTACGCGCGTGTCGAGCGTCGCGAACAGCTTGTCCTCGACGAGCTCGCCCGATCCGGTCAGCGCGTTCAAGAGCGTCGACTTGCCGGCGTTCGTGTAGCCGACGAGCGCGACGACGAACTCCTTCTCGCGGAACGCGAGCCCCGTCTCCTTGCGCTTCTCGATGCGCTTGAGCTGGCGGACTAGCTTCTGGATGCGCCGCCCGATCAGCCGCTTGTCGGTCTCGAGCTGCGTCTCGCCCGGACCGCGCATGCCGATGCCGCCCTCGTATCGCGACAGGTGCGTCCACATGCGCTTCAGCCGCGGCGCGCTGTATCTCAGCTGCGCGAGCTCGACCTGCAGCCGCGCCTGGTGCGTCGGCGCGCGCTGCGCGAAGATGTCCATGATCAGCTGGCTGCGGTCGATGACCGTGCGCTTCGTGATCTTCTCGAGGTTGCGCTCCTGCCCCGGGCTCAGGTCGTTGTCGGCGACGATGACATCGGCATCGAGCGCATCCGCGCGCTCGGCCGCTTCCTCGACCTTACCCTTGCCGAGGTACGTCGCCGGGTGGGGGCGCTCGAGGCGCTGCAGGAACGTCTCCTTGACCTCGATGCCGGCCGTCTCCGCGAGCGCGAGAATCTCCGCGAGCGGATCCTCGAACGCCGGATCACGGCGCAGCTCGGCTTTCAGGACGACGGCGGTCTGGGCGGGCTTCTCGGTGGACGGGGTGTTTTCGGACTCGAACAAGGTTTCGGCGGCCGGCGTGCGGCGGTCTCCTGGTAGTCGGTCGTTGTGGCTCGTCGTGTCGTCGTGTCGTCGTCGCGCGACGGGATCAGTCTTGGAAGTCGTCTCGCGACAACGTCGTGTGCCGTTGCCCGCTCGCGTCCCACCGCGCCCGGCAGTCGGCGCGCGCGTGAACGCC
>CAYMRB010000593.1:0-4997 GCA_964392615.1 uncultured Planctomycetia bacterium | reverse complement strand
GTTCCAGCTCCTCGAGGCTCGGGTCCCGCGCCGCGTCGACCACGCCCTTGAAGAGCTGGAACTTGCCCGCGAAGCCTGCCGTGGGCGGCAGCCCGATCAACGAGAACAGGAATACTGTCATCGATACGGCGAGGAACGGAGCGCGCTTGCCGAGCCCACGGTACTCGTCGATGCTGACCGACCCGAGGCGGTTCTCGATCAGGAGGACGACCGCGAAAGCGCCGAAGTTCATCGCGAGGTACGCGAGCAGGTAGAAGCTCACCACCTGGCTGCCGGAGACCTCCAGCGCGCCCCCGCCGGGGCCTTGCAGAATCGCGACGCCCATCAACATATAGCCGGCGTGCGCGATCGACGAGTACGCCAGCAGACGCTTCAGGTTCGTTTGCCAGATCGCGGCCAGGTTGCCGAGCGTCATCGTCACGACCGCGACGACGACCAGGAACTCGACCCACGGCACCTTCGCCCAAACCTCGGGGAGATCCGGGCCGACCGGGACGAAGCTCAGAAAACGCAGCGCGAGCGCGAAGCCGGCCGCCTTCGACAGAACCGACAGGAACGCGGTGACCGGCGTCGGCGCGCCGTCGTAGACGTCGGGCGCCCAGAAGTGCATCGGGATCGTCGACATCTTGTAGGCGAGCCCCATGAACACCATCACGAGGCCGGTCAGTGCCGCCAGCGCCGCCCGCGTCGACAGCGCAGCGGCGGGCCAACGCGCGTGCTCCGTCTCCCAGACGACGTTGCCGATCTCTCGAATGTCGGCGCTGCCCGTCAGTCCGTAGACGAGCGACATGCCGAACAGCATGATCCCGGCCGCGACGCTGCCGTAGATGACGTACTTCAGGGCAGCTTCCGCACCGCGCCGATCGCGGCGCACATAGCCGACGAGCACGTACGAGCTGACACTCAGGAGCTCGAGCGCCATGAACACCATCAAGAAATGCGTGCTCGCCGCCATCAGCATCGCGCCGAGCACGGCGCAGAGCAGAATGCCGTAGTACTCGCCCATGCGCCGCCCGTCGAGCTGGAACGACGCGTAGCTCATCAGGACGACCGGAATCGATCCGAGCAGGAAGAGCTGCTTGAAGAACACCGAGAAGGAGTCGACGGCGATCATGCCCGCGAACAGGCTGTGCCCGTCGCCGATCGCGTGGTGGTCGATCGAATGCTCGGCGATCACGCAGCCGGCGATCGCGATCCACGCCAGGTGACGGGACGCCTTGACCGGGATGACGAGGTCGATCAGAAAGATGCCGAGAGCGAAGACCGCGAGAATCGCCTCCGGCCCGATGTACTGCAAGCTCTCGAGAATGTCGTGATACGCGGCCTCGAACGCCTGCTGCGACTCCGCCCCGTACGCGGCGAGCAGGCCGCAGAAATCGCTGAGAATCGTGAGCGCTGCCATGGCGTCGATCTCTCCCCGTCAGTTCCCGAGAACGCCGCGGGCAGCCTCGGTCAGCGTCGCCAGCGAGCCGTCCATGAAATCGATCAGGATCGTCGGATAGACGCCGAGAGCGATGCACAGGAAGGCGAGCGGCGCGAGAGCGAAGACCTCGCGGAACGACACGTCGGGGAACTTCTTGTACGCCTCGTTCTTGATCGTACCGAGGTAGACGCGCTGAATCGTCCACAGGATGTAGCAGGCGCCGAGCACGACGCCGAGCAGCGACACGATGACGATCCACCGCGACGCGATTCCACCGACCTGGTAGCCCTCCACCTCGGCAGCGCCGAAGGCGGTCGCGATCAGGCTCGGCGTCGCGCCAGCCGTCGTGAGCGGGGTCGAGTCCCACGCGCCGAGGAAGCACATGACCTCGGAGATGAACCCGTTCAGCCCGGGCAGGCCGAGCGACGCGAAGAAGCCGACCGCCGCAAGCCCCGTGTACCACGGCATCTGAAGGCCGATGCCGCCGAACTTCGTCAGATCCCTGTGGTGAGCGCGATCGTAGATCACGCCGACCAAGAGGAACATCATGGCGCTCGACACGCCGTGGTTGAACATCTGGAGCACCGCGCCCTGAACGCCGGTGTAGCTCAACGCCGCGAGCCCGAGAAGCACATAGCCCATGTGGCTGACGGACGAGTACGCGACGAGGCGCTTGAAGTCCTTTTGCGCCAGCGCGCAGAACGCTCCGTACACGATGTTCACGAGGCCGAGGATCGCCACCAACGCGACGAAGAACTTCGTCGTGCCGGCCTCCTGCAGCATGCCGTAGTTGAAGCGGAAGAGGCCGTAGCCGCCCATCTTCAGCAGGATGCCCGCCAGCATGACGCTGACCGCGGTCGGCGCCTCGACGTGCGCATCCGGAAGCCAGGTGTGGAACGGGAAGATCGGGACCTTGATCGCGAAACCGATGAAGAGCAGCAGGAAGAGCGTGAACTGCAGGCCCATCGTGAACTGAGGCACGATCGCCATCAGAGACAGCAGGTTGAAGCTGTGCGGCTCGGCGGTGAAGTACATCATCAGCATCGCGATCAGCATCAGCACCGATCCGACGAGCGTGTAGATGAAGAACTTGATCGCCGCGTAGAGGCGATTCTTGCCGCCCCAGACGCCGATGAGGAAGTACATCGGCAGCAGCATGATCTCCCAGAACACGTAGAACAGGAAGAAGTCGAGCGCGCAGAAGACGCCGAGCAGGCCGCACTCGAGGACGAGGAAGAGGATGTAGAAGCCCTTCGTCCCCTTGTCGATCGTCCACGAGTAGACGAGGCACAGAACCGACAGTAGCGCTGTCAGCCAGACGAGCGGCAGACTGAGCCCGTCGACGGCCATGAAGTAGTTCACGCCGAGGCTCGGAATCCAGGGCACGAACTCGGTGAAGCGCATGTGCTCCGCCTGCTGCGCGCCCATCGCATACGCGATCTCGACGGCGCGAGCCCACGCCAGTTCGGCCGCGTCGGCCGCGTCGTCGCCGGCCAGGTCGCGAACCCCTTTGCGCCTCGTCTCGTATTCCTCGGGCGTGAAGACCCGGCGGCCCGCCGGCAGGAACTGTTCCTTCCAGCGCTGGAGCTTGACCTCCTCCGAGTCGCCGACGTCACCGAGCTTCTCGAGCCCGAGACTCGGCGCCGCCTCGCCGTGATACCGGCCGCTGAGGACCGTCTCCTGGACGTTCTGCAGCGTGGTGACGGCCGCGCCCGGCACGTCCGCGTCGTTCCCGTACTGGCGGGCGAGCCCAATCGCCAGGATGAACGTCGCGATCGCGCCGAGGACCGCGATCGACTTGACCAGGCCCTTGAACGACGAAGGGATGAAGATAAGGACCGCCGCGGTGACGAGCGGCAGGAAGACACACCACGTGATATCCATGGGAAACTATCCGTAGAAGGTCCAGGCACCCTGCTTCAGCCAGAGCATGAGCAGGATCAGCACCACGACGATGCCGCCACCGATGTAGAGCGACGCGTACAGGTACTCCTGTAGGAATCCGGTCTGGAGTTTGCGCAATCGGCGTCCCGATCTCAGAACCGCCTCGCCGAGACCGCGCACCGTTCCGTCGACGCCCCAATAGTCGACCCGCCCGGCAGCACCGGTCAGGTAGCGCGTCACGCTGCCCCACCAGTTCACGAAGCCGTCGACGACCACGCGGTCGAAGAGGCCGCAGACCACGAGCGGCAGGCGAAGGAGGCACAGCGCAGCCCACGTGAAGAAGGCGTCGAGGAACCAGAGGTTCTTCAAGCACAGGTAGATCGGCCACAGCGGCGTGCCGCGGCGGATCGTCTCGCGATTGTAGAACGGGCCGAACTTCACAAAGAACAGGCTCGCGAGGCCGACCGCGACCACGAACAGGCCGATCGACATGCCCATGACCGGGTAATGCCAGTCGTGCACGAGATGCGTGATCTGCTCGATCGCGGCACCGGACGCCTCGGTCGGCGCGAGCACGCCCGACGCCACGCGCGTGTCGAACCACGAGCTGTGCTGCATCGGGTAGCCGCCCGCGATGATCGACAGGACCGCCAGCACGCACAGCGGCACGGTCATCGTCCACGGCGACTCGTGCGCGTGGTCGAACGCCTTCTTGTTGCGCGGCTCGCCGTGGAAGGTCTTGAAGTACAGGCGGAACATGTAGAACGCCGTCATGCCCGCCGTCACGATGCCGAACGCGAACGGCAGGTAGTAGATGAATCCGTGGCGGTGCTCGCCGTACGCGAGCGCGTTCCCGAGGATCGCCTCCTTCGAGTAGAAGCCGGACAGGAACGGCAGCCCCGCGATCGCGAGCGTCCCGATCAGGAACGTGATCCACGTGATCGGCAGCTTCTTGCGAAGCCCGCCCATGTCCTCGAGCTCGTTCGAGTGGACCGCGTGAATCACGCTTCCGGACCCGAGGAACAGCAGGGCCTTGAAGAACGCGTGCGTCGTCAGGTGGAAGAGCCCTGCCGACACGCTGCCGACGCCGAGGCCGAGGAACATGTAGCCGAGCTGCGAGATCGTCGAGTACGCGAGGACCTTCTTGATATCCGTCTGCGCGAACGCGATGGTCGCGGCGAAGAACGCCGTGAAGCCGCCGACGAGCGCGACGAAGAACAGCGGGTCGCTGCCTTGGAAGAAGTCGAACTCACCGGCGTGGAAGTACTCGGGCCCGGCGAGGAACGGGAACATGCGGCCGACGAGGTAGACGCCGGCGGCGACCATCGTCGCGGCGTGAATGAGCGCGGACACCGGCGTCGGGCCTTCCATCGCGTCGGGAAGCCAGACGTGGAACGGGAACTGCGCCGACTTTCCCATCGGCCCGAGGATCAGGCAGAAGCCGGCGATCGCCAGAATCGGAAATCCCCACAGGACCGGCGTCGTGTCCCACTTGCCGTCCGCGACGCTCTGGAAGATGCCGTCGAAGTCGAGCGTTCCGGCCACGGACGCGATGATCAGGATCGCGACGAGGAAGCCGAGATCTCCCAGCCGGGTCGTCATGAACGCCTTGATCGATGCGCACTGCGCGGAGTGCTTCTCGAAGTAGAAGCCGATCAGGAAGTACGAGCAGACGCCGACCAGCTCCCAG
>CAYMRB010000592.1:0-5013 GCA_964392615.1 uncultured Planctomycetia bacterium | reverse complement strand
CAGCCCCCTTTTCTTCGGCTGCGCGCCGGGCGCAAGACTCCACAGGACTTGACTTCCTGTCCCCACGACAGCTAACCTACTCATAACCTGCAATTCCAGCGACACTTCGGCGTCCTCTCAACGCCACCGTTGCAATAAACCGTTGCAGTAACTCCCCATTTGGCACGTTACGATGCCAGGACCGCGAACCCCAGACACGACCGAGCGGCGACGAGCGGCGGGCCGAAAGCGCGCGCAGCGGCACCGCGCGAAGCTCGTCCGCGAGCTGTGGGCCGGAGCCGTGAAACCCTGCGGCGGTCCGTCGACGTGCATATGGTGCGACCCGGAGGTGCCCTGCGATTGCCGACCGGGATATCCGTGCTCGTGCGAGCGTCGGCTGTTCGAGCGCATCGAGGAAGAGGCGACGGAACGATTCGGCGGAGTCGTCGGCGGGCTCGTCGTCAGCGCGCTTCTCGATCAGGCACGGGCGCTGCACGTGGGCGACGACAAGGACATCCGCGAGAGCCGCATCAAGCTGGTGAAGGTCTTGCTCGACGAGCAGCACCGGGCTCGCAAGCTGGCGATAGCCGAACGCAAGCTCGACCTCGAATCGGCACGCGCGCCGAAGCCGTACGTCGACGTGTTGAAGGGGCTGGTCGACGGCGACGAGCAGAAGGAGACGGACGATGCAGCGTGTGCGTCTTGATGCGCTGGTGCTCGCCGATCCGACGCCCGAGGTGCCGGAGCGCGTGCGAGTCCAGGCGACGCTGACACCGATCGACGGCTTCGCGCCCCCGGCGCTCTACTCGTGCGGCACGGCGATGATGCCCGGGCCGATGGTGGCGGTCGCGCAGCGGCTCTTCCATCGTCACGCGCTGCGACACGCATCGACGCTCGGACTGGCGGTCGTCGAGACCGAGGTCGTCAACACGCTGGAGGAGCGGGAGGTCGCGACGTGATCGATACATTGGCGGACTCTGTCGTGGTCCAGGTCGCCCCAGGAGCGGTCCGAATCGAATTGAGCGTCGAACGTGGCGATCGGTTCCAGGACCCCGTGACGGGCGACGACGCGTTCGTGGCGCACATCTCTGCGGCGACTGCGCATCGATTGGCTCTTGCTCTGCGTCGGGCAGCGGAGGATGCGGCGACACTCGAGCGGGAGGTCGCGTCGTGAAGATCACGATCCGGAACTTCCTGCACTCCGGCATCCTGCTGAACGATCGAGGGCAGCCGTTGCAAGAAACGCCGTTGCTGCTCGACGCGGTCGAGGCGTACGAGGGCGACTTCCACTCCAGAGTCATCATCTCGCCGCGCAGAAACGGGAAGAGCAGCGCGGTCGCATTGATCTCGGCGTACGAGCTGCTGTGCGTGCCCGGCGCGTTCGTGATCTGGGTTTCGGGCTCTGGCGATCAGGCATCGGACATCTTGGAACAGAAGCTCCGGCGCCCGCTGTCGATGAACTCGAAGCTCAGCGGCCTGAGGCTGCAGATGTCGCGCGATCGCATCGTCAATCCGGAGATCGGCAGCGTCGTGCAGGTTGTCCCCGCGTCGGAGGTCTCGGCACCCGGGCGTACGGCCACGGCCATCATCTTCGACGAGTCGAGAGCGATCGACGAGACCGCGGTAGAGGTGCTCCGTCCGTCTGCCGCCGGCGGGCGCATCTTCGTCATCGGCTCGCCCGGTGCACCGAGCGGATGGTTCTATCGAGCTGCGACCGAGCCTGGCGAGCGAGACTTCGTCCGCCACTATCGCGAGATGATCAACCCGACGGTGTCGGAGACGTTTGTCGCCGAAGAGCGCGCGCGACTCGAACGGCGCGGCGCCTGGGGCTCGTTGATGGCCGCGCGCGAATGGGGCGGGGAGTGGGTCGAGCTGAGCGAGAATCCGTTGCTGAGTCCGGCGGACGTCCGAGCTTGCGCCGTCGACGAAGTCGAACCGTTCGATGCGCAGCACGATCGGTGCTTCATCTCGGCCGATCTGAGCATCAAACGAGATCTGACCTCGATCGTCTGCATCGCGATGCGAAGGGACCGCAGCGCGCGCGTTCTCGAAGCTGTGGTAATGGACCCGAAGGACTACGGCGGCGAGATTCCGCTTGAGCTGGTCGAGAAGCGGCTCGAACTGATGTGGCGCAAGTACGGCGCGCAGCGAATCGTCATCGATCAATACCAGGGCGCACTTCTTGCACAACGATTGAAGGAACGGCGTGCGCCGATCGAGGCCATCGCGGTCACGGCCGCGGTCAACGTCGAGGCGTTCACCTTGCTGTCGGAGTTCATCTCCGAGCGCCGACTTCGATGGAAGAAGCACGATCGCTTGGAATCCGAGCTGACGAATCTGGAGCTGAAGGAGACGTCGAACAGCTTTCGCATCGTCGATCGCGACAAGCGCCTGCATAGGGATATCTCCTTCAGTCTTGCGCTGAGCCTCAAAACTGCGCACGGCAGCGGCGCATGGTTCAAGCGCTCGGTCTACGGCGGCCGTCGAGGTAAGCGGGCCGAGTCCCTGGTCGGATACGAGCCGCCGCGCGAAACGCCAGAGCAGCGGGCGGCCAAGCAGCTGAGAAAGGCGGAACGGAATTATGCCCACGAACTTGAACGAGCATCTGGACGAAGCGCGGGCGTCCGCACGTGAAGCGGCGTTCGAGAAGCAGCGCGAGACGGTGGCCGCGCGCGTCGCGGCCGAGCGGCGTATGACGAAGGCCGGCACGTCTGACCCGATGACGGTGATGCTCCCGAACCTCGAGCAGGTCGAGAAGCTCCGGAAGAATCCGCAGGAGTATGCGCAGCTCTGCGAGAACACGGCTTTCGCCGAGCGCGTCGCGTTCCTCGAGCAGGAGATGGCCGACGGGCTCGAGACGATTCAGGACGCGGAAGACAGCGCGGCGGAGCTGGCGATGGCCAGCGTGCCACCGGACATCGCGCTGAGCGAAAGACACGAGCACGAGCGGCAATGCTTGCTCGCGTCCGCCGGCTGCGTCGATGCCGAATCCGCGCCGGCGATCGTGCAAGACGCGCTGCGCGATCTGATCGGGCGACAGGCGCAGGAGCTGACGACGGCGAAGAGCGATGACGACTGAAATCACGACAGGCGAAGCTGACTTGGCTGACCGCGTTGCGAGCGCGCAGGCCGAGAATCAGAAGCTTCGCGACGAGCTTGCGGAGGAGAAAGCCTCCACCGTCCGCGAGCGATTCACCCGCGATACGATGGCCAAGATCCGCGAGCGGCTCCCGGGCGCTACGGCAGCGGCCATCGCCGAGCTGGACATCCTCGAGCAGGATGTCGTCGTGGGCGAGGATTTGAGCCCGACGCTAAGGCGTGGGGACGAGGCATTCGGTAGCGACGTGGACGCCTATCTCTCGCGCCTGAAAGATGAGGCGCCCACCCTGTTCCCCCGCGACGACCTGGACGACTTGCCGCGCGATTCGCCCGAGGCTTACCGGGTTATACGCAAGCGCTTGTCGTCCGTTCGATAGGAGGGCGATATGCCCACTGTGATGAACACCGGCACCGACTCTGCCGGTGGCTACATCGTCGACCCGCTGTTCCAGAAAGAGGTTCAGCGACTCGTCTACGCGAAGGCGCAATTCCTGCGCCTCTGCACCGTGCTGCCGGTCAACCGGCGCTCGGTCCATCTGCACAAACTCGCGACCGGTCCGAGCCTGAGCTTCATCGGCGAGGCCGAGCAGAAGCCGTCGACGAGTCTGACCTTCGGCCGAGACACGGCGACGGTCGAGGAGCTGGCCGGAATCTGCGTTTGGAGCGATCGGCTCGAAGCCGAGAGCTTCAGCAATCCGCAGGTGCGCAAGCTCGTCGCCAGCGCCGTGCGCGATGCGGCGATCGACACCATCGACTCGGCGCTGTTCAATGGCGTGCCGACGTCGGCGAACCCCAACATCCCGACGGGCCTCTTGCAGGGCTCGGGTCATCAGACCCACACCTATGGGACGGGCTCGGATCTCGGCGAGGACATGCGGCTGATGCTGCGGGCGGTTCGCTCGCAGAATTTCGAACCTTCAGCGTTCTGCGTCAACTCGGTCGTGGTCGACGGTCTCTTAGCGATTCGCGACTCGAACGACCTGATCAAGTACCCGAGCGTCAATTCGCTGACGCCGAGCATCTGGGGCAAGCCCATCGTCGTCGCGAATTCGATCTCGGCGGGCACCGCGAACAGCAGCGGTCTGCAGGCGTCGGACGTCGTCCTCGCCGACTGGAAGACGATCGTCGTCTGCACGATGCCGATCAGCGTCCGGATCTCGGATACGGCGGTCGTCGACTCGACGTCGATGTTCGAGACCGACAGCACGGCGTTGCGCTACGTCGCGAACGTCAGCTCGCCCGTCATGCGCCGGCCGAACGCCGTCTGCGTGATGGAGGACGCGCTGGCATAGCGGAGAAGCACGATGGCTGATACCGAAGTGTCGAAGGTCGTCGATCTGAAGGCGGATGAGAATCCGTTCCGCGACGTCGACCAGATCGGCGTGCCGACCGAGACGGTCAGCGGCGACTTCACCACCGCTCGAGAATGGGCGGAGTGGACGCGGCCGTCGGAGCGCCTCGACCTACCCTGACAGTTCCGCTGGCTTCGGCTCGGATTCTCGCCCGAGTCGAAGCCGAACCTTTCGAGCCCCGGCCGCTCAGGTGGCCGGGGTTTTTTCAGCCCATGCCGAAACTCGACACGAGCATCTCCGCGGAGCTGGAGAGCGCGAAGGAGACCGCGGCGCAGATCGCCGAGCTGTTCAAGGACGAGCCGCGCGAGCTGGCGATCATGACCCTGAGGCTCGCGGCCGTGCTGATCGAGGAGATGCCGTCGCCGGACGGCGACGGGACTCAGATCGGGGCCATTCCTCCCCCACAACCCCCGTGCTGACGCCCGCCGCGGGCTGGGGCGGGGCGACCTTGTCTGCGACACATCTGAAAGACATCTGAACCGGCACGAAAAAAGGACTCAGGAGATTGTCCTAAGTCCTTGTGAGTGCTGGTGCGCCGTCAGGGATTCGAACCCCGGACCCGCTGATTAAGAGTCAGCTGCTC
>CAYMRB010000591.1:0-5030 GCA_964392615.1 uncultured Planctomycetia bacterium | reverse complement strand
GTCAGCTGTCGAAAGAGCCCCGGAGAGGTTTGCCCTCTTCGGGGCTCTTTTTTTTGGCTTCCCATGTTGCGCGCCGGTGGCTACAATTCCGGTATTGTTCAGAGTTGGGTCCTCTGCAAGCTTCCGGTTTCAGGTCAGGACCGACCTATCCCCGGGCTTTCTTTGGGTCCAGACGCGTCGTACGAGGCGCCGACAGACAGTGGTTTGGAATTCCTCGTTGGGATTCCGTCGGTTGCTCTACAACGTGCACAAGGGTCTGACCTGATCGCCAACCGATCCGGTCGCATAAAGTCTGAATCTGGTCGAAAGGCCGCGCAGAAGTCTGACTTCTGCCTCGAAGGGTTGAAACGTTCTGACTGGGTCACACCGCGAGGGAGCGGGTCGGGTCTCGGGACGGTCGTCTCCGGATACCGGCGGGTCTCCGATCCGGCGCGGGTGTCAGTGATTCGTTAGGGCGCGAGGCGCGGTCGGATTTTTGCCCGGCTTCCCAAGTTCCGGGAGGAGAAAAAGCATGCAACGATTCTGTAGGTTTGGCATTTTCGCAGCGGCGACGCTGCTCATCGCGCAGGTCGCGCAGGCGCAAGAGCCGACGTTCGCGTTGTCGTTCGGCGCGTGCGGTGACGCCATTTCGGGTGCCGAGGGATCGGCGGTCGAGGCGACGTACGACTGCGTGCTCACGACGAGCGACAACCCGAGCGACACCGACGGTGCGCAGGGCTGGTCGGTCAGCCTGTCGGCCACCGGTGCGCTGGCGGTCACGGGCATCACGACCGCGGGCACGGCCGGCGCGAACGCGCTGACCGATGACGCGGGAATGATGAACGGCGGCTTCGAGAAGACCGAGCTCACCGAGGACGGTGGCGAGCGACCGGACGAGCGCGACTGCGCCAACGGCGCGCCCGGCGCGGTCAGTGCGGTCGTCCTGTCGTTCACGCAGCCGATCACGCTGCCGGCGGACGGTGGGATCGCGGTCGCGAAGGTCTCGGTCGCCGGGACGGTCCCCGGCGTCGGTACGCTCGCGTACGTCGACGGTTGCCGTGGCGCGGGCCAGGCGGTCGACAACAACATCACGTGGGGCGGTCAGACGGTCGCTCCGGCGCTCGGCACGTGCGACGTCGCTCTCGAGATCGTCGTCGAGGACTGCACCGACGGCGTCGACAACGACGACAACGGTCTCGTCGACTGCGACGATCCGGCCTGTCAGGAAGGCGACGCTGGCGCGGACCTCTGCTACGAGGCCACGTGTGACGACGGAATCGACAACGACGGAGACGGCATGGTCGACGGTTGCGACTCGGATTGTCCCGCCGAGCCGTGCCCGATCTGCCCGGTCACCGGTGCAGAGGGCGTTCAGGTCTACATGCAGGCTGAGAGCCTCGGCGCCGGCGGCGGCGTCGCTCAGTCGGCGGACGCGCTCGCCGGTGCGGTCGTTACCGATACCACCGACGCTGCCGTGATCACCGCAGAGGGTCCCCCCGACGCGGAGACCACCGTGGCCGTTTACGCGGCGATCGGTTCGAACATCGCCAGCGGCGTGCAGGGCTGGTCGCTGTCGGTCGCGGCGGACGACGGCATGGCGCTGACCGGTGCGACGACAGCGGGTACGGCTGGCGCGAGCGCGCTGGTCGATTCGGCCGGCGTCCAGAGCGGTGGCTTCGAGAAGACCGAGACGGTCGACCCGGCCCTGAACGGTCAGGGCCAGGGAGCCGTCAGCGCGGTCGTCCTGAGCTTCACGCAGCCGATCACGCTCGATCCGATCGGCTCGGCGACGGTCCTTGCCCTCGAGCTCGCCGCCACGGCGCCCGCGACGGGTAACATCGCGTGGCGTGACGGCATGCAGGGCTCCGGCCAGCCGGTCCAGAACGTCGCGACGATCGAGGGTGGCACCCAGACCTTCGGCTGTATGCAGAACGCGACGGTCGTGCTCAACGAGGTCACCGACATCGTGGTCGGCCCCTTCACGCGCTGCGACCCGAACAACGACGGCAAGAGCAACCTTGCCGACGCGATCTGGATCGTCAACGGCCTGTTCCGTGACGGCCCCGCCTCCGCGTGTGAGGCCTCGGCGGACTGCGACGCCAACCAGATCGTCGACCTGTCCGACGCGATCTTCGCGGTCTCGTACCAGTTCCAGGGTGGTGCGGCTCCGGAAGGCCCGTTCCCGGACTGCGACACGCTGGTCTACGAGCCGGACGCCGTCGTCCTGGGCTGCGAGGAGAGCGTGTGCGACTGAGCGGGTCCCTTTTGAGCTGACGACTAGCCTTTCAGCCGGTTGCCGGCTCGGATGATTCCGTGGTAGGAGGCCCTGGAGCGACGCGCCCCAGGGCCTCCTTCTTTTGGTCTCGGCTATCGAAGGGGTCTGGAGAGCATGGACCTGACCCGCGTCGTCGACGTGGTCGTCGTCGTGGCTCTCGGTGCGGCGGCGACCGCTGCGCACTGCCGCGCCGGGGAGGAGCCGGAGTTCGCGCTGTCGTTCGGCGGTTGTCGGGCCGAGGTCGAGGGGCGCGGCGGCGACGCGTTCGAAGCGACCTACGATAGCGTGCTGACGGCGCGCAATAGCCCGAGCGCGTCGGACGGTGCGCAGGGGTGGTCGCTCGCCATGGCTGCGGTCGGGGCGATCCGCATCGTCGACCTGACGTTCGACGGGACGGTGAGTGCCGACGCGAGCGAGGACTCCGCCGGGCTGCGCGAGGCGGGCTTCGCGAGGATCCAGGTGAGCGACGGCATGCCACTCGACGCCGAAGGCAGTTGCCGAGACGGCAGCGGCGTCTCGGGCGCGGTCACCGCGGTCGTCCTGTCGTTCACGCGGCCGGTCACGCTGCCCGCCGAGGGCGCAGCGACGATCGCTCGGATCATGGTCGCCGGCGAGTTTCCGCCCCTGGCCGAAATCGGCGAGCCGGCGTCGCGGGTCGCGGGGTCTCTGCAGTTCACGCGCCATTGCCCCGGAGTCGGGCAGCCGCTCGTCAACAGCGTCACCTGGCGAGGCGGCAGCGTGACGCCGACGCTCGGGCGTTGCGACGTCGATCTCGTGTCGCGGTCACCGTGCGGGACCGACGCCGAGGGCGTGCAGCTGATCTTCCAGGATCGGAGCCTCGCTGCCGAGAGCGAGCTGGCGCAGGTCGGCCAGCCGCTCGCGGGGCTGCTGACCGAGCGCGACTCCGACGCCGCGGCCGTCGTGCGAGGCGTCGCGCCGGCCGGAGACGTGGGTTTGGTGGATGTCTGGGCTGCGATCAGCTCGGACCTTCCGGAGGCCCGGCGAGGCGTGGGGTCCTGGTCGTTGTCTGTCGCGGCTTCCGGCGATCTCGACCTGGTGGGCGCCACCATCGCGGAGACCGCTGGCGAGTGGAACATGGACCGGCCGACGGGCGGGAGGGTCTGCTTCGAGAGGACCGAGCTCGTCGATCCGGAGCTGGGCGGTCAGGGGCAGGGCGCGGTCAGCGCGGTCATCTCCTGCTTCACCGGCGACGGCGTGCTGCTGCTGCCCCGCGGCACGGCGACCGTGCTGCACCTCGAGCTGTCGGGTCGGGCGGCGCTCGGGCCCGCGGACGGCAGCGAGCCCACGCCACGCGTCGCCGAGCCCGTCTGGCGCGACGGCCTGCGCGGATCGGGGCAGCCGGTCATCAACGCCGCGACGGTTGGCGGAGCGACGACGGACTTCCTGTGCCGTCAGGCCGCACGCGTCGAGCTCGCGACGCTGCCGGACGCGGCGTTCCGCCGCTGCGACGCGAACGACGACGGCGCGATCGATGTCGCGGACGCGATCTCCATCGTCGGCGAGCTGTTCCTCGGCGACGAGCCGGCGACGTGCCAGGACGCGGCCGATTGCGACGGCGACGGGCGCCGCTACGTGACCGACGCGATCTTCCTCGTCACCTATCGCTTCCTCGGAGGCGCGCCACCGCCGGCGCCGTTCCCGGGTTGCGGTCGGCCGCCGCCGCCGCCGGACGGCCCCGTCGCGCTCGGCTGCCGCACCTCGAGTGCGTGCGAGTTCTGAGTCAGCCAACGAAACGGATTCACGGAGCCGACAGACGATGCGTAGCCACGCGATGCGACTCCTGGCGAGCCTGGGACTGCTGCTGGCACCACTCGGTGCGGGACGAATCCTCGCGCAGCAGGACGAGCCGACCTTCGAGCTGTCGTTCGGCAATTGCCGTGAGGTCGCGCTGGAGCGCCCGTGTCCGTTCCCGGGCACGCCTGGCGTGCAGCTCTACGTTCAGGACGAGAGTCTCGGCGCGGGCGGCGGTGTCGCGCAGACGACGGATGAGCTCGCCGGCGCGGTGGCGATCGGCCAAGAAGGCCCGGCCGTCATCACCGCGGAGAGCCCTCCCGGCGAAGAGATGACCGTCAGCGTCTACGCGGCGCTCGGCTCGCGTTTTGCCCACGTGGGCGCGCAGGGCTGGTCCCTGTCGATCGCTGCGGACGACGGTCTCGAGCTCACACGCGCGACGACGGAAGGCACGGCGGGCGCGGACGCGTCCTTCGATCCGGCCGGCGTTCGCGACGGAGGCTTCGAGAAGACCGAGCTGGTCGATCCGAACCGAGCCCACCCGGCGACCGGTCTCCCGCAGGGGCAGGGCGCGGTGAGCGCGGTCGTGCTGAGTTTCGTTGCCCCCGTCTCGCTCGAGCCGGTCGGCTCCGCCACGGTGCTGCGGCTCGATCTCACCGGAGCTCCCGGCGTCGACGAGCCAGCCATCGGCCACGTCGTCTGGCGCGACGACATGGCGGGCGGCGGCCAGCCGGTTCAAAGCCTGGTGACGCTGTCGGGCCAGAGCCTCGTGCCCGCTTGCGTCTAGGGAGCTCGAGTCGTCATCGAGCCCGTCACGGCGGTGCGATTCGCGCGCTGCGACGCGAATGGCGACGGGCGCACAGACCTCGCCGACGCGATCTGGATCGTCAACGAGCTGTTCCGCGGCGGTCCTCCGTCGCCCTGCCGGGCCGCAGCCGACTGCGACAACGACGACCGCCTCGGGGTCAACGACGCGGTCTACGCAGCTGCTTACCGCTTCCTCGGCGGCCCGCCACCGGACCCG
>CAYMRB010000590.1:0-5038 GCA_964392615.1 uncultured Planctomycetia bacterium | reverse complement strand
CGCCGCGCTCGAGCGAGTCGCCGGCCGGTTGCGCAGCGAGGTCGCCGCGGCGATCCACCGACGCAAGACGCCGGAACTCCACTACACCTTCGTCTCGTCGAACGCGACGGAGGGCGACTGACGGCCCGTTCTTCGACGAGCCGCTATCGCGACGCCGGCTCGCCGGGTGGATCGATGAGCCACCCGGCGACGCCGGGGTACTCGACGAGCGGGTGATCGTCACTGATCACGCGACCCGCGCCGCTCCACGGGAGCTCGTCGGGCGTATCGAGAAGATCGAGGAAGCGGTGGTGGCGCTTGCCGCTCTTGCGAAGGCGCTCGTCCGTGCGGCGCACCTCGTCCCAGAGGCGGCCCGGGCGGACGAGCAGACGTTCGAGCTTCGCGGCGTCGAGACGGATCGGGGCGCGCGACGCGACGACGAGGTAGCCGTCGAGGAAGCTCACGCAGTGCGGGAAGACAGCGCGGATCGTCTCGCGAACGAGCAGGCCCTGCGCCGCGTTGCCGCGCGAGTTCGAGTAGACGCAGAACACGCCGTCGTCCTCGAGTCGCGATCGCACGAGCTCGAGGTACTCGACGGACAGGAGGATGCTGCTACCCGCCTGCTCGAGCCACAGCGGTTGCTGCGTGATCAGATCGTAGCGCGCGAGATCGAGCGCCAGCCCGCTGCGACCGTCCTGCCAGCGCAGCTCGATGCGCGGATCGTCGGCCACGTGCAGCGTGCCCTCGGGATAGTCGGCGAGAACCGCCTCGAGCGTGCGATTGATGTCGTAGACCACGACGCGCTCGATCGAGTCGATGCCGGTCAGCGTCGCCGCCGTCACGCCGGTGCCCAGGCCGATGACCAGCGCGCTCCGAATCGGTTGATCCGCGCGGTAGCACGCGGCGGGGGCTGTGGCGAGAAGCCAGTTCGTCGTGCCAACGTGGTCCTCGCCGTTCGACAGGCGCGAGTGCCACAGGCCGTCCCAGACGAGATCGCGCTCGTTGCTGATCTCGATGACACCGTCACGTCCGTGGTAGCTGCGCCACAACAGGGAGCGCTCGGTGTAAGGCTTCGCGACGCCGAGGGCCGTGGTCGCGACCGCGCCGACCGCCGCCAGCACGGTGAGTCCGCACAAGCAGCGGCGTGCGACGGACGAGCGGCGCTTGCCGCCTTCGCCGCTCGGGGCGCCATCGGGTCCGGAAGCCCCGTGCTGTGCGAGGAAGCCGTATACGGCAACGACGCCGAACGCGATCGCCCACGCGCTGTACGCTCCGTGCTGCTCGTAGCCGATGAGCGTCGCGACGAGGATGCCGGCACAGCAGCCTGCCGTGTTGAACGCGCTGAAGCGGCCGACGTGTCGACCCCACTCGGTTTCGACGCGACTGACGAGGTGCCCGAAGACGCTGCCGAACAGCACGCACGGCAGGAAGTACGCGAGGCCGAGGCCGAGGAGCGAGTGCTCGCCGCGGAAGCGGTCGATGTCGTAGACGCCGGGAACGACGGCGACGAGCGCGGCCAGACCGAGCAGCTGCCAGCTGAGGTGCCAGCGGAACCGGGACGCGAGCAGCGCGCCGATCGACCAGAGGAGGAGGTAGAGCGACAGCGTCGTCGCGAACGTATACGGGAGGGGTTGGTGCGCGAGCGCGACGAGGCGCAGGATCACCATCTCCCACGCGAGCGCCAGGAAGCCGAGCAGGAAGCCGGCGATGTTGACCGGTGTGAGCCAACGGTCGCCTGGCTGCGACGACCCGCGCTGCGCGGCAGGCCGAGGCGTCGATTCAGCGTCGGGACCGCGGGAGCCCAAGCGCTTCCGAACGCGCGAGGCGAGCGCGACGAGGAGCACCGCGGCGAGGACGTTCAGCGCCGCCGCGAAGCCCAGTGCCGCGCGTTGACCGAGAAGCGGCAGCAGAAGGAAGCCGCTGGCCAGCGCGCCGCCGACAGCGCCGAGCGTGTTGACGAAGAAGAGAAGGCTCAGAAGAGTGCTCGAGCGGCAGCGCAAGCGCGACTCCGCCGCCTCGGCGGCGAGCGGCATCGTGATGCCCATGAGCAGGCACGGCGGCAGCAGGAGAACGAGCGCGGCGAGTGCGTAGAGGAGCCGCAACGGCACTCCGGCGCCGACCGCGATGCGCTGGATGGCGTAGATGCTCTCGGTCAGATCGAGGCTGAGAAGCACCGCCACGACGATGTTGACCGCGCACAGCAAGCCCTCGACCGCGGCGAGACGTCGCAGCGGCCGGCGCACGCGGTGCGCGCGCGCACCCATCCAGGCGGAGCCGACGCCGAGCCCGAGGATGAAGACGAGCACGACGACGAGCGAGCTCAGCGTCTCGCAGCCGCCGAGGAAGACCTTGAGACCGCGTTGCCACACGACCTGGTTGATCAGTCCCGACGCGCCCGACACGAGCAGCGCGGCGAGGAACAGCGTCCAGCCGGCGCTGCCGACGCCGTGCGCGGTCGGCCCCCGCGAGCTTCGATCGTCGGGCGTCGCCGTCCGCTCTTCGAGTACCGATAGTCCGGTCGTCATGCTCCCTCGCCGTACGTTCCGCTCTCCGGTTCTTCGGCCCTCCGGCGAGGTGCGTTGCTGCTAATCCGGCGGCGGCGTGTTTCCGGATCCGTTCACGAACAGGTTCATGGCCTCTGGACAGCCGAGCATCGTCGTCGAGTACGACTTGCCGAATCCCGGTCGCGATGCCGGAGCCTTGCGCAGACGCTCGAACTTCGCCTTCCACGCCTTGCGCAGGATGCGGAGCTGCTCGGCGTCCTGCGTCATCGTGACGCTGTTGACGTACGCCTGGACGATGACGCCGGTCTGTCGACCCGGACCCGACGCCGACTTCGGGCAGGACGTGTATCGCCACCCGCTGTGCTCTTCCTCCCACGTGTCGCTGCAGAGCCTGGCCACTCCGCGACGGACAGCGTCGGGGATGCGGTCGTCACCGGTGAGCTGCCAGTATCGGCTCAGGCCGTTCAGGCGGACCGCGCTGATGAACGCCGCCTCGCCGACGTGCTTCTTATCGCAGTAGCAATGTCCCCACGGCAGTCGGTAGTGCCAGCCGCCCGTCTCCGGGTTCTGCTCGGAGAGGGCGTCGTCGGCCAGAAGCCGCATCGCGCGAAGGTAGCGATCGTCGAAGTCGAGCTCGTACGCGCCGGCGATCGCCAGCATGGTCCAACCGTTGACGCGGCCGCAGTGGCTGTGCCCGCGGAAGCGGAACTTGCGGTCCTCGACCAGCCGGGCGAGATTGTCGCCGATCTTCTCGACGGTCTCGCGCAACCACGGATCGCCGGTCAGGAAGTGGGCGTACATCATCCCCTGTGTCCAGATGTGCCCGAGGTTGTACGGATCGAGGCAGAGGTAGGGTCGTTGACTCTTGCCGACGCCCAGCGACACGTAGAGCTCGCGAATGCGGTCGACGCTGTAGAAGCCGCTGACGTGGCCGACGCAGTGTTGATGGACCAGTCCGGGGCGCGCCGGGTAGTCCGAACGCACGCCGAAGTGTCGCCGCAGGTCGTCGTTGACGAAGTGGACGACGTCGACCTCGGACGTGTGGCGTGCCGCGGTGTCGCCGACCCAGAGGTACCGCGGATCCCCGGTGCGTGCAAACTGCGCGAGGATGTGTCGCGGCGTGTCGTACTCGTGGTTGCCCCAATTGCAGCCGCGCTCTCCCCACCAATCTCCCCAGTTCATCACGCCGTAGTCGCGCTGCGTCGTGATCGAGTTCAGGTACCCGTTGACGAACAGGTTCTCGGCCCACGGGTCGTACTCTTCCATGCCGCGCGTCCCGGCGGCAGCGATCGGACCCCAGACGCCGCTCGCGATCGCCGCGATCGGGTCGGCCGACACGACCGCCGGTCGATCGGCGGCGGTCGCGAGCACGGCACCGGGGCCGCCGTCCTTCGACACGTCGATCCAGATCTGCCAGCGACGCGCCTGGCCGGCTCGCAGGCGATACGTCGAGCCATCGAAGAGGTACTGGTGCTTGTACCACGGCTCCATGTGGTCGAACGTCCCGGCCTCGAACGCGGGGAAGAGTCCCACTGTCAGGCCGCTCCTGCCGACTTCGAGGCTCTTCGGCCATCCTTGCCAAAAGTCGCGGACCGCGAGGGACGTCGTTCCACCCGCGTCCGCCATCGCGGCCCATCCCGGCGCCTTTCCGCCCGCGGCGATCTTCGGCGCTCCGCCCGGCACGCCCTCCAGCCGGTAGTGTCGATCGTCGAACTGCAGCAGCCGCGTTCGCGACGGACCCGGCGTTCCGCGCCAGCCGGGCTCGCCGCCGAGTGTCGCGGAAGCGACCGGCTTGCGGGGAATGACGCGCAGCTCGAGTGCGCGGATCCGCTGGATCACGCTGCGTGCCGAGTCGACGACGATGAGCGGCTCGACCAGCACGTCCGAGCGTCCCGCGAACACCGACGCACGCGTTCGGAAACCGACGATGCGTTCGCCATCGGGCGCGCGGAACGCGCCGACCAGGGCGAGCGTCGACCGCAGCGATCCGGCCGTCTCGACGGTCGCGCTCTCGACGACGCCACGACAGCGACGGCCCGCGGCGTCGACGATCTCGAGCTTCACGTCGACGCGGTCGGAGATCGTCAGCAGCGCGTCTTCGGTCCGGGAGAGTCGGAGCGTTCCCGAATCGAGAACCGCTCGCTTCGGGGGATCAAGCTCGACGACGCGAACGGGCGACCGCGGCGCATGCGCCGTCCCCGTCGGGAGACGAGTCAGCCGGTAGCGCGCCTCGCCGCCGACCGGCGGCCGCGCCTGGAAGTCGAGCAACACCCACCGCGCGCTGCCGTCCTTCCAGCGCGCCAGGACCGATGCCTGGATCGGCACGGGCCGGCCGCCCTCGTCGGCGAGCGCGAACCGCGTCCCTTCCGGCGCGGCGCCTTGTGCGAGCGGCACACCGCCGGTCGCCGGCCGCGCTTGATCGAGCCCCCACGTTTCGCGGACCGTGACGTCGAGCAGTTGCGTCGGCCGCGCTGCGTCTGCCTCACCGGTGTCGGGCCCAGCGGTTGCCGGCTGGCAGAACGAGGCGGCGATCGCGGCGACCATCGCGGCGAAGC
>CAYMRB010000589.1:0-5043 GCA_964392615.1 uncultured Planctomycetia bacterium | reverse complement strand
CGCGTCAATCACCCCCACGATCTCCGCAATCTCACGCTCGAGGAGCTCGAGACGCTGGCCGGAGAAATCCGTTCCCGCATCGTCGAGGTCGTCGACCGCAACGGCGGGCATCTCGGCTCGAACCTCGGCACGGTCGAGCTGACGCTCGCGCTGCATCGCGTGTTCGACGTGCCGCGCGATCGCCTCGTGTGGGATACGAGCCACCAGGCCTATCCGCACAAGCTCGTCACCGGGCGCCGGGACCGCTTCGATACGATTCGCACCTACGGCGGCATCTGCGGCTTCACGAACCATCAGGAGAGCATCTTCGACCTCTTCGATACCGGCCACGCCGGCACCGCGTGTTCGCTCGCGCTCGGTGTCGCCTCGGCCGATGGCATCCTCGGGCGCGATGCGAAGTCGATCGCCGTCGTCGGCGACTCGGCCGCCGCCAGCGGCATGACGTTCGAGGCGCTGAACCACGGCGGCGAGAACCGTCGCAACCTGATGGTCGTGTTGAACGACAACGACATGTCGATCAACAAGGCGGTCGGCGCGCTGTCGAAGTACCTGACTCGCGTACGCACGAAGCACGCGTACCAGGAGTTCAAGCGCGACCTGCACGCGATCCTGTCGCGCATCCCGCTCCTGGGCAAGCGCGTCGAGGAGGTGCTGCACGAGGTGCACGACAAGCTGCGTCACAGCCTCGTACCCGGCGTCATCTTCCAGGAGCTCGGCTACAGCTACTACGGACCGGTCGACGGACACGACCTCGCCGGGCTCATCCGACTCTTCGAGGATCTGCGCGACGTTCGCGAGCCGGTGCTGTTGCACGTCGCCACGACGAAGGGGCGCGGCTTCGACGCGGCCGAGGCGGAGCCGATCAAGTATCACGCCTCGAAGGGCTTCCTCGAGGCCTGCGCGCCGCTGCCGAAGCGCACGGAAGAACCGCGCGCCGAGAAGCCGAATGCGGAGAGCACGAACGGCAAGGGAGCACAAGCTGCACCGAAGCGTCCGGGCTACTCGAAGGTCTTCCAGGAAGCGATCGTCGCGGCGGCGCGCAAGGATCGCCGCGTCTGCGCGATCACGGCGGGCATGCCGGACGGCACGGGCCTCGTCGATTTCAGCCGCGAGTTCCCCGATCGGTTCTTCGATGTCGGCATCTGCGAGCAGCACGGTGGCGGTCTGGCGTCGGGTCTCGCGTACGGCGGCATGCGGCCGATCTACGCGGTCTACTCGACGTTCTTCCAGCGCGCGTACGATCAGTTCGTCCACGACGTCTGCATCCAGGAGAACTCGGTCGTCTTCTGTCTCGACCGCGCCGGCCTCACGGGCGAGGACGGTTGGACGCACCACGGCCTGCTCGACATCGCGTGCATGCGCGCGGTGCCGAACGCGATCCTCATGGCGCCGCGCGACGGCGAGGAGCTCGTGCGCATGCTGGCGCTGGCGGTCGATCAGACGACGGCGCCGGTCGCGATCCGCTACCCGAAGGCGACGGTACCGGACCTGCCCGCCAGCCGCGAGCCGACGCTCGAGATCGGCCGCGCCGAAGTGCTGCGCGAGGGCGAAGACGTCGTGCTGTTCGCGTACGGCTCGATGGTCGAGACGGCGTGGCAGGCGTGCGATCAGCTCGAGGCGTCCGGCATCCGTCCGACGGTTGTCAACGCGCGCTTCGCGAAGCCGCTGGACCGCGACGTGCTGGAGCGATTCGCGGCGACCCACCACACGTTGGTGACGCTCGAAGAGCACGGCTTGATGGGCGGCTTCGGCAGCGCGGTGCTCGAGGAGCTGGCCGACGCCGGCATCCGCTACGAGCAGGTGGTGCGCCTCGGCGTGCCCGACCGCTTCATCACGTTCGGTTCGCGCCGCGAGCTGCTCGAGGAATGCGGCCTCGACGTGGCGAGCGTCGCCGAGCGCATCGAGAAGGCCGTCGAGCCGTACCGACAGGCGACCGGTTCGACCGAAGCGGTCAGCTCACCGAAGGTCCGCCCGCGGACGGCAGCGGAGGGACGGATCGAGGCACGAACGGGCCACGAGCGCTGAGCGGCGGCTAGCAGCTCCGCATGCGTTCAGCGTCGAGATCGGCGGCGCCCATGCCGCCGACCAGCTGCGTCTCTCGGCCGATGTTGTCCGTGTCGACGACGAGATCGCGAGGCAGAGCGATGTCGAACCGCACGCCACGCCCGCCGACCGCGGGGCTCGTCGCCCGCACGTCGCCGCCGTGCTGCTGCACGACCTCGCGCGCCCACCACAGGCCGAGGCCGACGCCCGGTATCTCTCCGGTGTTCTCGATATCGATCTGATAGAACATCTCGAAGACCGACTCGATCTCGTGTGGCGGGATGCCCGGGCCGTTGTCCGTGAACGACACGGTGAGCTGCTCGTCGTTCAGCTCGGCCCCCACCGTCAGCGTCGCGCCGCCGCCCGCGAACTTCGCCGCGTTCTCGACGAACTGGGTGAAGCACAGCACGAGGCGCGGAGCGTCGATCGCCAGCTGACTCTCGCTACACGAGCTGTCGAAGATGACCTGCAACTTCGCGTGCTCGACGGCCACGGCGGTCGACTCCACGAGGCGTTGAAAGACGTCGCCCAGCGGGACGACCTCGAAGTGCTCGCCGACCCCGCAGGGTGCGCTGTGCTCGCTGAACTGGACGAACCGGTCGATCAGAGCGCACATCTCGTGACTGCTGTGCTTCGCCATGTCGAGCATCGAGCGGCACTCCGCGTCGATGTCGTCGCTCACGTTTTCCCCGAGCCAGGAGTTCGCTCCGGTGATCACCGTCAGTGGCGTGCGCAGCTTGTGAGCCAGCTGGTTGGTCAGCTGAGACTGGCGCGCCTGACTCCTCCGTATGCGCGTGACGTCGCGCACGCAGACGATGTGCCGCCAACCGCCCTCTTCGAGACCACTGACCGAGCTGACCGTGGCCTGGAGACTCACCGTCCCGTCCTGCTTGTAGGACAGAGGCTCGTCGATCCTCTTCTCGATGTCGAACGCACTGCGAACCGTGATCGTGCGAGGATCGAAATCGTGCTCACAGCCGGTGTCCGACAGGGCTCTGTCGAGTCGCTTGCCGACCTGCGACGAAGGCCCGAAGAAGTTCACGGCGCTCGAGTTGACGGACAGGATGCGGAAATTCGCATCGCAGACGATCACGCTCTCCTGCAGGCTCTCGAGAATCGCCTCGAGCTTGCCCGCCTCGATTGCGGCTCGAGTCAGCGATTGCTCGTGACGTGTCGCCACCGCGACATCGCACGCTACGAGAACAAGGAACTGCAGATCGTCGCGCGAGTAGCTCACCCCCGGCGCGCGCGAGCTGCAGTACAGCACGCCGAGCGTCTGCCCGCCGCCGAGCAGCGGCGCGCAGATGGCGGTCGAGATCCGATTGATCACTGTGCTGCCCGCACGACAGAAGCGCTCGTCCGTGGCGATGTGCTCCGAGATGATCGGCTCGCCAGACTCGAGGCACGTTTCGATCAGCGTACGGCTGACCTCGATTTGCGCCGTTGGACAAGCGCCGTCACGATTCCACGCGTTGCGGAGTACCGGGCCATTCCGCGTCGACATCACCGTGCAGTAGGCGTCGAAATCGATGCAGTCGCGCACCGTTCGAGCGGCCGCGTCGAGAAGGTGATCGTGATCCAAGGACGGCAGGAGGAGCGCGAGCTCGTGAAGCGCCTCCAGGCGATTCACGGACGGACCGAGGCCAGCGAACGGATTGCCGCTGAAGATCACGGTCTGGCTGCCGGCGTCGTCCCTGACCTCGGGTGGGAGCGACCCCTTGGCGGTTCGCAGCTGCACGCGACACGAGCCGACCCAGATCTCGTCCCCGGGCCGTACCACCTGCCGCTCGATCCGCTTGCCGTTGACGAACGTGCCGTTGGTGCTTCCCTCGTCGCGGAAGATCACCTCTTCGCTGCCGTCGGTCGGCCAGAGCTCGATCGTGACGTGAAGCCGCGAGACGCTGCCGTCGTTCACGACGACCGAATTGGCGAAGTCGCGCCCCAGCGTCATGCGAGACACGACAGGGACGCCCCCGGCAAGGCATTCGGAGTCGCGGTAAATGTCGAGAATGAGCATTCCGGTGCTAATCCTTCCCACGCCCCGTACGCTCTCTGTATCGTCTCGCCGACGCCGGAACCTGTGCGGGAGTCCCGCGAAGACCCGCCGCCGACGCCCCTCGCTGCCCGTCGAGAGCTGCAAGCAGTCCGCTGAGACTGCTTGGCGCTAGCGCTGGGGCTAGGGCTCGATAAGGAGTGCGCTCCGGCGCGGGTTTGCCGTGACGGCGCATGGGCCGTCTTCGGAAACGGCGAGCGCGAATACCGGTGGGTCGACCTGGCGCCGCCGGAGGATACGACCTTCCGGTAGACCTCGAACGATCAGCGTCCCGCCGTGATCCAGCGAGAGCAGCCGAGAATCCCCCGCGGTCAGCCCTAGCCCACAGACCCACCCTGGGTGCTCGTTCCAAACCGCGAGCTGTCCGGCGCCGGGAACCGTCCACCGGCGGATCGTGCGATCGGAGCTTCCGGAGAAGAGCTCCTTGCCGCTGCTCGAGAAGGCGACGCAAGACACGCCCTCGACGTGTCCTTGCAGCCGGCACACCTCGGTACCATCGCGGACGTTCCAGACCCTGATCGTCCTGTCGTGGCTGCCCGACGCGAGCAGGCTTCCGTCCGGGCTGAAGTCCACGCAGTGGACCGTCGAATCGTGCGCCGTGATCGACCGCACGAGCTCGCCGCTGGTGAGGTTCCACAAACGCACGGTTCCGTCCTGTCCGGCCGATGCCGCGAGACGGCCGGCTGGCGAGAACGCGACGCTGTGCACGAAACCCCCGTGGCCGGAAATCGTCCGGAGCTCCTCGGTCGCGGCGACGCGCCAATCGGAGAGGCTTTGGCCACCCGCGGCCGCGAGAAAGCTCCCGTCCGGATGGACGGCGACCGCGCGCACGGGCGCGCGATTGGCGAAGGCCGCCATCTCGTTGCCGACCTCCACGTTCCATACGCGAAGAGCACCGTCCGCGCCCCCCGACACGACGACGGCCCTATCACCCGAGAAACCCACGG
>CAYMRB010000588.1:0-5068 GCA_964392615.1 uncultured Planctomycetia bacterium | reverse complement strand
CCACGTCCGACAACGCGCAGCGCGGCAGTTCGGTCGATATCATCTGCACGCTGGCCCGCTCCGGGGGCACGCTTCCCGAGGGCTTCGTGCGGGTCTACCTGTGGATCTCGCAGGATCCCGGCAGCCTCGCCGGCGCGACGCTCCTCTGCGGCGACAGCTGCGCGTTCGACTTCGACAACGGCCTCCTCGGCTCGGGGAGCGCGGCGCTCACGAAGTCGATCGTCATCCCGTCGACATGGGAGGGGCCCGCTTGGATTCACGCTCAAGTGGACGGCCCCGACTACTGGTCCGAAACCGACGAGGACAACAACACGCGGGCCTCATCCGAGTTCAAGGTCTGGCGACCGGGAGCTCCCGCCCCGGACAGCGGCACGCTCGCGCGCGAGTGGCAGACCCCGGAGGTTTTCTGGATCCGCTACGGAAAGAAGTGGCACGTGCTCGGCGACCTGTTCGGCAGCCTCGGGTATACCGACGCCGACGTCGAGTGGTACGCCACCGGCGCCCTCGACTTCGCGACCGGAAGCGACATCCTCCGCGACGACGACGGCTTCTGCTATCGCAGCGAAGCCCCCGGAGCCTCGGCTGTCTACCTGATCTCCGCGGGGCAGTCCCAGGCATTCCCGAACGAGGCGACGCTGCTCGCATGCGGCTTCACATTCGAGGACGTGTACTGGGCGCGCGAGACCGGCTTCGATTGGATCCAGTCGCGGTATCCGATCGGCGACGACGCCTCTTGCGGCGGCCCCGCCACGCTGTCACCGGCGATCGGGGAGGAGGTCGCGAGCGACACGGTCGTGTTCCGGTGGGAGGCGGTCCCGGACGCCGAGGAGTACGAGATCATCGTCGACAACAACCCGGGGTTCGGCAGCTCCGAGTTTCGCCGCGCCGGAATTCCGGGTGACCAGATCGAGCTCGACGAGCTCCCCGCAAACTTCCTCTACCGCAATCGTTGGCACTGGAAGGTGCGAGCACGTCTGGCGGGCGGCTGGACGTCGTGGACGGATCCGGCCGCGCACTTCGACTTCGTTCCCCCTTCTGCGCACCCCCGACCGGGCTACGTCCCGCTCTACCGGTTCTACCGTTCGACGAACGGCGCGCCGCCGCGGGATCACTTCTACACGTCGAACCCGGTCGAGCGCGATCGCCTCGTCGCGTCGGGCGAGTACACGTTCGAGCGCGTCGAGGCCTATGTCTCGAGCATCCGCTACGACGGCTGTGTCGAGCTCTTGCGGCTGGTGCACGACGCAAGCGGCGTGCACCGGTTCACGAGCGATTCCTCGACATGCGACGCCCTGCTTGCGGCGGGAGGCTGGACCTACGAGGGGGTTGTCGCGTTCGTCGACTCGGCTGCGGCACCGGGGCTGGTGCCGCTCTGGTCGCTTCGCCAGGCGCAGGCGCCACACCCCGATCATCGCCTTCTCTGCGTGCGACAGGCGGAGCACGACCGAGTGCTGGCCACATCCGAGTGGGGCTTCGAGTCCGAAGGGGCGCTCGCGTGGGTCTCCGCCGATGGCACCGTCGACCCGGAGTCCCTTCAGCGCCCTCAGGGACGCATGTACGACGTGGATCTCGCGACGGGGTTCTATCGCCGCACGTTCGTCCAGCAGGGGCTCTCACTGAACGGTCGCGGTCCGGCGATGGGCTTCTCGCTGCACTACAGCTCGGGTTTTCACGGCACCAGCGCCCTGGGCACGGGGTGGCGTCACAGCTTCGATGGGGAGGTCGTCGAAGGCATCGACGGGAGCGTCATCGTCAGCCGAGGCACCGGCGATCTCTGGCTCTTCGAGCGCGATGATGCGGCCGGGGGTTATCGAGCCCTCCCCGGCACCTTCGCGACGTTGACGCGAAGCGAAGACGGCGGGCGGACCGCGTACCGTCTGCGGGAGCGGGACCTGACGACGCACGCGTTCGAGGAGGTCGCGATCGACGCGGCCGGCGGGGAGAGCCTCGCGCTCGTCGCCGTCCTGGTGGCTGTCGAGGATCGCTTCGGAAACGTCCTCGAGATCGATTGGGCCCCCGGAGGGACGGAGATCCGTTCCGTGGTCGACGCGTCCGGGAGGTCGTTCGACTTCGCCTATGCGGGCGCGAGCCCGGAGCGGCGCCTCTCGTCGGTGACGGACACGAGCCTCGAGCCCGGCGGCGGTGCGTCGCGGTCGTTGGAGCTCGCTTACCTGGACGGCCGCCTCGTCGCTTTCGGAGATGCCAACGGCGGCGAGACTCGGTTCTCGTACGACTGCGAAGGGCGGCTGGCGTCGATCACGAAACCCGAAGGCAACGTGATCACGATCGACTTCGCGTGCGGCGATCGTGTTACGAGCATCCGCGAGACAGGGGCGGAGGCGAGCGAGGTCTCGATCGAGTACGACGCCGGCGGTGTCACGAGGGTCGCCGATCCGCAATCGCGAGTGTTCGAGTTCACGCACGCGACGAGCACCCTCCTGTCGATCGACGCGCTATACGACACGCGACCGCCCTCGACGTTCGAGTATGGCGACACATACCACCCGACGCTCCCGACGGCGGTCACCGATCCGAACGGGCACACGACGAGCTACGAGTACTGGCGCGTACCGGGCGACCCGCTCTTCCCGAATCGGGGGCTCGTCACCCGGATCGTCGATCCCCGCGGCGCGGAGGCGACGTTCGAGTACGACGCAGCGACGAACAACCTCGTTCGCCGGACCCGGTTGCGCCTCGGTGAAGACCCGCTTCGCGAGACGACGTTCGGTTACGACGGCGCAGGCCGGCGTCTGACGGAGTCGACGAACGGTGAGGGCGAGACGACCTCGCTCCAATACACCGGCGCGGCAGGCGATCAGGGACTTCCGACGCGGATCACCGACGGCGCAGGCCGCTCGACGCAACTGGAGTACGACGCGAACGGTAACCTCAGTCGAGTGCGCGACGACCTCGGTCACGCGACGACGTACGCGAACGACGGCGCCGGGAGGCTCGTCGGCGTGACGGACGCCGAGGGCGCCCGTACCGAGTACGCGTACGATGCGAACGACAACCTGTTGCACGTGCGCGATGCGAGCGGCCACGGCACGGAGCTCGAGTACGACGGCAACGACCGCTTGCGTTCCGTCGAGTACGCACGCGGCGCGCAGAGCGACCGCTACGAGTACGCATACGACGACCGCGACATGCTCACCTCGGTCCGCGACGCCTCCGGGAACGCGACGACGTACGTGTACGACGACACCGGACGCCTGGAGCGCCGCGAGGACCCGGACGGCGGCGTCATCCGACACCGTTACGACGAGCACGCCGGCTGGCTGAATGAAATCGAGTACATCGGCGAGCGCACGGTGACGCTCGTCCGCGACGCGCGCGGCAACGTCACTTCGGTCATCGACTCGAGCGTCGGGACGAGCCGCTTCTGGTACGACGCGGCCGATCGTCTGTCGAGCTACCGGACGCCCTGGGGACGCGAACTGGGGTACGCTCGCGACGGCGCGGGCAACATCGTATCGATCGAGTACCCGGGAGAGCCCGGGGAGCGGCGGGTCGACTACACATGGGACCTCGCCAACCGACTCGCGACGGTCACGGACTGGACGGGCGCGGTCGTCCAGTACGAATACGACGGCTCGGGGCAACCGACCACCGTTCGCCATCCGAACAGCTCGAGGACGTCGTTCGCGTATGACGCAGCGTCCCGTTTGCGAGCCGTGACTCACACGGGAACGGGAGAGGCGGTGTTCGCGAGCGAGGAGCTCGGCCTCGACCGCGTCGGCAACCCGATCTCCTCGAGCGGAGTCGCCGCAATCCGACCGTTCCTGCCAGAACCGGTCGACATCGCGTACTCCGTCGGCGTGGACAATCGGCTTGTCTCGGAGTCCGGAAGCGTCAACGCGGCGTACACTCACGACGCGCGCGGAAACCTCACGCAGCGCCAGTCGGGTACGGAGGCGACGCGCTACGGCTACGGTATCGACGGCTTGCTCCGGCGAGTCGTCCGTCCGGGCAACCTCGTCGACGATCACATCTACGACGGCCTGGGAAACCGGGTGGCGGTGATCCGCGAGGGGACGACCACGCGCCATGTGCTCGATCTCGCGGGACCGATGAGCCGCGTGCTCGTCGAGACGGACGGGGCGAACGAGACGACGGCCTACTACGTCCACGGCCTCGGGCTGCTCGCGAAAATCGCCCCATCGGGCGAGCGTTACTCCTATCACTTCGACGCGCGCGGCAGCACGGTCGCGCTGACGGATAGCGGTGGCGACGTCGTGAACCGCTACGCCTACGACGAGTTCGGAGCCGTCGAGGCCAGTGAGGAGAGCGAGCCGAACCCCTTCCGCTTCGTGGGCGAGCTCGGCGTGATGGCTGAGCCGTCCGGGCTGTACTTCATGCGGGCCCGCTTCTACGACAGCGCGACGGGGCGCTTTCTGAGTCGGGACCCACTGGGGTTCGGCGGCGGGGATTGGAATCTGTATGCGTACGGGCATGCGAATCCGATGCGGAACGTGGATCCGACCGGCCAGTTCTCCTGGTCGTCGCTCAACCCGTTCACGTATCTCGTCAAAGACGTCACCTACGGGTCGCCCGCGTACGAGGCATACGGGAAGTTGGAGACGGGATTCAGGTACGTCTCATACGCCGGAAAGGGCGCTCAGGTCGGGCTGACCCTTCTGGGCGCGGGCCTGCCCGTCGTCGCGGCGAAGGCTGTCGTCACCGGGGCGCAGGTGGTGCCGAAGATGCTTGCTGGGACGCTCACGCCGAGCGAGGCAGCCAAGGCATCAATCGAACTGTTCATCGACGCCGCCGGGGAGGCTGTGGGCAGCCGGTTCCTGAAGGAGGTCGGCAACAGCTCAGCCGCACAGGTGATCTTGAACCTCAAGCTGATGATAGATGCCAAGGCGTTGAATATATCTGCTGATATCTTCATCGATTCGTTTAGCCGATGACAGGAAAGCCGAGGGGTCGAGAGATGTATATTGCTCGTGAAAAGGGATACATGGCGTACCTTCTGAGACTCGGCGCTCTCGCGCTCGCCGTCCTCGGTCGGACATCCGGCGAGGAGGGCAGCGAACGGCACAACTGCCAGCAGAAGTGGCTTGCA
>CAYMRB010000587.1:0-5076 GCA_964392615.1 uncultured Planctomycetia bacterium | reverse complement strand
GGTGTGCCCACGCGAGTCGCGGCTTGCCTTTTCGGCCAAACGTATCGGTCACCAGAAGAGCCCCGACTCCGGGCGAGAAAGCGGGCAGGTTTTGAGAATATGCACGGCTCCGCTTTGCGGACTTGCCGGGACGACGGTAGCTCGTCGTGAACACCGCGTTTCTTGTCCTGACGAAGACCAAGCGATCTCTCGACGCACGGCCGACGAAATCGAACACCCATGGGAGCTCCTTGACCCGCTTCGCTTTCGTCGAGGTCACCTTCACGCTGTAGACGCCACCGGATGTCACGAGAACGAGACCGTCGTCCTTGGCCGATCGCACGGCACTCTTTGCCAGTTTCTCGAGCGGCACGACTTTCGGTCTCTTCGTCGAGCGAAAGCCCTTTCCGGTCTGGATCGGGTAGAAGCGCACCGCGTCGCGCTCGACGACAGCGAGGTACCGCCCCTTGGATACGAACAGGGCCGTGGTCAGTGGCCCCCTCGAGACGAAAAGGTACAGCGGCTTCGTGTCGACGCTACCGCGCACGCGCCCGTTCGAGAGATCGAGGAGCTTGACCTTCAGAGGGCCGGACGCTGCGACGAGCTTGCCGTCGCTCGAGATATCGAGATCGTTGATGCGCCCGTCGTCGACCTTCGTCTTCCAACGCGTCTTGCCTGTTGCGAGGTCGACGCACCAGACCGTGCCGTCCTCGTCCGCGACCAGGAGAGTCTCGTCGTCGGGGCCGAAGCGCATGCGGAACGGAGAAGGCGAGCAGGTGATCCGCGAGATCTCGTTCCACCAACGGTCGTAGATGTAGACCGACCCGTCGTACGCGTGCGCCACGCGCGACCCGTCAGCAGATATCGCCGGGAACGAGTCGACCTTGGTGAGGGGGCCCTGGTTCGACTGAAACGGCCCCACGGCGCGGTACGTGGCCGGTGAATCAGCAGCGAGCGCGGATTCTGCAGAGACTGCGAGAGCGAGAATTCCAATGGCTGCGGTGGCCTTGATCGACATCTGTCGTGGGCGTGGCTCGAGAGGTTGTCCGTTGCGGGCCCCGCGGAGCTGCCGACCACGGCAGTTCTCTGCCCGAGCGGCCAGGTTATGCAATCGGCTCTCACGCGGTCAAGAAGCGAAGGTCCGGCGAATCTGTTACTCCGCGCTGGTCGGCGCGCCCTCGGCACGTCGCCGCCGCGGGTTCTGCAACCCGATCGTACGGACGTGGGCCGAGCGCGTCCTGCCGTTTCACCTGGTGCCCGCGTGGCTCGTGACTCCGTCGCGCTGGACGCTCGAAGCGCGGTCTCGCGAGGTGTGCTTGCCGGGGCGCGAGCCGCCGCCGCGTGGGGAACGGTAGCCCTCCCGCCGCGAACAGGCGTTGGCACCCACCGGCGTGTGTTGGCAGCAGCGGGCGGCGGGTGCCAACGGTGTTGGCACGTCCTGGAGAGCGCAAGGCTCCCGCGCTCAGCGAGTCCAGCCCCCGGCCGCGTTGGCGTTGGCAGGCCGGAGCGGGCGCGAACGCGAATCGCGGGCCACCAGCCGACGATGCCACGCGAGGATCGTCTCCGGCTTCACGATCGAAGCGACCTCGGCGAGCGCGCCCCGGCCGAGCTTCTTCCCGATCTCGGCGAGCGTCTTCCGTTCACCGTCGTTGAGCTTCAGCCGCCCCTTGACCTGTGATCGCAAGATCCGGTTCTCGGCCACGAGATACTCGTTGCGGAGCAACAGCTCCTCATCGATCGAGCCGGTCACGTAGGCCAGGAGCTTCTTCCAGTCCATCGAGACTTCACCGCTGTGCTTGGAAGACGCGATGATGGCCGGAGCGGGCGCCCGGATTCAAGCGGTGCGGCGGACGCGCTGGGAGCTGGCTGGTCGGCGCCCCCCCCGTTCTCGCAGCGCCGGTGCGACCGCGTTCGTCGGGCCGATCCGATGCCAAGCGAACTCCTTGTCAACCGCGCCAACACGCATAATGCGGCAGCGGTTCTTCCGAGACCTCCCCCTTTTCTTGATTTTCTGCTTCGCCAATCTCGCCCTCCGCTGAACTACATCTATGAGGGCCGCGTTTCGGGACGCCGACGCGGCTCCTCACCCGGCGGCGACGGCCGCCACCTCGGGACAGGGCCCGTCCCGTGAGCGTCGATCCGGACCGCAGGCGGTCCGGAGCCGAACCGCGTCCCGCTGCCACGATCGGAAGACCGAGCGAGGCAGCGGGACGCCCACGAATACGAGCACTCACAGGAAGGCGACGATGACAACGCGACGAAACATGCTGGCGACGATCGGGGCGATGGTGTGGGTGACGATCAGCGCGGCAGGCTGCGCGAGCCGCCACAGCAAGGTGGTGACCGAGTGGGCCTGCGAGCTCGACGACGCCTCCGAGACCGTCGCGGACCTCCGCGTGCAGTTGGCGCGCTACCGCGACGGGACGATCGACGAGCTTCGTCAAGCCTACGCGCCGATGGGGGACGCGCTTGCGTCGGTGCGTACGACTGCCGCGTCGAGCACGTTCGCTCCGAAGGTCGTCGACCACGGGCGCTTCGACGCGGTCAGCGCGTGCTCGGAGGCCGACTGCGCACGCCTGCGGTCAATCGAGCCGTGGCTGGCTTCCGAATGGGATAGCCTCGGAGAGCGGCTGCAGGAAGATGCTCTGTTCATCGACGAAGGCCAGAGGATCCAGGCGGCGATCGCCCAACGCCTTCGAAAGGCCTTCGCGACCGACGAGATACTCGTCGGCACGCACGCGGGCCTCACCCGAACAGCGCGCGTCGTTCGCGCCTGGGCGCAGGAGCTGGACGCTGAGCTCGCGATACTCGCCGCGGGAGCCGGTACACGGCTCGAGACGATTGCGGCCAACGGCGACGTCGACGACAACCTGGCTGACCACGCTTCTCGCGTGGAGGGCTTGCTCCGGCTCGGCTTGGGCATCGACAGGCTTGTCGACGACGAGCTCGCAGTGCACGCCAAGCCGCTGAACGCGTCGCTCTCGGTCTCGGACTCCGTCGAGCGCCAACGCCGGCTGGGCTCGGTGACGCTCGCGCTGAGCTTCCTCGACGCCGTGGAGGCATTCCGCGCCGTGGACGAACGCAGCTGGATGTCATGGAAGCCGCGCAGCGATGCGGCACGCGTCTGGGAGCTGCTCGAGCGGTACGAGCGCAAGGCTCTTCGGGTGCGGGATGTGGCGGTGATGCTGGCGGTACAGGCTTGAGGTCGTGAGGTCGGGGCGAGACGCATCGGAAGTGTGGGGCGGCGTGGTCGACCGTCGACCGCGTCGCCCCGCGACGTCGGCGGAGTTGGCTTCGCCGGGGGAGACGGAATCAGAAGAGGCAGACTGCCGGGCTGTGAGCATGAGAGAGAAAGAGGTGACGGCAGTGTCGGAGGGAGTCGATTCGTGCATGCCGAGTTCGACCGCGGCCCCGTTGCCGTCCGCTGTTCTGCTGAACCGCGACGCAGTCGCCGCACTACTCGGCTGCTCGGCAAAGCACGTTGGACGCCTGGCGGATTCGGGGAGGATGCCCGCGCCGGTGCGGTTGGGGTGGCTCGTGTGGTGGCGGCGCGGGGAGATCGAAAGCTGGATCGCGGACGGGTGTCCGCGGTGTCGGTGACGAGACGGTCGCGTCGGAGGCGAGCGCCGGTCATCTCGAGCAGGTAGAATCAGCCCGGGTCTCAGAGGAGCACGCGCATGGCACTCTTCAAGAAAACCGTCACCCGGCCGCTTCCCGCTGGCGCCGAGATCGTCACCCGCGACGGCGAGCAGGTCGCGCGGTGGAAGCCTCCGAAGGGCCGAACGCAGACCGCGCCGGTGACCCGAGGGCGTGACGGATCGCTGCGCGTCCGCGTGAAGTCCTCGATGTGGTACGGGCGCTTCCGGAACAGCAAGGGCCGCGTGGTCGAACGATCCACGAAGTGTCGCGACCGCGACGCCGCGCAGTCGGTGCTGCGCGAGTGGGAGCACCGCGTCGAGAAGGTTCGGGCGGGCGTGCTGACCGCTGATGAAGATGCGGCGGCCGCACGCGCGCACTGCCTCCTGGATGACCACGTCCGCGATTGGCTGCGCGCCCTCGAGGCCCGCGGCGCTCACAGGAACCGCCGCGAAGCCTACCGGCGACGCGTTGGGCGCGTCCTGCGCGAATGCGGCTTCGTGCGGGCGCGCGACCTCTGCTCGTCCGCCGTCGAGCACTGGCTCACCGAGCGCCGGCTCGAAGGCCTCTCCGCGAGCGAATGGAACGAGACGCGCACATCGCTCGTCGCCTTCGCGAGCTGGTTGGTCCGCAATGGTCGACTGCCGTCGAACCCGTTCGCCGGGCTCGAGCGACTCAACTCGGAGGCCGAGCGCTGCCTGGAGCGCCGCGCGCTCTCGAACGAGGAATGCGCCCGCCTCCTCGAGGCCGCACGGGAGCGTCCGCTCGCCGACGCGATGATCATCCGGACGGGCAAACGGGCGGGAGAGTCGGGAGCGAAGGTCTCCGACAAACGTCGGAGGCTCCTCGAGCTCGAGGGCGAAGAGCGCCGCCTGTGCTACCTCCTCGCCCTCACGACCGGACTGCGACGCGGCGAGCTCCGTAGCCTGACCGTCTCGAGCCTGCGCACCGATCACGCAGAGCGCACGGTCCTCGCGCTCAAGGCGGCGGACGAGAAGGCCCGACGTGGCGCGTTGATCCCGCTAAGAGATGATGTCGCGAGCGAGCTCGGACGCGTCCTCGACCTGCGCCTCGAGCATCGTCGCTCCGAAGCTACGCGACGAGCGGACCCCATCCCGACGGCCCTGGCTCCCGACGATCGACTCGTCGCCGTGCCGACCGCGCGGACGTTCAATCGCGACCTCGTCTTCGCCGGACTCGCCACCGTCGATGCAGACGGACGATTTCAGAAGACGGACGCCGAAGGAAGGACGGTCGACTTCCATGGGCTTCGACACACGTTCGGAACTAGTCTGGCTCGCGCCGGCGTCACGCCCCAGGCCGCGAAGGAAGCCATGCGCCACTCGTCGATCGGCCTGACGATGAAGGTCTACACCCACCTCGGCATCGCCGACGTCGCCGAAGCGGTCGACGCTCTGCCGGATGTCACCGCATTCTCTCCCGAGCCGGACGCCGAACCCC
>CAYMRB010000586.1:0-5091 GCA_964392615.1 uncultured Planctomycetia bacterium | reverse complement strand
GGGCTCCAAGCGCGCTGTGTGGTTTCAACGGCTCGGCGAGAATGAGCGTGAGTGGCCGGATGATCGTGTCCGACTCGGATTGGAGCCGAAGAGCGATCCGGCGACACAGAGTACGAGGCGAGGCCCTTGGCTGACTTGAAGGAACTCAACCGTCTCTGCCAGCAGGGAAGGCTCTACGAAGTAGAACGCTGGATTCAGGACGGTCGACCGATTCAGGCCTCCTCGGAGATCGAGGCTCGTGGCCGCTGTCAGTCGGCCTTGGAAATCGCGCTGAAGACAGGCCAACATTCGCTGTGCCTTCTTCTACTCAGAAGCGGATTCAGAGTCGATCTCGAACACGACTTGCCGCTGGATATCGCATTGCAGGAGAGGCGGTGGGATCTTGTCGATCTCCTTTTCGAGTACGGAGCGGATCCGCACGAAGCGGACTTGGAGATCGTCTTCGATACGTATCAGACGAGTATCTTCGAGCGATTTCGGTCAGCGGGCGTGGACCTCGCGAAGGGCCACGCCCTCGCGGGCGCATTGGCATACCACACGCGCAACAAGCCTCTGTACGGATTCGTCAAGCGATCGCGACAGCAAGTAGCCGGTGTCCAGAACGAGCTCGATATCGCTCTCGGTTACCACGTCGGCGCAGACAAGGAAAAGGGCATCGCGCTCTGCCTCTGGGCCGGGGCTGATCCTCACGCCCCCGCTCGAGATCTCGAGTACGGTAGCGACGAGGATCCCGAGGAGGAGCACTGGACCGCGATTCGCGGAGCCGTCTACCGAGGCAACGTGAAGGCGCTACGAAAGTTCAGCCCGAATCCATCGAGGCTCGACTTCGATGAGCTGTACCAACTCGCGAGGGATCGCGAGGTCGTGGAATTCCTGGCCGGAATCCGACAGCCACGAGACCTCACACAGATTGTCCGGAGGATGAGCTTCGCTGCTGGGGCCACGTGGTGCCACCGGCGCGACTGGAAGGAACCCTTGCTGGCAGTCCTGGGGCTCGGTGTGCGCTGGGAGCACGCGGCGAAAGACGTTCTCGCTGGCATACGGCGCGACCTCCTGCGGGCCAGCGACTGGGACCTCAAGGACGTTCTTCGCGTACTGGGCCGACCGGAGGTCTGTTCACCGGAGATCTACCAGGAGTTGACTCGCACGGCGACGATGCAGAAGCGGCTGCTCGCGATGAAGCTGATCAGACCGCCCGTCAAGCCGATCAGCCAGGCCGCGAAGCGACGCGACGAGGTGTCGAGTCTGCTGCGACGGTATGACCGCGAGAGATTGTACGAGGAAGTCTGGGCGCAGCCTGTTATCCAGGCGGCGAAGTCCTACCGCGTCAGCGGAGTGTATCTCGCCAGGGTGTGCCGAGCCCTTCGCGTGCCAGTTCCTCCAAGGGGCTACTGGGCAAGACTCAGAAGTGGCCAGACCGTACGCCGGCCTCCGTTGCGGAATCTGCCGAAGAACCTTGCTGAGATCGAGGCCGCCGGCCGCGCTCGAAGCCCTGACGTCTGAGTCGGAGTAAGAGAGCGCAGAGCCGACGGGCGATCCATACCCAGCGCCATCGACTCGCGAGAGTGGGACCCGGATTCCGCACTCAGCTGCACTCCCGGTACTCGCCGCACGAGATTCCGTCCGGCGTCGGGTCTCCATCGCACTCCCCCACCGCAGGCGACGGCGGCGACTCGCCACCGAGGAACAGCCCGCTGAGCAGAAACACCGCGTCGGTCAGGTCGAGCCGGCCATCGTCATTCGCATCGGCCGCGTCGTCGCACGAAGGCTCCTCGCGGCCGAGGAAGAGGAATCCCAGGTTGAAGAGCGCGTCGGACAGATCGACACGACCGTCGTCGTTCGAGTCGCCGCGCTGAAACTTCGCGGGCAGGATGAGACCGTGCGTCAGCGATTGCGGCAGATACGTCGCACCGTCGCTAACGCGGATGCGAACTGGCGGACTCTCGGCGTTCGGTCGCAGCCGGTTGTCTTCGAGCCACACGAGGACGCCTTCGTCCGGCACCTCACCGACGAGACGGTACGCCGCTTTCGCGAGCGACAGCCGAGTGTCGGCGGGAAGTACGAGGCCAGCTCGGACAAACGATAGAACGACCCCCTGGAAGAAACCGGGCGGATACGGCCCATCCGCTGCGATCCCGGCCGCCGCGGCCCGCGTGACCTCGTAGTGGTTCACGTCCAGGTAGTTCGCCGTGTCCGTGCCCTGCACTGTAACGCTCTCGGGCAGGATCTCGAGTACGTCCGGATCGTGCGACGCCCCGAAGCTCCACCCGTGCCAGTGAGAGACCGGGCTCGTCTCGGCGAACACCTCCACCTCGATGACATCGCCGTCGAGGTCGCTGGTCCGAAGAACGGACGCGCCCGTCGCATCGAAAACAACTTCGAGCGTGTCGGTCAAACAGCTCGCGTCCGGGAACAGCGAGCAGAACTCCTTGGTGACCGGCTCGTCTGCCCCGATCGGCATGGCCAGAGCGAGTCCCATGACGAACGTTGCGCGAAGCGTCCGGAACAACGTGGAGCGGGTATCGGACTTCATGGTCGGTTCTCCCTCACCGGGTTGGTGACGCAGTGGTTCAGCCGGATTCGGTGAATCAGACGATCACGACACCCACAGCACTGCCCCGATCGCCGTCGCCACGCCGCCCCTCGACGTCGTCACTTCTGCGGGAATCGCAGCTCGATCGTCCTCGGCTCCTTGCCCTTCCACTCGATTCGCCGGTCGATCTCGAACGCAGTGCTGCTCCGGCTGGCGCGCACGCGATAGGTCCCAGGGGGCAGACGCTTTAACGTCCAGCGGCCGGTCTGATCGGACTCTCCCCTCGCGCGCACCTGGGGATTACTTCTTCCCTGGAGCAGGATCCCTGTGCCGACGCTGGGCTGACCGTCAGCGTCCAGCACCTCGAACTCGAGATCAGCGCCCGCCACTGCGTCGACGCGAATTCCGTCGACGCGGCCGTCGAGCGGCAAGTCGATCACGGGCGACGCGGCGTGGGCGAAGCCGGGCCCATCGGCGGTCAACACGATGCGCTTTGCCTCTCGCGCGAGTTGGTCGATCTCGAAGTCGCCGTCCGGTCCCGACACGGCCTGCCAGAGACCACTGCTGTAGTTGCCGCCATCCGGGAGCTCGAACACGCGCACCCGCGCGCCTTCGACGCGTTCGCCGTCGAGCGACACGCGTCCGCTCAGCATCATCCGCGCCCGACGCTCGAGCCGGATCTCGAGCGGTGAATCCCCTGCGCGCACGTCGCGCACGGGATCCGTCATTCGATAGTCGCCGTGGCTCGCATAGACCGAGTACGTCGTGTCTCGAAGTCGAGCGCGGAACCGACCGTCCTCGCTCGTGACGACCTCGAACTCGACCACTCGATCTCGGTGGTCGTCCGGACGCAGCGTCACCGTGGCGGACTCGACGGCCTGTCCGTCACTGTCGAGCACACGCCCTTCGAACCACTCGCCCGGTGCCAACTGGATCGTCAACGTATCGAGCGTGGCCGCCCTCTCGACCACGACGTCCGACACCTCGGCGACTCCTCGCTCGCCGGCGTCGACCTCGAACGACCATTCCCCGGGGGGAAGCTTGAGCCAGAAGTGCCCGTCGTCGTCCGTCTCGCAACGTCCCGATACGCCGCCGTGTCGCCTCGCCTTGACCAGCGCGTCCGCGACGGGTTGCCCGTCGAAGTCGACGACTCTTCCGTCGAACTCCACCTCGCGACGGAGCGTCAGTACGATCGGGCCCGGGTACACGTCCTCGATTCGCCCACGGAACGCGGCCCTGCCGGTCTCCGCATCTCCGACTGTCACCGTCAGCGATCCCTCGAGCGGTAGGCAGGAGATGGCCGTGCGTCCCTGCGCGTCGGTGACGACACAGCATCTCGAATGCAAGAGCGTGTCGTCGCTAAAGCCGTGACGCACGCCGATGCCTGGTACCGGCTGTCCCTCCTCGTCCTCGACCACCACGTGAAGCGGACCGTGGACGTCGAACACGAAATCCCGTTCCTGCAGAGCGTCCGCGGTCACGACGAGCTGCTGCTCGACTCGATCGGGCGTGCGGCTGTGGACTGGCCCCGGGCTGTGGACTCGGTACGTTCCCTCCGACAGCCCGGCGCATTCGAATCGCCCGTGAGCGTCGGCTTGGCACTCCTGCTTCTCCCCCACCGAGCCTCCGATCCTGTTCCAGACGAGCAAGGCGTGCGACATCGCTTCGCTTTGGCTCGTCAGGACGCGACCGCGCACGGTGACGCCGTCGCGGAACACGACCTCGAGATGCTCGTTACCTGCGACGGAGATTTCCGTCGAGACGACCTCGGGCGCGAACGAGCCGTACGTGAAGACCAGGGCCTTCGTTCCCGGATCCACAGGCTCGGAGACGAAGAACCCCTCTTCGTCGGTCTCGACGCCGTCAACCGACCAGCCTTCGTCGAAGCGGATATCCAACAGCTCGACTTCCGCGTTCCGCAGCGGTTGCTCGCGGTCGTGGAGGAATGCGCGCCCGCGCACCACGGCGGCGGGCTTCAATTGAAAGAGGATCTCCTCTTCGACCGGCAAGAGAAGCTCCTTCGATACCTTGAAGTACCCCGGTGCCTCGACGGTCAAGCTGATCTCGCCGGGCGGGAGGGCGAGCTCGAATCGGCCCGCATCGTCGGCCTCGAGCTCGGCCTCGAATCTGTAGTCGATCGCTTCTCTCGGTCCTCTTCGCCGGTAGGCGCTCAACGCCGCCCGCGCGATCGGCCGATCCTCCTCGTCGATAATCCGCACGCGCAGCGGCAAGCCTTCGAGCCGCAAGACAAGCGGTTCGCTGAGCGGAACTCGAACGTCGTGAATGACCGCTCGAGGACCGTCGTCGGCCCACGCGGCAAGCGCCCAGCGAACGTCATTCGGTTTGCCGAAGTCGAATCGCCCGCTCTCGTCCGTCGTCGATTCGAGTCGTTGTCGGTCGCTGCGGGCGACAGGTCTTCCGGCGGGCGCCAGCGGATACGCCTCGACCTGGATGCCGGCGGCGGGCTCTCCGTTGGCGTGGACGACCTGGCCGGCAAGCGTGCCATCCGGCACTGCTGCTGCCGCGACGGGCGCCGGACTCGGCGTCGGTTCGTCGGT
>CAYMRB010000585.1:0-5095 GCA_964392615.1 uncultured Planctomycetia bacterium | reverse complement strand
TCAAGTACGGCATGGGAGCTGCACCGCTCGATTTACGCTCTCGGCAAACGCGTGACGAATCTCGCGACCGACGCCGCGCGCTGGCACGCGGTCCTTCAGCTGCCACGCGCGGTCGAGCTCGTCGACCTCGACGAGGCGCGTGCCGAGTCGCGACACGAGCAGACTGCTGTTGATGGGTCCCCCGCCGAACACGCGGCGGCGCTCGGCCTCCGCCACCGCCCAGAGCTTCTCGCGCGCCTTGCGATTCGCGGTCGCCCCGACGGCCATGCCCGCGTCGCGCAAGCGCCCGCGGCACTCGCCGATTTCGTGCTCCAGGTGGCGGAGGCCATACGTCTCGCCCTTCGGGAGCCGGCCGAGCCCTTCACGACGCGCCGGCGCGAACGCGTACGTGCGCGCACCGGACGGCGCGAGGCCGAAGACGCGCTCGTCGATGATCGCTCGCACGCCGGACGGCACGATCGCCCATGCCGCGGGCAGCTCGGGTTGTCGTTCGAGGAAGAACACCGCACGCATCGAGCCTGACGGTTCGCCCGGCGGCAATCCGCGACCGCGCGACAGATCGGTACCCCACGGCAGGATCGCGATGCCGGAGCCCGTCGTCATCTCGCCCTTGTAGACGCGCGTGACCGTGCCGTGGCCGACGCTGGCGGGCCCGGTCGGAACGAAGTCGTCGACGAGGACGACAATCTCGGCCATGCCGTAGAGCGACGCGAGGTCCCAGACCTCGAGAAACACCGCACGCGCCGGGCGCGGCAGCACGACCGCGAAAAGCGCCAGCAAGATCGAGGCCCATGAGTGGGTGCGGCGTTTGCGGGGTTCCATCACTCGTACTATCGAACGACGGGCCGATTTGCCGCATCGGCGACGGGATGGCACCCTTCGACGAGTGAGTGTCCCCTTCGCCTCCCCTCTCCCCGGTATTGTGGCCCCCGCATGGAATCGACACCGACGGGCCGGGAATCCCCGGCATCGGCGGCGGCAACCGATTGGTTCGACCATCCGCCCGGATCGCATGAAATCCACGTGTGGCGCGTCGACCTCGACTCGTTTCCCCGCCCGGACACGCGCGTCATGGCTCGGCTGTCCCTGCGCGATCGCGAGCGGGCCGGCACGATCGCCGCGCGCAAGGACGCGCACCGCTTCGTGCTGCGGGCGACGGTCCAACGCTTGTTGATGCAGCGGTACACTGGTCGACCGATCGCTGATCACGCCGCCATGGACGGCGGACCCCGTATCGGCATCCAACGCGACACACCACGGTTGTCCTTCAATCCGGCGGCAGCCGGCCGTCTCGCGCTTTTCGCGTTCACGAAGATCGGCGAGGTCGGAATCGACGTGCACGATCTGGCCGAGCCCGTGGACATCGACGACTGGAGGCGCGAGTTCGCGACGCCCGTCGAGGTCGACCTGCTGTCGAAGCTCGACGACAAGCGAGCACAACGCGCGGTCCACGTGCTCGCCGCGCGCAAGGAGGCGTGCTCGAAGGCGTGGGGATCGGTCGGATCGACCCGGTTCAAGGTCCTCGACATGACACCGTCAACGCCGTTTCTCATGTCGCCGCCGGCCGGCACGAGCTGCTTACCGGAATGCGTGATCGAGACGGTCACGGTACCGGACGGCTTCGTCGCTGCCGTGGCCGTCGCGTCGCCGCGACCCACCTGTGGCCTGGCGCGCGAGGGCGTCCTCCTTCCGGACCTTCCGGACTGCGAAGTCCGCGTCTTCGACCTCGAACCGTCTCAAGCGGAGTGCTCGACGGACGGCTGAGCCGATCGTCGAACCGGCGGAGAAGGCAGACCGGTCTGCGAGCCGATGAGTAGAGGGGGAGCCCGCCTTTCGCTCATCTGCGTTCCGATACCATCCGCTCGCTGACGCCGGAGTACTCGACGTGCTGCAGCCGCTTCCGCCCGCAACGATCTACGAGGCCAAGAAGAGAAGTCGACGGGCGATGACGGTACTGGTCGCCGTCCTCGGCCTGCTGTACATGGGGTCCTTCAACCTCGCGTAGATCGCCCTCCGGCTGGTTCTGGTGCCAGTGTTGATCCTGGTGGACGCGTTCACGAGGGGGCAGCAACACCTCGCGGCGAACGGACCGGCGGGCGGCGCGTTCAGCGATTGGGTCCCCGGATTCGGCACGGGCATGATCGTCGTGTCGCTCTTCGCCGCCCTCGGCGCGGTCGTCCATCTGATCCTCATCCGCCGGCGCGACCTGAGCCAGCTCGTCGACGAGGTCGGCGCACGAGGTGCGGACAAGGATGATTCGTTCCACTGGCGCTTCTGCAACATCGTGCAGGAAGCGGAGGCCGCGACGGGCATCCGGCCGATTCGCCCGGTCGTGCTGCCGTCGATGAGCTGCAACTCGTTCGCGCTGCAGTCCGCCGAAGGCGAGGCGGCGATCGGCGTGACGGAGGGCTTCCTCGCGCGGCTCAACCGCGCCGAGCTGTCGGCGGTCGTCGCACACGAGGCGGCCCACCTCGTCCACGGCGACACGCGCCTGACAACGACGGCTTGCTCCCTGGTGCGCGCGTTCGACTCGATGCAGTGCCTGATCGCCAGCATGGTCGAGAAGCAGCCGACGAAGGCTCGGCAGTTCGCGATGCAGGAACACTCGTTCTCGTTCGTGCCGCTGCAGTTCGTCCTGTGGGCGTTGAGCTTCCTCGGCTACACGGTGACACACCTGATCTCGGTAGCGATCTCGCGGCAGCTCGAGTTCCTCGCGGACGCGCACGCCGTCGACATGTGTCGTGAACCCCTGGCACTGGCGGAGTCGCTGTATACGGCGTCATCACGCTCGTCGCGGGCTCGATCGTACGGCGGCATTCCGCCGCGCTTCGGATCGCTGTTCCTGCTGTCGCCGACGTTCTCGCGCCTCGACGAGAGGCAGTCCTTCGCGGCCCGGCTCTTCAGCACGCATCCGCCGCTGACGGAGCGACTGCGCCGACTCTTGAAGTGGGCGCGCACCGATCTCGAGTCACTCAAGTCCAAGGACCGAGCCGCGCCGTTCCAGCCGGCCAAGCCGGCGAAGGCGGAGGCCAAGTTCCTCGTGCGCAACGACAGCGAGTGGCTCGGGCCGATGCCGATCGCGGAGATCATCCTGCTGCCGTACTTCTCGACGCTGACGTGGGTCGCGCGCGCCGGCACGACCGACCTCATGCGCGCCGAGACAGTGCCCGAGTTCACCGAGCACTTCCAGGCGGCCGGCGACCTGGTCGGCGGCGCTCGGGCATGCCCGCGCTGTCGAGTCGGTCTGCAGAAGGCCGACTACGAGGGCGCTCCGATCCACGCGTGCCCGAGATGTCGCGGCGCCTTGCTCGGAGCGGGAATCATCGAGCGCATCATCGCGCGGCGCAATCGCCGCTTCACGGCGGATGAGATCATCCGGGCACGCGATTGGCGCGAGCTTCAATCGGGCGGCCTGCACGAGCTCTGCGAGTTCCCGCCGACGCGCTGCCCGGAGTGCGGCGGGCCGACGCACAAGGCGTTCCACTCCTACATGACGCGCGTCGTCGTCGATCGCTGCGCGTCGCTCGACTGCGGCGCGGTCTGGTACGACGGCGGCGAGCTGGAGACGATCCAGATCCTCGTCGAGGAGCAGACCGCGCAGACGTAGGGTGCGAAACGACTACTCGTCCCCCACCGGATCGTCCGGATCGACATCGAGCTCGGGCCACACGACCTCACCCCGCATCTGCTTCTCCTCGTCGCGAAACGCGCCGAGCCGCAGCGAGTTGGCATCGAGCCAGAGCACGACGCGGCGGTAGTCCTCCGCCGAGATCTTTCCGGCGTGCGCGTCGTCGAGCAGAGCCCTTCCCATGCGCGACGCTCTGGCGCCGAATCGCCCGGGAATCGTGCGAGATCCGCCGTGGATCGGCTTGACGGTGCTGCCTCTCATGCCGCCCGCGAAGTAGAAGACGTAGGGCTCGAGCGCCGCGTAACTCATTTCGACGGGCCCTTTGCCCTCCTCGGCGTGGCACGGGATGCAGGACTTCTCGAAGACCGGCTTCACGAGACGGTAGTAGGTGATGGGCTCCACCGGGCCGACCTCCGGCTCGAGCTCAGACGGCTTTCGCCTCGCGGCCATCGTCGGCTCGGAAATCCTCGGTGTCTGCTGCGTCTTCTCGTGACAGCCGACACAGCTGAGCTGTTCGCCCGGGTGGACATAGGCGACGGCTCGCATGGATTGAACCGCCATGTAGTTCTCGTCGAGCACCTGGAAGATCAGCTCCTTCTCCACGGGAGCCTCGAAGTAGACGCTGCCGTCCTCCTCCACCGGCACGATCCCGAGCGGAATGCGCGGCGTGTTCTCGTTCTGATACCCGATCATGGGTTTGCCCATCTCGGGGTTCGGCTTGACGATGTTCTGCAGCACCCGCAGCCAGCGAATCTTGACGCCCGCGGGAAACGGCAGATCCGAGTCGTACACGTCGAGGACGCTGATCGTCGCCTGTGGGGCATCCGGACCGGCTCTCTCGCCCTGGTACGTCCGGGTCGGAAGAATCGGCGGCTTCGGTCGCGGCCGCAACGGGATCGGATCGATCAGGCGCATGTCGTGGTCGGTCTCGCCGAACACGAGGGAGTTCTCGCAGAGCAGGACCCGATTGCCGAAGCGATCGAGCAGATAGATGTTCTCCCACCTGTTGCAGAGGTAGTAGTCCTCGCTGAGCGGCCAGGCCGTGCCGTACGGATACTGGCTGCGGCCGGGCGCCTCCGACTCCGGGAACGGGACGAACGGCGTGATGCGCTCGAGCTGCGACATGAATCCGTCGTCGGGAACGCGCAGGTCGAGCATCATCAGACTCCCGAACGCCTCGCCGTGGTGCGGGGCGGCGGTCAGGATGTAGCGGTGCGATCCGGGTATGGCCCGGATGTTCATCTCCGTGTACGGGCGACCCAGCCGGCTGTCACCGCGCCGGTTGTCCGCGAAGGTGTGCCAGGGATAGGGGTAGTTCCCATGCGGGGCTCGAGGGTCGCGACCGTCCGGATAGCAGATCCAGATATTCGAGCCGAGACAGTTCTCGCGGTCGGTGTAATCCCAACGCGTGTAGACGAGCATGCCGTCGTTGTTGACGCTGGGATGCCACTCGCTCGTCTACACGCG
>CAYMRB010000584.1:0-5105 GCA_964392615.1 uncultured Planctomycetia bacterium | reverse complement strand
CGTGATCATGATCGTCCTCGTCGCGGTGCGGGGCGCCGTGATCCGCGTCGTGCGCATCGGCGTCGTGCGTCGCGTCCGCGTCGCGCTCGTACTGCGCGGCGTCGACATTCGCGAGCACGTAGTCGACGAGGCGATCGGGATGCACGCGGTAGTGCACCGATACCTGCGCGTGGACCAGCGCGACGGTCGGGGAACCGTCGCGGTCGGTATCCTCGGCGGGGCCGGCGGCTCCTCCCGCGAAGCTCGGCGCAGCGACGATCAGCGGCTCTGGCGTGTGCTCGGTGTGTTCGTTCGCCCACAGGACGGGGACGTCCGCGCGCAGGTGAATGTCGGAACCGATGTGGATCGTCCGAACACGGCCGACGTCCCAGAGCTCCGCGCGACTGATCGGCCACGGCAGCTTGAAGTGAAGCCCCGGTCCGAGCGGGTCGCCGGAGATGCGGCCGAAGCGAGTGACGATCGCTCGCTCCCAGGGATCGACGACGACGACCGTCGACAGGAGGAGCAGCACGACGACGGCGAACGCGGCAAGTCGCCCGAAGGTACGCTCGAGGAGGCGCCAGAACCAGCTGTGCGTCACCTCGAATCCGAACTGGTAGTTGATCGCGTCGCTGATCGTGCGCCCCACCGAGCCGGGCGCGGCCAACACGCCGAGAAGGCGCGAGTCGAACGCCGGCCGCACGAGCTCGCCGCTGCGGCGCGGCCGATAGAGACCGAGCACGAGGTTGAGTGCGATCTCGACGCCGAGAGCGACCATCAGAAGTGGGGCGCACCAGTTGACGGCGCGCAGCGGCGTGTCGATTTCGGCTCCGGCGAGGACGAAGCACGCGATCGACACGGCGATCGTCAGCAGTGAGGAGCCGACGAGCCACCCGGCCCCGCCGCGGAGGATACGCCAGTGCGACGTCGACGCCATGCCCGCGAAGAATCGGCTCGCGACGAACGCGACGAAGCTCGTCGCGCAGAGAACGAAGGCCAGCGTGAGCGGCGCGGCCGCTTCGCGCGTGGCGGCGGAGGCCACATCGCCCAGTCGTGAGAGCGACCAGGTTCCCGTCACGACGAGCCACAGCGCGACGGCGAGCCCGATCAGCGACAGGCCCACGCGCTCGAATCGATCGAGTCGACGGCGGGCGACGACGAGCGCGTCGTCGTCCATGCCGAGCAGCGAGCCTCGCGTGTCCCCTGCGGTTCCGCGCTGAGCGGAAGAGCCGCGGAGCTCCTCGCTCTCGCGTTCTTCCAATGCTACCTGGCGCCGCTGCAGCTCGACGAGCCATGTCGCGATCCACACGGCGACGCCGCCGAACGCGTGGAAGGCGACGGACAGAAGCGCGACGCCGCCAGCCCACAGAGCGAGGCCGAGGAGCAGCGCGGCGACGGCGACGGAGATGACGAGCCCGCCCAGCGCGGCACTGACGCCCCGTTCGATGGTTCGCAATCCCGTGTCTCGCGCAGTCGTCACGACGCGTCCTCCACGCCAGTCTTGGCCTCCGTCAGGTCCTCGCCCTCGCGAACGAGTCGGGCGGAGTTGAACACGACGACGATCGAGCTGAGGCCCTGAGCCAGCGCCGCGACGAGCGGCGTCACCTGTCCGCAGCCGAGCAGTACGAGCATCCCGACGACGAACAGGCCGACGCCGATGAGGTTCTGGCGCACGACCGCGACCGTGCGGGCCGACAGACGCAGCAGGAACGGGATGCGGTCCAGGCGGTTGTTCATCAGCGCGATCGACGCCGAGTGAATCGCGACGTCCGACCCCGCCGCACCCATCGCTATCGAGATATGCCCGGCGGCGAGCGCCGGGCCGTCGTTGACGCCGTCGCCGATGACCGCGACCGTGTGGCCGCGCTCCTTGAGGTCGTCGACGAGCTCCAGCTTGCGTGCGGGAAGCGCCTCGGCCTCGACATGGCTCAGCGAGACACCGCTCTGCGCGATGTCGTTCGCGACGCGCTGCGCGGGGCTGGCGCGATCGCCGGTGACGAGTACGCGCCGGCGCACGCCGAGACGCTCGAGGTCACGGATCGTGTCGGCGGCGTCGTCGCGCGTCGTGTCTTCGAGGCCGATCCAGCCGATCACCCGCCCCGCGCGCGCGACCCAGAGGAGGCTCAGGCCGTCCGTGTCCGCCTCGTCGAACTCGGTCGTGCTGACGTCTCGCTCCTCGATCCAGCTGCGCCGGCCGACGAGAATCGGATCGCCGTCGACGATCGCCGCGACGCCGCGTCCCGCGGTCTCCTCGAACTCTGAAGCCTGGGGAACGTCGACGCGCGCGCTCTCGGCAGCCGCGCGCACGGCTCGCGCGACCGGGTGCTTCGAGTCCCGCTCGACGGCGGCGCACAGCCGCAGCAGGTCGGCTCCGTCGACGTCCGGCGCGGGACGCATTCGCGTGACGCCGAGCTTGCCGGTCGTCAGCGTACCGGTCTTGTCGAAGACGACCGCCGTGACACGGCGAGCGGTCTCGAGGTCGGCGACGTTCTTGATCAGCACGCCGAGGCGCGCCGCGGCGCTGAGGGCCGCAACGATCGCCGTCGGTCCGGACAGGACGATCGCGGCCGGGCATGCGATCAGGAGCAGGCTGACCGCGCTGTCGATGTCGCGAGTGAAGAACAGGACGACGCCGGCGACCATCAGCACGACGGGCGTGTAGTAGCCGGCGTAGCGGTCGAGCATGCGGACGACCGCCGGGCGCGACGCGCTCGCTTCGAGGATGAGCTTCTGGACGCGTCCGAGGGTGCTTTCGTCGCCCGCGCGCGTCACGCGGATGCGCATCGCTCCGGTCTGGTTGATCGTGCCGCCGAAGACGTCGTCCCCCGCGGTTTTTTCCGCCGGGAGTGACTCGCCCGTGATGTTCGCCTCTTCGACCGTGCTCGTGCCGTTCTCGACCGTGCCGTCAGCCGGGATGTTGTCGCCGGGACGTACGACGACGACATCGCCCGGCAGCAGGTCGCGCGCGTCGACATCGACCTCGTCGCCTTCGGCGTTCATGCGGACTGCGCGCGTCGGCGTCAGGCGGATCAGCGACTCGATCGTCTTGCGGGCGCCGACGGCCGTGCGATCCTCGATGAACGAAGCGATCAGCATGAAGAACGCGATCGATCCGCACTCGAGATACTGACCCGACGCGAAGCTGGCGATGACAGCGAGGGCAACGAGCTCGCCCATGCCCGACGTTCCGTGCGACCGATCGGCCGAGTCGAGCGTGCCCTCGGGCCGCGGAGCGTCGTCCCGCAGGAGTCCGCGCAGAGCGTCGAGGACGATCGGCGCGCCGAGCAGAATCGACGCCACCATGGCGAGAACCGAGCCGTGCAGGTCGGACGCGAAGAGTGCGTGCGATACGAAGCTCACGAGCAGCAGGCTGGCGCCGAGCAGGCACGAGAGGATCTTGAGGTCGATGCGCCGCTCGGTCTCGACGACGGCGGTCGCCTCGGGGCTCGTCTGCGTGCTCTTGTCGAGGGTGCTCGTGGTCAACGTCCGGCCTCGCGCGTTTGGAAAAGAGCCGTCGCCACGCACAGCAGGGCGGCGATGAAGAGAGCGCCGTACGCGCTCACTCGACCGACATAGCTCGAGGTCAGCGGGCTGTCTCGCGTCAGGGCGTCCGCGGTCCAATGGAATTGGAAGTCGGGCACGATCGCGTAGGCGATCCGCGCCAGCGCGTTGTCAGCCGCGAATCGTCCGAAGAGCCAATCGCTCGACAGGCCGAGCAGGAAGACGACGAGGCTGATGACGAGCGTCGTCACCTGACCGCATCGCGTCGAGCATGCGACGGCGATCGCGCCGATCACGAGAAGCGCCTCGAGAAGAAGCAAGACAGCCAGCGAGACCTGTACGAGCCGACCATCGTCGCGAGCGAATTCGGCGCCGATCGGTTGGTAGCTCCAATTCGCGTCGATCAGCAGCAGAAGGACGTACGCTGCCGCCAGCGCGATGCACAGGAACCACGGCAGTCGCGCGCTGAAGCGCCAGCGGCGGAGCCAATCCCCGATGCCGGCGACGGCGACCGCGACGAAGAGGGCGGCGCCGCCGAAGACCCAGACGGGAACGTCGACCGCATCTCGAGCGGTCGCCAGGACGCCGTGACGGACGGTCATCAGGAACACGAGCGACCAGATCGCGAAGGCGAGCAGGAGGGCCGCGCTGACGCCGAGGTACTTGCCGATGACGAACGTCGGGCGCCCGACGGGCTTGGACAGAACCGTCAGGACCGTGCGGCGTTCGATCTCACGCCCGAGCACGCCGGAGGCGGTGAACCCCGCCAGAAACAGCCCCCAGACAAGGAGCGTACCCCGCCCGAGGTCGAGCAGCATCTTGTCGTCTTCACCGAACGTGAATGCGCTCAGGGCAGGGTTCAGTACCAGGAGGCCGATGCCGAGGCCGATCAGGACGACGTAGATCGGCTGGCGCAGCGACTCTGTGAACGTACTTCGAGCTAGCGTCAGCACCTGCTGGACCATGTCTCAGATATCGGCAGATCGCGCTCGATACCGTCGCACGGAGGGGGCGCGAAGAGTTCCGGTAACCGTCTTCCCCCGTCGATAGGACGTCGAATCGCGCGGCGCGGCTGCAGGAATTCCGCTGCCGTGGTCGGCAGCGCTGGCGAATCGGACAGCACGAGGATTCTCGGAACAGCGCGGGCGCGCTACAATCAGCGCGTCGCAAGATGCGCCAACGTGCGTACCGAGGTGAGACCGTCGTGGCGAAGAGAATCAAGGGAGCCTATCGGTGGACCTACAGGGTCGGCGCTGCCGTCGGCCTGATCTTGTTCCTGGGGTGCGGTGAGAATCTCCACATCGTCCGCTCCGGGGAGTTCTACCGTTCCGCGCAGCTCGAACCGGACGAGCTCGCGGATGTTATCGGACGCCACGGGATTCGCACCGTGATCAACCTCCGTGGCGCCGCGCCTCACCACGAGTGGTATCGCAAGGAGAAGGCCCTGCTCGATGAGCTGGGCATCGAACTCGTCGACCTCGACATGAGCGCGAAGCGCATCCCGCATCGCTGGGAGCTGCTCCGCCTCCTCGACACGTACCGCGACGCCGAGCGGCCGATTCTCGTCCACTGCCACAGCGGCGCCGACCGCACGGGCGCGGCGACGGCGTTGTACGCGATGGAGT
>CAYMRB010000583.1:0-5110 GCA_964392615.1 uncultured Planctomycetia bacterium | reverse complement strand
GAGTCGGAGTCGGAGTCGGAGTCGGAGTCGGAGTGGGGTCGCCATGTCGTCCGGACATCGCAGAGTGTGGATCATCGCGCTGCCGCTCGCAGCGCTCGTCGCGATCGGCGTCGCGGTCGTCGTGTTGCGCGAGCCGCTCGAGAAGGCGTGGCTGCTCCATCGGCTGGAGTCCTCCGATGAAGAGGTCGCGGCCGCCGCGGCCGAGGCGCTGATCGAGCTTGGCGAGCTGCGCGCACTGCCGGTCTTGGCGCGGCGCGACGCGGGGGCGGAAGCTGTCCTGTGGGCTCGGAAAGAGTGGCTCGAGCGCTGGTGGCAGCGACTCGGAGAAGCGCGCAAGACCGCGAGCTCGGAGGGCGTGTGGACGTTGCGCGCGGTCGCCGCACTCGGTGATCACGCTGAGAAGTCGGTTCCCGCGCTCGTCGCGCTCCTCGACGACGATGACCCAGCGGTGCGCTTCGCGGCGCTTCTCGCGATCGATCAGGTCGTCGATGCGGGGGCGTCGGTACTTGCGACGTCGACGGCCTTCGAGCTCTTCGCGCACGAGGACCTCGCTGTGCGGCGCGGGGCGGCGGAGCTCCTCGGTCGGCTGCCGCGGATCGACGTCGACGTCGCGCACGTTGCTCTGCGCACTGTCGTCCAGCAAGGGGATCAGCTCCAGCGGGTCGACGAGCTGCTGCGGAGTTGGCCGCGGAACGATGACCCGATGGCACTCCTCGAGTCGTGGCTCGACGACGAAGGGATGGCCCGCGCCGTGATCGACGCGATGGCGACGGTCCTCTGCGCGCGGGGTGACGTCGCCCTCTTCGGTATCGAGCCCGAGGCCTGGCGTCCGCTCTTGCAAGCGCTCGAGCATCGCTCGCCGACCGTGCGCCAGGCCGTGCTCGCCGAGCTGATCGAGCCCAGCAGCACGGTCGACCTCGATTCGTTCATCGCGCAATCGGAAGTTCCGTGGAAGCGTGTGACGGAACTCGCGGTGAGCGACCCGGATCCCGCGGTTCGCACGGCCGCGGGCAAGACGCTCGAGACCTGGCTGGACGTGCACGACAAGCGTCTGCCGCCGTTTTGCCGCGACTCGGCGTGGCGGCTGCTCGAGAGCGCCAGCGCGTCCTTGTGCTGCACGGGGCTCCGGATTCTCTGGAGCCGAGGCGAGCTCGAGGCTGCCGACGTGCGCCGGCTCCTGCCGCTGACACGCCATGACGATTTGAAGACGCGTGCTCGCGCGGTCTCGATGATCGCCGCCGCGTCGCGCGTCTGGATCGAGTCGCCCGAGGCGACGGCGGAGCTGGCCCCGCACGTCCTGCCGCTGCTGATCGAATGGCTCGGCGACGAGGACGTCAGGTCCACCGCGACTGCGACGAACGCGCTCAGGTGGATCGGTCCCGCGGCGCGCGCACGGGTGGAGCCGCTGATCTCGTCGCTTGTCACCGAGAGGCCAGCGCACGAACGGCTGCTTGCCATCTCCCACCGCCACTTGCCCGTCGCGCCAGTCGCGTCGATGCTCGCTGGCGACGACCCGCGAGCCCGCGGGACGGCGCTCCGACTGATCCGGGAACGAGGGCCGTACGTCGCGGCTCTTCGACCAGCGGTAGCGGCGGCGCTGGAGGCGCAACTGCGGCAGAGGTCAGGGGGAACAACAGCCGCAGGCGACATCACGGAAGATGCGCTCTGGGCGCTCGGTCGCCTCGGCCCGTCGCGGCCCGGCGATTCGGGTGGCGGCGCTCTCGAACCGCGCGAGCTGTTCCTCCGCGCGCTCGAGCTCTCCGACGGCGCGTTGAGCGATGCCGCGCTCGCCAACTTCGCGGCCACCGAACCGCGCCTGGACGACGCACAGCGCGTGCGACTCGTGCGCGTGTGGGATCGGCGGACGTTCGATCGTCGGAACGAGGCCGCGTTGGCGCTCCTCGAGCTCGGCGTCGTGCGGCGTGACGTGGTCGACACGCTCATCACTACGGCTCGCGCGGGTCTCTTCGTGTCTGGCGGCCGTGCCTTCAGCGCGAGCGAGATCGAAGCGCCGTTGGAGCCGTTGGCGGCACCCGGCTTGCCCGCGGCGTGGATCGTCCCGCATCTGCGCGAGTGGATCGTCGACGAGTGCGTACAGGATCGCGACGCCTGCGATTGCGGTTTTGGCTGCGAATTCGGCGGAGAGTGGGGCCCCGCGGCCGCGCCTCTTCTCGAGACGCTCGGACCGGACGGCCGCGATGCCGCGCCCGCGCTGGCCGCGCTCATCGCGCACCCGGCGTGCGACGGGCGTTCCGACGCCTGTCGCGCTCTCGGCTCGGTCGACGCCGACGGCACGACGGCGCTTCCTGCGCTGACGGCGGCCTTGCGCGATCCGCAGACGCGGCTCGCCGCGCTCGACGGTCTGCTGTGTCTCGGCCCCGGCGCCGCGCCCGCGGTCGACGCCGTTCTCGCATACCTCGACGATGTCGATCCCGCGGTGCGCGAGCGCGGCGTCGAGCTCATCGGGTCGATCGCGCCGCAGTCGAAAGACGTCGCCCTTGCGCTCGTTCGCCGGCTCGGCGACACGCGCTGGTTCGTGCGCCAGCGCGCGGCGTGGGCGCTCGGCGAGCTCGGTGACAGGGCAAGCGGTGCCATCGACGCACTGCGAGCTCGCCTCGACGACGCGGACGCGCGCGTGGCGTGGCAGGCGCGCAAGGCGCTCGTGCGCGTCGCGGAAGGGAGGACGCCATGAAGCGCCGCGCGTTGCCAGTCCGCGTCGTCGACACGCTCATCGTCATCTGTGTCGTCGCGCTGACGGCCGTCGGCTTCGTGATGCGAGGCTCGATCGCGTCGTGGTGGAGCGAGCGCTCCGAACCCGCCGTCGTCGATCTGCTGTCCGTCGAGGAGGCGTCGAAGCTCGCGGAGCAGGGGAGCATGGTCGGCCTCGAGCACCTCGTGCGTCACTTCGGGAACGACGAAGCGCTGGCAGCGGCGTGCGACGGGGCGCAGTACGGGGCCTTGGTGAGCACGGCCCTCGACCTTGCGTTCCATTCTCGAGTTCGGCTGCACCGGGCGATGCGCCGCGGACAGGACGACGCGGTGCTCGCAACCTTGACCGCGCTCTGTGGCGATTCGGACCCGGACGTTCGTCTTGCGGCGATGACCTGCGTGTCCTATCGCGCGCGGATCCGCACCGTCAAGGAGGCTGCAGCCGTTGCCGACACGGTCCACGTACTGCTGGCTCGTGTGGAGAACGGCGACGTCACGGAACGCTGTGTCGCGGCGGAGGCTCTCACACATCTGCCTTGCGACGAGGCGGCGACGCGACGACTCGTCTGGGCACTCCTGAAAGCCGAGGCAAACACCAACGTTTGCAGCCGCCTCGTCGGCCCGAGCTCGCGGCGCGTGAATCTTCGTGCAGTGCTCGCCGAGGCGATCGAGGACGGCGCGCCGGAGGTGCGCACCCGTGCCGTCGACCTGCTCGCTCGCATGAGCGAGGGCGATACGGCCGCCGCCTCGTTCGCGGAGCTGCTCGACGATCCCGTTCCGAGCGTTCGCGCAGCGGCACTCGGCGGGATCGATGCGAAGCAGGTCGATCTCGACGTCTTCGTGCGCGGCGCGGCCGACGTCGACGAAGAGGTGCGCGACGTGGCGTACGAGGCGCTCGATGGGCGACTGCGCTCTCCGTCGCCGCGGGGCATTCCGCCGTCGGTCGTGTTGGCGCTTGCCGCCGGCGTCGAGCGCGGTGACGTCGGAGCTGCGGTCCCTCTTGCCAGCGCGCGACCGGACGTCGAGGTCGTCGAGCGGATCGTCGCGCTGATCGAGTCGGACGACGTGCAGGTACGGCAAGCCGCAGCGGCCGCGCTCGGTGCGCTGGTACCACTGTCGCTGTTCCGGCCCGAACGCGCGGGTCTCGTCGAGCGGATCGTCGCGGCGCTCGCTCGCGCCGCGCGCGCCGATGACGCGGAGGTGCGCGCGGAGGCGCTCTCCGCTCTCGGAGCGACGGGACCAGCGTCGCGAGCGGTGGGGGGCGTTCTCGTCGCGGCACTCGACGACCCCGTGCAATGGGTGCGCGACACCGCGACAGGCGCGCTCGTGCGGCTCGGGCCCTTCGTGGGCCAGCGGCAGCTCGCACCGATCGCCGTGCGTCTCGAAGCGGAGAGTGTCGATGCGCGGCAACAAGCGGTCGACATCCTCGGCGCGTGGGGCGTTGACGCGAAGCCGGCGGTCGATGCGTTGCTCCTCGCGCTTCAGGACGATGAGATCGAGTTCTTCGACACGACGGTCGAGCTCGAGTCGATCCTCGTCGACGATCCGCGCTACGTGTCCAGCCTCGTCGAGCGCCTCGCTGCCGCGGACGCTTTGGGCGAAGATGTGTACACCTGCGTCGACATTCTCGTACGCGCCGGGCCGCGCGCCGCGAATGCACTGCCGGACCTATTGCGTGCAGAGCTCGCTTCGGACGAGCGCATCTCGCTGCTCGCAGCGGTCGCGCCGGACGACCCCCGCGTCTTGCCCGAGCTCGCACGATATGCGCTCGATCAGCGCGACGAGTCCAGCTCGGACGCGTTCGAGGGGCTCGTACGCGCCGGGCCGGCAGCGCGACCGCACGTGCGCGAGCTCGCCGACATCGTGCTCGAGGACTGCCGACAGCCCGGGCAGGCCGCGGTCACCGATGTTGCCGCGCGTGCGCTCGGCGCGATCGGGCGGGACGCTGCCCTTGCGGTGCCGGCGCTCGCGCGGCTGCTTCAAGTGCCCCGAGCGCTCGGCCGCGCCGAAGCCGCGCAAGCGCTCGGCGACATCGGCGCGCGAGCTGACGTCGCGGTGCCAGCGCTTGTCGGCGTGCTCGTCGAACGTAAGCTACGCCTCGCCGCGCTGCGCGGCCTCGAGCGCTTCGGTCCGGCTGCGCGAGACGCGGTGCCGGCGATCGTACCGTACCTCGACGATCGCGACTGGCGCGTGCGCGAGCAGGCGGCGCGTACGCTTGGTCATTTGGCCGTCGCTGGCGACGTTGTCGCTCCGGCTCTCGCTCGCGCCCTCGGCGACGTTCGCTTCCAGGTGCGCCGGCGCGCGGCATGGGCGCTGGGCGAGCTCGGCGCCGCGGCAGCCGCGCACCGCGATGCGCTCGAGCGGCTGGCGCGGGACGATGCGGATCCGCGCGTGCGGTGGC
>CAYMRB010000582.1:0-5131 GCA_964392615.1 uncultured Planctomycetia bacterium | reverse complement strand
GTGTTCTTGAAGTCGACCGTGCGGCCCTGATTGTCGGTCAGCCGGCCGTCGTCGAGGAGCTGTAGCAACGCGTTGAACACATCGGGATGCGCCTTCTCGATCTCGTCGAGCAGGACGACCGAGTACGGCTTGCGACGCACGGCCTCGGTGAGCTGGCCGCCCTCGTCGTAGCCGACGTACCCGGGCGGCGCGCCGATCAGCCGCGACACGGAGTGCTTCTCCATGTACTCGCTCATGTCGAGCCGCACGATGTTGTCCTCGCTGTCGAACAGCGTCCACGCGAGCGTCTTGGCGAGCTCGGTCTTTCCGACGCCGGTCGGTCCCAGGAAGATGAACGAGCCGATCGGCCGATTCGGGTCGTTCAGGCCGGAACGCGCGCGCAAGACGGCATCCGCGACGGCCTGGACGGCCTCGTCCTGACCGATGACGCGCTCGTGTAGCGTGTCGGCGAGGCGCAGCAGCTTCTCCTTTTCGGACTCCATCAGACGCGTCACCGGGATGCCGGACCAGCGCGAGACGATGTCCGCGACCTCCTCGTCCGTGACCTCCTCACGGACGAGAGTTCGACCGCTCTCGCGACTGCGCATCGACTCCTCCGCCTCGGCGAGTCGCTTCTCGAGATCGTGGAGCTTGCCGTACTTGAGCTCGGCGGCGCCTTCGAGGTCGTATTCACGCTCCGCCTTCTCGATCCGCACGCGCGTCGCGTCGATCTCCTCGCGCATCGCGTTGAGCGCATGGATCTCGGCCTTCTCCTTCTCCCACTGCGCGCGCAGCGCGCCGACGCGGGAGTCGAGGTCGGCGACCTCCTTCTGGATCCGCTTGCGCCGTTCCTTCGACGCACGGTCCTTCTCACGCTTGAGGGCTGCGAGCTCAATCTCGAGCTGCAGCTTGCGACGCGTCAGCTCGTCGAGCTCGCCGGGCATACTGTCGATCTCGGTGCGCACCGACGCGGCGGCCTCATCGACGAGGTCGATCGCCTTGTCCGGCAAGAATCTGTCACTGATGTAGCGATCCGACAACACGGCGGCGGCCACCAGCGCCGCGTCCTGAATGCGCACGCCGTGGTGCACCTCGAAGCGCTCCTGCAAGCCGCGGAGGATCGAGATCGAGTCCTCGACGGTCGGCGGATCGACCTGCACCGGCTGGAAGCGGCGCTCGAGGGCGGCGTCCTTCTCGATGTACTTGCGGTACTCGTCGAGCGTCGTGGCGCCGATGCAATGCAGCTCGCCGCGCGCGAGCATCGGCTTGAGCAGGTTGCCCGCGTCCATGGCGCCCTCGCTCTTGCCGGCGCCGATGATGTTGTGCAGCTCGTCGATGAACAGCAGGATCTGGCCGTCGCTCTGCTGGATCTCCGCGAGCACGGCCTTGAGGCGCTCTTCGAACTCACCGCGGAACTTGGCGCCAGCGATCAACGCCCCGAGGTCGAGCGAGAAGATCGTCCTGTCCTTCAAGCCCTCGGGGACATCGCCGCGAACGATGCGCTGCGCGAGGCCCTCGACAATCGCCGTCTTGCCGACGCCGGGCTCGCCGACGAGCACGGGGTTGTTCTTCGTCTTGCGCGAGAGGATGCGGATGATGCGGCGGATTTCGCCGTCGCGGCCGATGACCGGATCGAGCTTGCCCTGACGCGCCAGCGTGACGAGATCGCGACCATAGCGCTCGAGCGCCTCGAAGGTCGCTTCCGGATCCGGTGTCGTGACGCGCGAGCTGCCGCGCACGCGTCGCAACGTCTCGCGCAGACGCGCACCGTTGACTCCGAGGTCCTCGAGCAGACGCGCGACGCGCGAGCCCTTCGCCCCCTCGAGCACGCCGAGGAGCAGGTGCTCCACGCTGACGTACTCATCGCGCATCTTCCGCGCCTCCTTCTCGGACGCGCGCAGGGCCTGCGAGAACTCGCGGGAGACGCCGAGTTGCGCGTCGCCCGAGGCGTGTGGGAAGCGTCCCAATGCGTCGTCGAGCCGCTCGCGCAGCGTCGCGAGGTCGACGTCCATGGTCTCGAGGATGCGGCGCGTCCACCCCTCGTCGTCGTCGATCAGCGCAGCGAGGAGATGCTCGAGCTCGAGCGCCGGGTGGCCGCGGTCCTCGGCCCAGGACTGCGCCGTCGCGACGGCTTCCCGGGACTTCGTCGTCAGTCGTTGCAGGTTCATGGTGTGCTCCCTGAGTGAGGTCGAACGGAGGATGGCCCAGCGGGCGGGCCGCGCCCTACAGCTGCGCCCGACGAGAAGCAAGCACCGTTCCAAGAGGCGTCAAAGCGCTGTAGCAACATGACTTACAGAGGATGGCCCGCCGCGAGAAGCTGTCACATTGACAGCAACAACCCGTGATGCATACATCGCCGGCTCCACCCCTGCCACATCGACAGCACCGCCCACCTTCGACCTCGTAAAGCAAAGTGCTACAGCATATTATGGGAACGCGCCCGAGGTGAGGACAGCTTGACTGGCGCGGTGCGAGAGGTAGACTGGCTGCCGGACGCTTCCAGGTCTGACGGGCGCGAGCCCGGGAGCGCGGCTGGGGATCGGTGGTCGTCCTTGGCGCAGTCGTATTTGCCGGTGGAGTCGAGAGCGACGGAAGACCGTATGGACCCGAACGAGCGATTTCGCGGGAGCCTGCTCGGACTGGCCGCATGCGACGCGTTGGGCGCGGCGGTCGATCTCGGCACGCCGGGCGAGTTCGATCCGCTGACCGACATGATCGGCGGCGGCCCGTTCGGCGTCGAGCCGGGCGAGTGGACCGACGACACGTCGATGGCCCTGTGCTTGGCCGAGAGCCTGACCGAGCTCGCCGACTTCGACCTCGTCGACCAGCTCGAGCGCTACTGCGCGTGGTATCGCACGGGCCGACTCAGCAGCAACGGTCGCTGCTTCGACATCGGCGAGATCAGCCGCGACGCGCTGGGCCGCTACGAGACGACCGGCGAATCGTATTGCGGCTGGACGCACGATCTCGCCGCGGGCAACGGCTCGATGGCGCGCCTGGCTCCCGTGCCGCTCGTGTGGTCCTGGAGCCCGGCCGAGGCCGTGCGACTCGCCGCGGAGAGCTCCCGCGCGACCCATGGCGCGCGCGAATCCGTCGACGCATGCCGCTATCTCTCGGCGCTCGTCGTCGGCGCGCTGCATGGCGCGAGTCGGGACGAGTTGCTCTCGCACCAATTCGAGCCGGTCGAGCACCTGTGGCGAACCGACCCGCTGACTCGGTCGATCCGCGACGTCGCGTTCGGCTCGTTCAAGGAGCTGCTCCCCTCGCACGTGCGCGGCAGCGGCCACGCCGTTCGGTCGCTCGAGGCCGCCCTGTGGGCATTTCACCGCTCGGACGATTTCCGCAGCGGCGCGCTGCTCGCGGTCAACCTCGGCGAGGACGCGAGCTCCACCGGCGCGATCTACGGACAGCTCGCCGGCGCGCACTACGGCGAGAGCGCGATCCCGCTGAGCTGGCGCGGCCTCCTCGCCAAGCGCAACCTGATCGAGAGCCTCGCCGACGACCTCCACAGGCTGTCCCGCGGGCAGCCCACCGCGTCGTGGCCGCCGCCGAGTCAGGCGATCGAGGAGCACGAAGACGTCGAGGAGCACGAAGACGTCGAGGAGCACGAGGTCGTCGACGAATACGAGGTCGTCGACGAATACGAGGTCGTCGACGATTACGAGGACATCGACGTCGAGACTCCCGAGCTCCAGCAGTAGGGCCCGCTGTCAAACGACGCCGTCGAGCACGCCGATGTACGGCAGGTTGCGCCACAGCTGCGCGTAGTCCAGCCCGTAGCCGACCACGAACTCATCCGGAATCGTGAAGCCGAGGTAGTCGATGTCGACATCGATCTGCCGCCGCGCCGGCTTGTCGAGCAAAGCCGCGAGCTTCAGGGACGCCGGATCGCGGCCGGCAAATCGCTCCAGCAGGAAGCTCGCCGTGATGCCGGTGTCGACGATGTCCTCGACGAGCAGGACATGCTTGCCCTCGATCGACCGGCTGAGGTCGGCGCGGATCTGCGGCTGCCCCGAGCTCGTCGTGCCGTCGCCGTACGATGTGACGCCGACGTAGTCGAAGCGCAACGGATTCGGGATGTCGCGCGCGAGGTCGACGAAGAAGACCATCGAGCCCTGCAGGATGCACACGAGCACGAGGTCGCGGCCCTCGTAGTCGCGCGAGATCTCGACCGCCAACTCGCGTCGTCGCCATGAGATGTCGACTTCCGGGATCAGGACGCGCGGGGTGTGCCGGACAGCGTCGCTCGTCACGTCGTCGACTCGGCTCCGTGTGCCGGGGGACTGATGAAAAACGGGCCGCGTCCGCAGGGGACGCGACCCGAGGCAGGATAGCACGAACGAGGACGCGAAGGGAGAGAGCGGGAATCTCGGATCGCTTGCCGGCCCGTTACCCAGCGCGGGGAGCCACGCCGTCGCCCGGAGCCACGCCGTCACCCGTGTCGCCGCCGTCGCCCGCGTCACCGCCGCCCTCGCCCGCGTCGTTCTCCTCGCACGGGCAATCGTAGCGGTTGGTCTCGTCGAGCGAGCCCTGATCGTGGTTCGGGATGTCGACGCCGCCGTACTCGTCGCGCAGCGGCTCGCCGAGCTCCTCGCGGATCTGGTTCTCGCCCTGCACCGTCGGCACCTCGTCGTCGGTGACGCCGTCCTCGTTCGTGTCGTCGAGGTCGATCGTGCCGTCGCGGTCGTGGAGCGCGTGGATGAGCTCGTGCGCGAGACCGACGGCTGGCGGACGCTCGCGGCTCCCGTCGACGTTCATTCCGCCCGTCTCGCGGTCGGGGTTGTATCCGACCTCGTCGTCACCGGGACGGTACACGTTGCCGCCGTCGGTCGACGCGATCGTCGTCTTGCCTTCGCCGTGCACGAGGTCGTCGATCAGGTTCATGCCGGCGAGATGCTGGCAGTAGCACTCGCAGAACGCCGCGAAATCGATCGGACTCTGAAGCAGCACCTGCCCGTCTGCGGTGACCGTGATGATCCAGCACGGCGCGATCGCCTCGAGCCCCGCGATCGTGTCCTCGACGAAATCGGCGTCGAGCGGGTCCGCCTGAATGCAGAGGCCCCGCGCCACCCCGGCCCCCGCGACACCCCCCCCAGCCCGAGCGCCCGCCGGCGCGAGCCGCAGCCGCGCCCGCGCGAAGAAAGCGGCCCAC
>CAYMRB010000581.1:0-5133 GCA_964392615.1 uncultured Planctomycetia bacterium | reverse complement strand
GGTCAGGGTGGAGCGCGGGGCCGGCTCGGGCCGTGTTCATGTCGAGCGCCGGACGGCGCGGCGTCTTCGAGGACGACCTCGAGCCTCACCTCGCGGATGGTCTCGCCGTCGGTCGTCGTGGCGACGACAGCGGACGGTCCAATCTTCGCGTCGAGATCCCATCGGGCAGCGAGACCGCGTAGGACGAACGGCATGTCGGCGCGGATCTCCACGCGTTCGCGCAGACCGCCAGGTGTCGTGAGGTCGAGCATCACCCATTCGGGCGCGTGGCGCGGCGGCGCGCGGCTCTTCGCCGTGACGAACACCACTCTTCCGCGTACGAGTGGGCCCGGCGTCGGCGCGATCACGCCGAGGTCCGTGACGGACCCGCGTCGGCAACGAAACGCTCGTCGTGCGATCCAGACCGTCTGCACACCGTCGCCGGACTCGACGACGATCACGTGCGCCGCGTACTCCTCTCCCGCGGGCGAAGGCGAGACGCCGAGCGACCGGACGACGAACTCGCCGTCGCTCTGGCAGTGTGCGACCGCCGCGAGCGGTCGATGGATGCGATCGGCAAGCCCGTCGTCGCCGTCGCCGTCGAGCCGCCGCAGGGCGAACAGGCGAACGCGAGCGGCGAGAACCTCGTGCACGAAGCGTCGATCGCTGTCGAGACGACGGCTCGGCTCGAGTTTGCGCGTCAACCCTCCGATCGCCAAGCGCCCTTTCACTCCCGCTCGATCCCTCGCGCGAATCGGCCGTTCGCTACGGGGCGACACCATCGTGCGCGCGGTCGTCGCGCCGCGCTTGTGCGGCTCGGGATGCGTTCTACAGCCGACGCGCGGACCGCTGAGAGCAGCGACGAGGACGGCGGTGGAGAGCAGGCAACGGGTCATCGTGTCGGAAGGGCTGTGGGGCGGGGCAGAGGTCGATGAATAGATGGTCATCGAGGCGGCGGGGGACACCGGAATCCCGAAATCGTCAGCCGAGCCACGATGCATCGCAGCCGTGGTCGGCGCGCAGGCGGTGGCGGAGCCGGTCGAGTTCCCGTCGCACGCGACGCTTCGCCCCGGATGCGGACAGGTTCAGCTTGTCGGCGAGCTCGCTGACCGACAGGTTTTCGAAGTAGACCGCGCGCAGCGCGTCCGCGTCGCTACCCAGAGCGTCGAGCGCCGCTCGCACGAGATCGCGCATCTCGTTGCGGCTGGCGAGGTTCTCCGGCTGCGAGTCGCGGTTCGAAGCGTCGGGGAGCGCGTCGGCGCCGGCCGGGTCGAGGCCCGCGATCGGCAGCGACGGGCGCCGCTTCTGCCGCATCTCGCGGCGCGTGAGGTCACGAATCGTCAGACGGCAGACGTGGCGAAACCAGAGGAAGAACTCGGCCGCGGTCTGGCCGGCGAATCGAGCGCGTGCTCGGTGTGCGAGCAGGGCCGCCTCCTGGGCGATGTCCTGCGCGTCCACACGACGCAGTAGAGCGGCGGGCGCGAGCTCTCGTATGTACGCGAGGATCGGCCCCTCCACGCCCTTCAGGAGAGCGTCGAGCTCGGGGCCGCGGCGGCCGTCGAGGGCGGCGGGCGAGTCGGGTCGGGTGGGGTGGGCGGCCGAAGGGCCGTGGGCGGGAGCGTGCGCTGGGTCGCGGGCGAGACCGTCGGACCCGGTCGGAAGGTCGTGCATCTCTTCACATGGTGTTGCACCTCCGTTCCTCTCGAATCGGTAGCATAGGGCGCGACCGCGTCGCTGCAAATGCGAGGAGGCGCAGAGCGAGCCACGAGCCTCCGGCTGCGAACGAGTCTCCGCGTCGCCTGGACTTCGTTGCTTCGGTCCCCACTTCAGTTCGTCGTACGCGGACTCGTCGGCAGCCGGGCGAGGAAGATCGTCAGCGCTGATCCGACGACGAACAGCGTAAGATCGCCACAGAGCGAACTCGGCAGGACGAGCAGGCTGAGCGTGATCGCGACGAAGACGAGGGCGATGGCGGTCCACTTCGCGCGCGCCGGAATGCGCCGCTTCTGCTGCCACTCCCGGACAATCTGTCCGAACACGCGCTGGCGCAGCAACCACCGGTGTGCGCTCTCCGAGCTGCGCACGAACAAGAACGCGGCCAGGAGCACGAGTGGCGTGGTTGGCAGAAGCGGCAGGACGACACCCAGGGCGGCGAGCGCCAAGGAAGCGACCCCTGCCGCCAGCATCAGCCAGCGCAGCCACCGCGGGCGCACTCGAGCAGCCGGCGAGTCGACGGGGTCGGCCTCAGCGTCCATGCTCGACGCGCACGCCGACGGAGGCGATGGCTCGTGATCGTTCTCTTTCACGCGGAGATCAACACGGACAGCTCAGCATGACGAGGTCAGCGGCACGAGTATTGCCCACGGCGTGGTCGTGTGCCAGCACGCCTTTCGGATTCGCGTGACGGTGGCTGGAGCTCGCAGCGCGAGGCGGCCCGCGTGTCACGCTGCGGTCCCGGCGTTCGGCCCGCTCGAGGAGCCCCTTCCAGGCGGCGATCTCGTCGTTCCACGGTACGTCGAATTCGATGGGTCATGACCGTGGGCCGCAACGCTCAGGCTTGCCGTGACGAATCTTCGCCGGACGTGCGCGTTGGTGCGGCCGTTCCGAGTGCGGCAGCTACAGCGGTGGCAAGATCGGCGAGGCAATACGGCTTCTGAACGAACCCGACCATGCCCTGATCCAGGATCGTCTGGGCCCGGCCGTTCGGGCCATAGCCGCTGGACAGCACCGCCCTGACGTCGGGATCGATCCGCTTGAGCTCCCTGAAGCAATCGTAGCCATCCATGCCCGGCATGACCATGTCGATGACCACCAGGTCGAATCTTGCACCTGCCTGGCGAAACACCTCCACGGCGTCGGCGCCGCCGACAGCGGCACGCGCTTCGTAGCCGAGCCTCGCGAGCATGGAGACGACGAGATCGCAGACGATCTTCTCGTCATCCACGACGAGCACTCGGCCCGATCCGCTCGGAGGACCGTTCGTGAGGCTCGCCTGGACGGCATCCGGCTGTCCGGTCGGAGCCGCTGCAGGTGCCACCGGCAAATGGACACGGAAGGTGCTTCCCTCTCCTTCTCGGCTGATCACGCTCGTGAAGCCGCCGTGGTTACGTACGGTGCCGTAGACCATGGCCAGTCCCATTCCCGTCCCACGGCCCTGCTCCTTGGTCGTGTAGAAAGGCTCGAAGATCTGGTCGCGAATGGCGAGCGGGATTCCGCAACCGGAGTCCGAGACATCGATCACCACGTAGCGACCGGGTACGGCATCCTCGCGGGTGACGCACGCTTTCTCGTCGAGCTCGACGTCCCGCGTGTGAAGTGACAGCACGCCACCGTCAGGCATAGCGTCCCGCGCATTGACCCCCAGATTGAGAAACACCTGCTCGAGCTGGACGGGATCGCCCATGACCCTCGGAAGCCCGGTCGACGTCTCCACGACGATCGAGATGTTCTTGTCCACGGTCCGTTCGAGCAGCGTCGTGACGACCTGGATGAGGTCGTTTACGCACACGGGGACCTCCTGGAACTTCCCCCTGCGCGCGAATCCCAGCAGTTGCGCGGTAAGCTCCGCAGCGCGTTCCGCGGCGCGCTCGATGGTGTCGAGCGCCTTGTGAAGTTGACTGCCGCGTTCGGCCTCCGCCTTGGCCAGATTGGCGTAGCCGAGGATCCCCACCAGCAGATTGTTGAAGTCGTGAGCGATGCCGCCGGCGAGCTGGCCGATGGCCTCCATCTTCTGCGACTGCCGCAACTGGTCCTCGAGCTGTCTGTGCGCGGTGACGTCCCGGATCGTGGCCAGCAGTACCTCGCGGCTCTGCCAGTCCATTCGCGTGAGCGACACACTGGTCACGATTTCACTGCCGTCCGCGCGGCGGAAGACCCATTCGAAAGCCCCTGATCCTTCGCTCACGGTGGCTGCGATCTCGCGCGCCATCGCCGTGGCCGAGTCGGCACCGTCCGGCTGGACGACCGGCGAGAGTTCCGACAGCGTACGGGCATTGAGCTCTGGCTCGTCACGACACCCGAATAGCTCGAGCCCTGCTGCGTTGCTGGCCAGGTTGTTGCCCTGCGGGGAGACGATCAGGATGGCGTCCCTCGACGATTCGAACAGGGTCCTGTAATTCTCCTCGCTACGCCGCAGTCGCGACTCTACCCGATCCATGTTCGAGCCGAGAGACCGTGCGGCTTGCGAGACGAGCCAGCCCGCAATCGACGCGAAGAGAATGGCGAGTGAGGCCGACTCCAGCGCTTCGTTGGTGCTGATCAAGCCGCGGGGCAGGAGCCCTAAAGCGTCCTGCAAGAGCACCACGCACACCGTCAGTGGCACGAAGGTCCTCAGTAGACGGGCCTTCGTCGTCGACCCCGCCATCGGGCGAAGCGGTAGGAGCCCCTTGCCTGCCGTCGCGATGAGGCCGATGCCCAACGACAGAAAGCCCATCGCCGTCGTAGCAGCCATGGGAATGGTCGTACCGTCGTACAGGAGCGGCGTGCCGTATGCGTATCCCAGCAAGACGGTGAAGCTGACCAACACCACCACGCCGGCGAGGCCACCTGCAGCATCGCCGGCGCCACGATGGGCAGCCCGGCGGACCCGGAGCAAGAACATGGAACACGCACCGAGAAAGAACGTGGCGCCGGTGAGCGGCGACATGCGGGCGAGTGGGATCGACCCGAGCTTCTCCGCGATCGGAACCAGTCGGTTTTCGAGGTTCAGGTCGAGCCCGGTGAAGTGTCCGAACACCTCCAGCAGGCCGAACACCGCGGTCAACACAGCGATGCTGCCGCTGACGGCAACCCAGCGTCGGGATCGCCGCTCGCTCACGAGCAGGGCGAATCCGAGGAGGCCGAAGAAGACCGCCGTGCTCGGCGCCATGGGGACGTAGCCCGGACGCAGGCCGGCAAGTGGGCGCAGGTCGGGAACCCAACCAAGCATGCCCAAGGCGCCAAGAAGGATGGTCGCCCCGCCACCCCAGAGCGCGACGCGGCGGAGGTTATCGCAGTGCGCGGCCGGCTCTCGCGGTGAGCGCCCCGGAGTCTCGGATTGCACGTGGGCCTTCGGGGTGGTGGGCCGGATGGTGTCTCGGTCGGAGCTGATGAAGATCCCTCCTCGACAAAGCACGCGCCATTCGAGCCCGGCATCCCGCGAACAGCGCCGGGACG
>CAYMRB010000580.1:0-5166 GCA_964392615.1 uncultured Planctomycetia bacterium | reverse complement strand
TCGGTGTCGGTGTCGGAGTCGGTGTCGGAGTCGGCGTCGGAATCGGAGTCGGAATCGGAGTCGGTGTCGGTGTCGGGTGCCCCCGCCCCCTCCTCGTCCCTCATCTCGGCGCAACGCGCTCCGCACTCGCCTTCGGCAGCCAACGGCCCAACCGCTCCTTCACTGCGCTGAGCTCCACCTTGCCGGCGAGATTCGTGAACTCGTCCGGATCGACCGCGTGATCGTACAGCTGCTCGGTGCCGTCAAGGTGACGGACGTAGCGATAGCGCTCCCCGCGCGCCGCGTGGTTGTTCGCTCCCCACGTCGTGATAGCCGGACGCGTGCGCTTCGCATCGGGATCCCGCAATAGCGGCACGAGGCTGACGCCGTCGAGATCGTCGCGCGCCGGCAAGCCGCAGAGCTCGACGAGCGTCGGATAGAGGTCGAGCAGGCTCACCGGTCGCGCGCAGGCCGTGCCCGCTTCTGCCACGCCCGGCGCGACGATGATGAGCGGCACGCGGGTCGATTCCTCGAAGAGCGTGAACTTCTCCCACTGCTGCTTCTCGCCGAGGTGCATGCCGTGATCGGACCACAGCACGACGATCGTGCTCCTCGCGTGAGGGCTGCGATCGAGCGCGTCGATCAGTCGTCCGACCTGCGCGTCGGCGAAGCTGATCGAGGCGAGGTAACCCTGCACGGCGGGCTTCCACTCGCCGCTGCGGACGATCCACTCGTGCCAGCGCTTGCGGATCGAGCGGTGTCCTGCCGACGGCACGTCGTCGAGGTCGTCCGGTCGATGCTTCGGCAGCGCGACGCCCGCGAGAGGATAGAGGTCGAAGTACCTCTGCGGCGCGTACCACGGGATGTGCGGCCGGAAGATCCCGACCGCGTGGAAGAACGGTCGTGCCCGCCGCTTCGCGAGCTCGCCCGCGGCCCAGGCGACGACCTGGTGGTCGGCCATCTCCGACTCCTCGCGGTCGAGAGGAGCCCAGTCGAAGAAGTGCGCGGGACGCCCCTGCGGATCGCTGCCGACTCCGATCGCGCGGGACGTGACGTACCCGTTCGGACGTTTCTGCGCGCTTGCCGCGGTCGGCCAGACCGCGTCGGGCATGGGGCGCGTCGCCGACGGCCAGTAGCTGTCCCAGATCGCCGGGTCGTTCTGCTGCTTGCCGTAGCTGTCCTCGATCCACGACAGCGCGTGGAAGATCTTGCCCCCTCCGTACGCGGTGTAGCCGTGACTCCGGAAGTGCTCTGGCAGGGTGACCGCGTTCGCGAGGCGCGGGCTCGTCCTCCAGTCCTGGCCGTTGTGGTAGACGCCGGACGACGCGGGCGCGACTCCGGTCATCACCGCCACTCGGGACGGATTGCACGACGGTGCCGCACAGTGCGCGTTCCGGAAGAGCACGCCGCGCCTGGCCAGCCGGTCGATGTGCGGCGTATGGACGCCGTCGCGGCCGCCGAGGCACCCGACCCAATCGTTGAGGTCGTCGACGGCGATGAAGAGCACGTTCTTGCGCTGCGGTTTCTCGGCCGACGTCTCCGGTCGGACGATCGCTGGCGTTGCCATGGCGGCGATCAGCGCGAGAGCCAGCGTCGATTCGGTTCCTCGGTTCATCTTCGCCTCGAGGTCTGTCGTCGCGATTCGATCGACGTACGAACGATCAGCAAGACACCCTTCAATGGACCACGTCCGTCGGGAAGCCGGAAGTCGGAAGCCGAAAGGCCCTCTGCGCGAGGTGTGCCCGAGGTTGACTTTCCACGCCTTCGGACCGATCGTGAAGCGCGACGGGGTCTTGGCGCGGATCGTGCTGGTGGTCGCTCCGAGACCCACGGCCCTGCGGTCGAGTCCTCAGCGAGAGGTCCGAGATGGACGACCAGACTCCCACCGAAGAGTCGGGGCAGCCGGGGCGGGGCAGTGTCGGCAGGCGACCCGACGAAGCCTTCGATCGCAAGGTCCTCGACTCGCTGCGATCGGCGATCGCGGTCCTCGACCACGATGGCTTGGTTCTCGAGGCCAACGAGGTGTGGCGGCTTCTCAGCCGGCACCGGCGGGAGGCCGTGCCGGTCCTCGCCGACGTGGCTGTGGGCTCGATGTACTTCGATGCCTTGTGCGACGCTCGCGACGCGGGCGCGGATGAGGCCGTCGTCGCGCTTCGAGGCATAGGGACCGTCCTCAGCGACCCCGACGCGAAGTTTTCCATGGAGTATCGCTGCGACGCGTCGGAGGCCGAGCGCTGGTTCGCGCTGCACGTTTCGCGTTTGCGCGGTGGAGATCGGTACGTCGTGCTCGAGCACGTCGACATCACCGAGCGCAAGCGGGCGGAGATCGCGCTTCAGAGGCACCGCGACGAGATCGAGCTCCTGGTCGATGCTCGAACGGAGCAGCTCGAGACGTACCGCGCGAACTACCGCCGTCTGGTGGAGCTCTCGCCGGGTGTCCTGTATATCTTCTCCAGCCATCGCGGAGGCATCTACTACTCTCCAGGCGTCGAGTCCGTTCTCGGGTACTCGGTCGACCATCTGCTTCAGCACCCGTTCCTGTGGAACGAGTCGATCCATCCGGACGACCGCGAGCTCGTGACGCAGGCCGTTCAAGATGCCTTGAACGGGCAGCGATTCGAGGTCGAGTACCGTCTGAGAGACGCGCGCGGGGAGTGGCTGTGGTTCAAGGACCGTTCGATCGCCGTACGACAGGAGAGCGACGAGGTCATCATCGAGGGGCTGGGATTCGACATCACCGAGAGGAAGCAGGCAGAGGGCGCACTCAGGGCGAGCCACGAGCTTCTCGAGCGGACGATCGTCGAGCTCAAGGCCGCCCAGGAGCAGCTCGTCCAGCAGGAGAAGCTGCGCGCTGTCGGCGAGTTGGCGTGCGGTATCGGTCACGATTTGAACAACATCCTGACGCCCGTGTTGGGCTATGCAGACCTGATGGTGAATGACGAGACGGTGCCGCCGACCGTCCGCGAGCGAATTCGCTGCATACGAACCGGCGCCAGCGATGCCGCGAGGATCGTCAGCCGCTTGCGCAAGCTCTATCGGCCAGCTGCCGGAAGCGACGAGCTGCGGACGCTGGAGCTCGAGCCGTTGCTGCTCGAAGTCGTCGAGTTGACGCGTCCGATATGGCATGGCGTGTCCCGTCGTGAGGGACGGGACATCGAGCTGGATCTGCAGATCGACTCCGCGCCGCCGGTGGCCGGTTCGGATGTGGAGATTCGCGAAGTCCTGAGCAATCTCCTGATCAACGCCGTCGACGCGCTGCCGAACGGTGGCAGGATCACGCTGCGCCTGCGAGAGGAGAGAGACGCCGCCCGGATCGAGGTGAGCGACACGGGAATCGGCATGTCGGCGGCTACTCGAGCCAGGTGCTTCGAGCCGTTCTTCTCCACGAAGGGGCACCGTGGCACGGGACTCGGGTTGAGCGTCTGTCACGGGATCGTCGCACGGCACGGAGGGAAGATCCGCTTCGATTCGGCCGTCGGACGCGGAACGACGGTCTTCATCTCGCTGCCAGCGGCAGAGGAGGGGTCTTCCGTCGCAGAGGAAAACGCAGCGCGCGAAGCGCTCCCTTCACGTCGCGTGCTGTATATAGACGACGACCCGCACGTGCGGTCGTTCATGCGCTACGTGCTGGAGACGCTGAATCAGGACGCCGACGCGGCCGAGAGTGGCGTCCAGGCGCTGGATCTGCTCGCGACCGAGGAGTACGACCTCGTCATCACCGACCTGTCCATGCCCGAGATGGACGGCGAGGCGGTCACGCGAGAGATCAAGCGCGACTGGCCGACGCTGCCGGTCGTATTGGTCACGGGCTGGGGAGCGCATGACGCGGCGGAACGGTTCGGAGAGGACGGCGCGCCCGACAGCGTGCTGGCCAAGCCGTTCACGACGGAGCAGTTGCGAGACGTGCTGGCGCGCGTGCTGGCGTGACCTCGGTCGACGTCCCGGTCGCCCCTCCATGGTTCTTCCCCGGCCGATGCCGCGTTACAATACCGCGTTCTCACCCGTAAACTGCCGTTCCCATGCCGCCCTCCGATCCCCATCGCGACCCGACCGACGAGCCCGACGGCCTCCGCCCCCTTCCCGTACTGGAGAGCGGATCGACCGCCGCTCGGTCTCGACGCCGCGCCGCGTTTCCCAGCTGGATCAAGGCGCGCTATACCGAGAACGAGCGCTACCGATTCGTGGGCGGGCGACTGCGCGCTCACGGCCTCCACACCGTATGCGAGGAGGCCGAGTGCCCGAATATCGGCGAGTGCTGGAGCCACGGAACCGCGACGTTCATGCTGCTCGGCGACGTCTGCACGCGGCGCTGCGGCTTCTGCGCCGTCGCGAGCGGCAAGCCGCCGCCCCTCGATGCGGATGAGCCCGAGAAGGTCGCGGCCGTCATCGAGGATCTCGGACTCGACTACGTCGTCCTGACGTCGGTCGACCGCGATGACCTGCCGGACTTCGGCGCCGGCGCCTTCGCGCGGACCATCGCGGCGATCGACCGCCGCCTGCCGTCGTGTCGCGTCGAGGCGCTCGTTCCGGACTTCCAGGGCGTGCCCGAGTGCATCGAGGAGGTCGTCCGCTCGCCCCTCTTCGTCTTCGCCCACAACCTCGAGACCGTGCCCCGCCTCTACCGGCGCGCACGGCAAGGCTCGGACTACGCCCGGTCTCTCGAGGTCCTGCGCGCGGCGAAGGAGGCGTCGCGCCGGCTCGGCGACGCCGTGTTGCGCGGTGGCGCCCCTCGCGGCGAGCTCCTGACGAAATCGAGCCTGATGCTCGGGCTCGGCGAGACGCGCGGGGAGCTCCTCGACACGTTCGCCGATCTGCGCCGCCACGAGGTCGACATTCTGACGCTCGGTCAGTACCTCCAGCCGACGCCGGCGCAGCTCGACGTCTTCCGCTTCGTGCCGCCCGACGAGTTCGACGACCTGCGTCGGGAGGCCGAGGCGCTGGGCTTCCGGCACGTCGTGTCCGGGCCGATGTCGCGCAGCTCGTACCACGCCTGGGAGGTCGCGAACGACGCCACGGGCGGCGGTTCCGGGGCTCCGGAGCCGCGCTGAGCGGGCTCGGGAAAGGCCCGAAATGGAGACTTGACGGCGTCCCGCCGGGCCCTATCATAGCCGTCTCTGGTGACGAACATGCGTGGCCCCATCGTCTAGCCAGGCCCAGGACACAAGGTTCTCATCCTTGTAACGGGGG
>CAYMRB010000579.1:0-5170 GCA_964392615.1 uncultured Planctomycetia bacterium | reverse complement strand
TGCGCTTCATCGCGCGGGCGCGGCAGATGGAGCCAGCGAAGGCCAAGGCCGCGATGGACGAGGCCATCGAGCGCGTCGGGCTCCGCCGCATGCTGAAGAAGTCCATCGGCCACCTGTCGAAGGGCTACAAGCAGCGCGTCGGCATCGCGCAGGCGCTGCTGCACGATCCGAAGATCCTCATCATGGACGAGCCGACGAGCGGTCTCGATCCGCACCAGATCATCGAGATCCGCGAGCTCATCCGCGAGCTCGGCCGCGAGAAGCTCGTCGTCCTGTCGAGTCACATCCTGCAGGATATCGCCGCGTGCTGTACGGGGCTGCGGTTTATCAAGGACGGCCGCATCGTCGCGGACGACACGCCGGACAATCTGCGCCGCCAGACGCAGGACAAGCCGATCTTCTCGGTGCGCGTCGACGGGCCTCACGACGACGTGCGCGTCGCGCTGGACGGCCTCGGCTGCGTCGAGCGAGTCGACGCGTTGGCCGAAACGGATGGCCTCGGCAGCTTCCGCGTCCACGGCGCGTCCGGCGCCGATCTCGGTCCGGAGATCTTCGGCCTCGTCAAGGGCAAGAACTGGACGCTCGCCGAGCTCGCATCCGAGGAGGACAGCCTCGAGGACGTGTACCTCGCGCTGACCGAGACTCGCGCGCAGGCCGCTGGTTAGGAGGATTCCATGAGAAACGCTCTGACGATTTACCGGCGGGAGATCTCCGCCTACTTCAACTCGCCGATCGCGTACGTATTCACCTGCCTTTTCGTCTTCCTCCTCGGGCTGTTGTTCTTTGCGGTCGCCCGGTTCTTCAGCATGCCAGCGCCGGACATCTCCTTCTATCTGGAGTGGCTCCTACCGCTCGTGCTGGCGGCCTTCGTCCCGGCGATTACCATGCGGCTCTGGGCCGAGGAAAAGCGGACCGGCACCCTCGAGATTCTGATGACCTTGCCGCTGCGATCGTGGGAGATCGTCATCGGCAAGTACTTCGCCGGAATGACCGTGATCACCGTTGCGCTGCTTCTGACGCTCACCGTGCCGGCCAGCGTTTGGCTGGTCGCGTCGCTCGATTGGGGTGTCTTGGTCTCGTCGTACATCGGTGTGTTCGTCGTCTCGTCCGTCTTCGTGGCGATGGGATCATGGACATCGACCTGGACGCAAAACCAGATCGTGTCGCTGCTGGTCTCGGTGATCGTGTTCCAGGCAGCGTGTTGGGCGACCATGCCGCAGGTGACCGAGTTCTTCAATCAGTTCGTCTTCGGGACCGGGCGCTTCGTTACGTGGTTCGGCGTCTGGCCCCACTACCAGGAATTCGCCAAGGGCCTCGTGCACCCGGTCGGGTTCATCTGGGGGATCGGGCTGACCGTGTTCTTCCTGATTCTCACCAATATGTTCGTCGAAGGCCGCAAGTTCTGAGCTAGGAACCACCCATGGACAGCAGACAACACCGCAACCGGTTCGTTCTCCTGAGCGCGGTCTTCCTCGCGCTTCTCCTGGGCGTGCTGGTTCTTCTGAACCTGACGGCCGACTCGACGAGCGGTCTGAAGATCGACCTGACCGAGGACGGCATCTACACGACGTCCGAGGCGACGAAGGAGATCTTCGGCGAGCTCAAGGACGACGTCACGATCACGTACTACTGCTCGAAGGAGCTTCCCGATCGTCTGTCGAATCTGCTGCGCGACACGGTCGTGCGCCTAAAGGAGTTCGAGCGCTACTCGCGCACCGAGAACGACGAGGGCGAGACCGTCGAGCACATTCGCTCCCAGGTCGTCGATCCGGAGGAAGAGGCCGAGCTGTGGGCGACCGAGAAGACGGACGCCTACATGACGGTCTGGGATCCGAAGAAGGCGCCGGACGCGAAGGAGTACGACGAGCTCGAGGAGCCCGAGCAGCCCCGCAGCATCATGCAGATGTTCGGGCAGCAACAGCAGAGGCCGGACTCGGAGGTCCGCAAGGAGCGCGAGTCCCAAGCGGCCGAGAGTGCCCGCGCCCGCGACATCCCGAAAGAGAACGCGTATCGCGATCTGCTCTTCGAGGAGTACAAGGAGCAGAAGATCCAGGAGCTTGCCCAGGAGGGCGTGCAGCCCGTCCTCGTCCAGGATCGCGTCGGCAACGCCGTCAAGCAGGTCAAGGTCTACTCGAGCATTCGGATCACGTATCTCGACCGTCAGCCGGAGATCATCCCGCTGCACACGTCGCTCGAGAATCTCGAGTACGAGCTCGCGCACCGCATCCTGAAGCTGACGCTCGTCACGAAGCCCATCGTCGCGATCTTCGATCCGCGCAAGCCGCCGGCGCCGCCGTTCAACCCGCAGCAGCCGATGCCGCCGCCGCAGTCGGATTTCTCGATCGTCACGAGCTTCCTGTCCGATCTCGCTGACGTGCGCGACATCTCGCTGAAGGATGGCGACGCGATCGACGATTTCGTCAAGAACCTCAAGAAGGACGAGCTGCGCCGCGAGCGCGAGGGCGCGGGCGATACGAAGTCGAAGGACCCCGAGGACGTCGAGCTCGAGCCGGGTGACTACAAGCGGCTCTTGCGTTGCCTCGTCGTCGCGCAGCCGCACGGGCTCGAGGAGCGCCAGGCGTACGAGATCAGCCGCGCGGTATCGCTCGGCATCCCGACGGTGTTCCTCGTGTCGCGCTACAGCATGGACGTGTCCCGCGAGGGCCTCCAGCGCGGCTGGCCGATCACGCCGCTCGACAGCGGCCTGGACGATCTGTTCGAGAAGTGGGGCATCGAAGTCGGCCCGAAGATGCTCGCGTCGAACGACGCGGGCGTCATCCTCGTGCCGCGACGGATCGGAGGCATCGGTCAGATCCTGGCGCCGATGCCGGTCAGCGCGGTGGTCGGCACGGAGTCGGATGGCATCGATCGAAACTCGCTGCTGACCAGCGGACTGCGGCGTCTGCTCTTTCCGGCGACGACGGGGCTCGATCTGAGTCAGAAGAAGCTCGACGAGAACGAGCTCGTGGTCGAGAAGCTGGTCGAGTCGACCGAGCACACCTGGGACGTGACGATCAATCCGTTCGCGGGCGCGAACAACCCGTTCCAGCGCGGTCAGCCGCCAGGGGCGACGCTCGCGAACCACGCGGACGACCTCGCGCAGCCGAAGGACGTCGACAAGTTCAAGGACTTCGTCGGGCCGTCGCTTCTCGCCGCCCACGTCACCGGCAAGTTCCCGTTCGGGTACGAGGGAGAGTCGGTGCCGGCTTGGAAGCCGCCGCCGTCCGAGGGCGCGGCCGATCCGCACGGCGGCATGCCGCCTGGCTTCCCGGGCGGCATGCCCGGTGGCATCCCGGGCGGCATTCCCGGCGGCGGTGCGCGCGATCTGCTTCCCGACGCCGAGGATCCGCTGCAGGACGACGCGGCGCAGCCCACGGGTGACGACGCGACGCCGGCGCCCGCGGATACGGCCGCGCCGAAGCCGGCAGACGACGCCGCGCCGAAGCCGATCGGCCCGGCTGCGCCGCCGCAGGCGGATGATGCCGCCGTCGCCGAGGAGCCCGAGAAGCCCGCCGAGATCGCGCACGTCGACGTCGTCGATGGCCGCGTCGTGTTCCTCGCTTCGGCCGACATGCTGCGCAACGACTACCTGCAGCTGTCGCAGCAATCGCCGGAGTATCGTTCCAACGCGGAGTTCTTCCGCAACGTGATCCAGATCTTCACGCTGCACGACAAGATGGTCCAGATTCGGCGCAAGAACCTCTCTGTGCGCGAGTTCTCGGAGAACTCCGAGTCGTGGGCGCCGTGGATCATTCTGGCCAATCTGGTGCTCGTGCCGGTCGGTATCGGCTTCCTCGGCATCGTGCGGTTCCTGTGGCGCCGCCAGTCGGCGGTCGCCTACGAGCGCCGGTTCATCCAGCAGAGCTAGCACCTTCAACACAACCGAACGCGGCGCGGATCGTCCCATGCGGTCCGCGCTGAGGAGACGAATACGATGGGTAAGATGATCCTCGGCGCCATCGCGGTGATCGTGGTGCTCGCGGTCGTTTTCCTGTTCACCAGGAGCGGACCGTATCGACAGATAGAGGACGAGAAGACCGGCGGGCTCGAGGCCTTCGAGGCGGTCGAGTTCGAGAAGAGCGCGGCGACCGTGCTGATCGCGAAGGGCGCGGCCGATCCGGTGACGCTCGAGAAGAAGGGCGCCGGCTGGGTCGTCGCGTCGTCGCACGGTTACGACGCCGACGCGGAAGTCGTCGAGAAGATCCTCGCGAGTCTCGACGACATCGAGGACGGCAAGATCCTCGGCAAGTCGAAGGCGAGCCACAAGAACTTCGAGGTCGACAAGGCCAAGGGCGGCTTCGTCACCGTGAAGGACGCCACGGGCAAGGAGCTCGGACGGCTGGTGATCGGCAAGTCCGACTCGCGCTCGCGCAACTTCACGGGCGGCTCGAAGGTCTACGTGCGCTTCGGCGACGAGCCGCAGACGTACAGCGTCAAGAGCGACATCCGATCGGACGCGAAGCTCTGGTCGGCCGAGCTCGAGGCGAAGAGCTACCTGCGAACGAAGCTCGTCGACCTCGACACGCCGAGCCAGGGCGACGACGACGACGCTGACAAGATCGAGCGCGAGATCTTCGAGGTTCGCATCCAGCGTCCCGATCAGCCCGACCTGCTCGCCGAGCGCAAGTACGAAGAGGTTCCCGTCGCGTCGGACGACGAAGAGAAGGGCGACGCTGCCGCGGCGGGCGAGGGCGGCGAGGGCGCCGAAGACGCCGCGCCGAAGACGGAGAAGAAGGAGTACTACGTCGTCACGGTCGGCAGCGAAACGCAACGTATCGAGAAGGAAGAGTACAAGGTGCGCGGCCTGATCGACCGCGGCAAGACGATCCGCATCGACGACGTCGTCGAGCCGAAGCCTCTTGCCGAGTTCGGCCTCGACAAGCCGCAGCTGCGAGCGACGTACAAGTACCGCGAGAAGGACAAGGCGGACGCGGCGGTCCACGAGATCACGGTGCTCATCGGCAACGCGATCAAGGACGACAAGGGCGAGGACAAGGACTTCTACTTCACGCTCGCGGGCGACGAGTGGAAGGACAAGGTCTACACCGTCAGCAAGTACACGAAGGACAATTGGGACAAGAAGCTGGCCGACCTCCTGCCGACGCCGGAGCCGGAGCCGGAGCCGGAGCCGGAGCCTGAGCCTGAGCCTGAGAAGGAAGACGGCCAGGAC
>CAYMRB010000578.1:0-5186 GCA_964392615.1 uncultured Planctomycetia bacterium | reverse complement strand
ACGGGCGAGCGATTCCTGGTGTTGGTCGAGACGCGGCGACTATTCCACTTCGACAACTACTTCAAGCGCGTCCTGCACCGAGCGACCGGCGCCCCAGGAAAGGTGAACTCTGCCGACCGCGACCGCGGACTGATCGTGTTCTCTCGCGACCCGATGGACGACGTCTACTACAACGACTGGCCGCGAGCGAATGAGCGTGCCGATCGACTGACCGGCTCGGCCTTCGCCGGCGAGTCCGAACCGGTCACCGTCTCCGTGCGGCCGCTCGAGAGTCTGGGCAGGACGACGCTGACGGTGAGCCGTTTACGCGGCCCGGACGGGGCGACCATTCCCGCATCTGCCATCGACATCGGCCACGTCCAGTACCGCCTCTCGCGAGTCACCATGGAAGGGAGCGTCTACACGATCTCGCCCCGTCTGGTCTTGCCGGACCCGTCGGTCGACATGCTCGGGCGCATCACGCGGCGGTTCTGGCTCACGGTGAACGTGCCGTCCGACGCCCTGCCCGGCGTCTACCGCGGCACGGTCCGACTCTCCGGACAGAACCGCAAGCGGCACTCCTTGCCGGTGGAGTTCACCGTACGCAAGGGCTCGCTCGACGCGGTCGACATCCCGGTCGGACCGTGGGGTCATACGATCGACCTGCCGTGGTATCGCGACGAGGCAGCGGCGTGGAATCGCTCCATGGCCGAGAAGTCCTTGCGGAAGCTGAGAGCGTACGGATTCACCACGGCGAGCGGCCTGCCGGTGATTGCGTACCAGGGCTTCGAAGGCGGCGTGCCGCAGATCGACTTCTCGATCGGCGATGCGCAGATGGAGCTGTTCCGACGCATCGGCTTCACGATGCCGGTCGTCACCTACTGCCGCCTTGCCGGCTTGAGTACCTACTACGAGGACCGCAGCGCGATGGAAGCGGCCGGCTTCAACGACTACAGCCGCTTCATCAAGGCCGTCTTCGACGCCGTGCAGAAACATGCCGATGCAGCCGATTGGCTGCCCGTCTACTGGAACATCGGCGACGAGCCGATCGGCGACGACCTGACGCGAAGTACGTGCAATGCGGAAGCCTACCGTCGAGCGTTCGAGACCGGCCCGCCGTGGTTCACGGCGGGCAGCTCATTCCGGGGCGCGGACACGAACGATCCGCACTTCCGACTGTCGAAGGCTCTCCACGTGGCCGACTGGAACGGACACGACGAGGACTCCGTGAACCTGCTCCGAAAGGCCGGCGGCGAGTGGGCCTTCTACAACGGCGGCAGTCGCTGGACTTACGGGGTCTACATGTACAAGGCGGCCAAGCAGTTCGACATGAAGTTCCGCCTCTCGTGGCACTGGAACGTCGTGGCGGGCGATCCGTACTACGCGCTCGACTGTCGCGAGGACGACTACGCGTGGTGCAACTCCAGCCCGGACGGCGACCTCATCCCGTCCGTCCACTTCGAGCGGCTTCGCGAGGGATTGGACGATTACCGACGCATGCTGACGTTGCAGCGGTTAGCGAACCAGCACGCCGGTACGGCGGCCGCGCGAGCGGCGAAGGAGCTGATGGCCGAAATCCTCGGGTCGTTCCGACTCGGCCAACGCGAGCTGACGGACCAGGAGAGCTGGGCGGCTCTGCGCCGGAAGCTCGACGCCGCGATCGAAGACCTTCGTTGACGTGCACGCACTCGAGTTCGACTGGAGGGCAGCGCGGTGACTTCTCGGCTTCCGGAAGGACTCGCCGACGGCGGCGTGGAGAACGGCGGCGTAGCCGAAGATCTCTGCCTCGTGGGAGAGACAGGGCGTTACTGCTCGAAGGCGAGACCGTACTTCTTCCATAATCGCCGAGCCAACGCAACGGCGTCACCCCGCGGCTCGGTTGGCAACGCGTCGCGTCGAGAGGACCAATCGAGCTCCCATTGCCTGAGCTCTTTGTCCAAGGCCTTCACGTCCAGCGGCCGCTTTTCGGAAATCGCCGCGATCTCGGCGTCGAGGCGTCGCCGCCATCGCTCGTGGTAGAAGTCGCTGATCATACCTGACCACTCCTTGCGGGCGTAGTCGAGGGTGTGTCCGGGGTGCACCCGCGGTCCTGCGGTCCGCAGCTCGCCCCGTGTGCCAGCACGCGTCGGCTTCGGGGGGCCTGTGACCGTCGGTCCCTGACGAGCATGGCTCGGAGGGCCCGCCAGCTCCCCGACGCCAGCACCCACTCCGGTCGAGTGCACACCAAGTTCCGCGAAAGTTCCGGCTCTCGGCGGCCGATAACTCTGACAGCGCATGGGTCAGCCGTGCGGAAGAGAGGGAGTGACGGTCATGGTCGAAGGTCACACGCCGCCGAAGCCGGACAAGGAATCGTGGCTGAGGGAAGCAGAGGAGGCTTTCAAGCGCTTCCTGGGCAACGACGAGGAGTGGAAGAAGCCGAGGACGTTCGACGAGTTGGAGCGCGAAGCCGTCGAGGCCGGCGATCGGCTGACGACGAGGCTACTGCAGGAGGGACTCGCGCGGCAGACCGCCGAGGCGTTGACGGGCGGCGATGCTCCGTGTCCAGTCTGTAGTCGAGCCTGCCAACCCAAGGACGAGGAGCCAGCTGAGCGCGACCTGGCAACGACGCGCGGCGACGTGTCCGTCGCTCGACTGCGCTACTACTGTAAGGGTTGCCGGCGCGTTTTTTTTTCCAGCCGACCTCGAACTGAACCTGAGGGCTGAGAGCTTCAGTCCTCGGGTACTGCGAGCCATCGAGTGGGCAGGCGGGAACATCGAGTCGTTCGAGAAAGCGGCGGAGGCAGTCAGTAGATTCCTCGGCGTCACGATCAGCGCCGAAGGAGTACGCTCCACAACTGAGAGGCTGGGGCGAGAGAGAGCGACTCTTCGTGACGCGGAAGTCGCGTCGTTTAACGAGGGCGCACTCGAGGCGAAGTACGCCGAGCCACCAGCCGCAGCTGCTGTATTCCTCGATGGCGGCCGTCTGCAAGTGCGGGTTTCCGACTCAGGTCCGGGCGTTCATGAGCCGGCCTGGACCGAATCGAAAGTCGCGAATCTTGTAACGTACACGGACGTTCAGCCGGCTGGCGACCCTCAGCCCACACCGCCGTCAAAGTTCTTGGAGCAGCCCGAGGTCGTCAAGCTGGCACAGCAGATGAGCGCCCGCGGCAGTACAGGCAAAGCGAAGCCCGCAGCCAAGAAGCCACGGGAAGCACAGAAAGCCCCGCCGGATCGACCGCGCCCCAAGGTTCGGACGGTTGTCGCGACGACGGGGGACTGCGAGAAGTTCGGCCCGATGGTAGCCGCCGAGGCGACGAAGCGGGGATTCTTCGATGCGAAGAAGAAGGCGATCCTCGGCGACGGCGGACCATGGATCTGGGGAATCGCCGACTTCTACTTCGTCGGCTTCGTGCAGATTCTCGATTTCGTTCACCTGCTGACACACCTGTTCTCGGCGGCTCAGGCTGCGTACAAGGATCGCCCGAAGCAAGCGTGGCGCGTGTATCGTCGACTGATCGAGCTTGCGTGGTCGGGAGAGGTCACGCGCCTGAACCAGACGCTGCGGCGACACTCCGTGCGCCTCGGCGAACCACCGGAAGGCGCTTCCGACGACGACCCGCGGAAGATCTTGGCCAGAGCGGTCGAGTACGTCGAGACCAACCGGTATCGAATGGACTATCCGCGTTGCCGCCGGCGGGGCCTCCCGATCAGCAGCGCGCCGGTGGAGTCGCTGATCAAGGAGATCAACAAGCGCGTCAAGGGATCGGAGAAGTTCTGGACGCGAGCCGGCGTCGAGGCCGTGCTACAGGTCCGCGCGGCCTACCTGAGCGACGACGGCCGCGACGAGGAGCTGTGGTCGAAGCGCCCGCTTGGCCGCGCGGCAGGCTCCGGCCTCCTCGGTCGACGCCGACGGACCGCATGACCGCGGGTGCACCCGTGTGTCCGCCCGAGCCCCAGCAGGTCAGCACGCGACGGGCGTTCCATTCCAGGCGCGCACGCTCGGCGTCGGTCTCGCCCCAGCGTCGCGCGTCGGCAATCCAACGACCCAGCAGGAATTCGCGCCGCGTGGCCAGCAGTTCGTCCATGTCGAGGAACAACTGCAGGAACTCGTCGGCCGCGGCGCGCATCGCTTTCGCGTCTCCAGCTCCATGCGCCTTGACGACCTTGCGTTGCAGCGCGGCCGCATGGTTCGAGAGCGTCTGCCGGGCCACGTTGACCAGATCGAATCGATAGGCGTCGACGTCGCCGCATTCGTCCGCGGCGAGCAACAGTCGGCCCCAGGCCTCGGCCAATCGGGCGTTGTCGTACGGCGCGTCGCCGATCGGCCGCAGCGTCGGCGGACGATCGATTGCGGACCGCATCCGGCGCGCCGACTGGTAGACTGTTTCGCGGAGCAGACGCCTTCGGCTTCACTTCGGGCAACGCGTCGGGCAGGTTGAGGTTCTCGCCGTACCATGACAGGTTGCAGCGGCAACGCTGCGAGAGATACCAGTTCAGCCCGGCGGCCATGGAAACGCCCGAGTTGCCGCGGACGACGATCCGTCCGTCGCGAGACTCGACCTCCAACACATCGCGACCGTTGTCCGCCGGGATCGACTCGAAGACGAACGCGTCCGCCCGTTTTGGAAACAACCGCCCGACCAATCCCCTGGCCGCGGCAACGGAGTCCGCCTGAGGTTGGCCTCGTAGTTTGCCGGGCGTCATGCTGTCGGCCGCCGACACATCTGAGCCAAGCCCAAGAAGCATGACGATTGTCGCGGTGAGAAGCGTGAATAGCGCTTTCATGCGCTTGGTTGTTTCTTCATTCTTGTGTCTCCATTCTGTGCTGCTTGAACCAGTCTCTTAATCTTTCGTGGGTCGACTTGTATGGGCTCGGAGCATCTGCTCTGCCTGGCTCTGCGGCGCGTTTACGCATTTGGGCCGCCTCGTCCTTGCGGCCAAGCTTGTCGAGAATCTCGGCCTTGGTGTCCCACAGTTCCACCAGGGTGTCATCCGGGTTATTGACCGTAACCGTGGCGGCTTCCTTTCGCCAATTGGCGGCGTTCTTGTCGTATCTCATGCCCTGGAAGTAGCGCAGTTTCTGGGCGTCGATCGCCTTCTCGATCGACTCGAGCGCGGCATTCCAATCCTGCATGCCCATGTAGGCCAGGGCCTGCCCGTGGTATCTCGGCGGTCGCCAGCCGTAGCGATCGGGGGGCCAGGGAAGATAGGGGCCGCCGAAGACGCGT
>CAYMRB010000577.1:0-5210 GCA_964392615.1 uncultured Planctomycetia bacterium | reverse complement strand
GAGACACGCTCCTTCCCCCGCTCGCCGACTGCGCGAGCTCCTCGACCGGCCCGGCATCGTCCGTTCGATGGGGGCCCATGACGTTCTGACGGCGGTGCTGATGGAGCGGGCCGGCTTCGAGGTCGCCTTCCTCGGAGGATTCGGTGCGAGCGCGAGCCTGTGTGGATTGCCGGACCTCAACTTGCTCGGCATCGCCGAAATGGCCCAGGCCGTCCGCCGCATGGCGCGGCGCGTGTCGATTCCCGTGATCGCCGATGGTGATACGGGCCACGGCGAGATTCCCCACGTCGAAAGGTGCGTCGCCGAGTTCGAAGGTGCCGGGGCCGCCGGCATCCTGCTCGAGGACCAGGTCTTTCCGAAGCGCTGTGGGCACTTCGACGGCAAGGCCGTGATCTCGGCCGACGAGATGGTTCTCAAGCTGCGTGCGGCGCTCGCGGTGCGCGACGACGATGATCTCGTTCTCGTCGCACGCACCGACGCACGTGAGCCCGAGGGGCTCGATGCGGCGATCGATCGCATCAACCGCTATTGCGAAGCCGGCGCCGACATCGCGTTCATCGAGGCACCCCTGACGCGAGACGAGATCGAGACGGTCGCCCGCCGCGTGCCGTACCCGAAATTCGCCAACATGCTGTCATTCGGCAAGACGCCTCTGCTCACCGCGGACGAGCTCGAGCAGCTCGGATACAAATTCGTCGTCGCGCCGATCGAGTCGCTCCTCGTCGCCGCGAAGGCCATCGAACGCCTCGCGAAGACGTTCCTGCGCGAGGGAACCGCCCGCGATCTCGATGACGAGATGTTCACGTTCGCCGAAATCAAGGACATCCTCGGCGTCGACAGGACGCTCGCGCGCCGCGACGAGCTCGATCCCCGCTGACCGAGAGCGCCGCCGGAGACCGGTCGACGTTATCTCCCCCGGTTCCGACAGCGCTGTCAAGTCCGCTCGGCCCCGCGGTCGATGACACCGCAAGGACCCTTGTAGCGGCACGCCTCCGAGGCGTGCGCCGCAGGCAGCGTTCGAGTTGGCACATACGGAAGACCTGAAAGGTCCTGGCATATGCCCTCCCCCAAGGCTGATCGCCCGCTGCGGGAGAAAGTCCGGCGTCGCCTCAGTGTTCTGCTGTTGGCAGTCGGGCTTCTCTTGCCTGTCGAGACTCGCGCTCTGGAGACGGGCGAGATCGTTCTCGGAATGTCGACGGCGCTGACCGGACCCGCCGCCGACCTCGGGCAAAACATGAAGACGGGTGTCCAGGCGGCGCTCGATCGCGTCAACCGCGCCGGCGGCGTCCGAGGCCGGAAGCTCCGATTGATCGCGCTCGACGACGGCTATGAACCCGCGCGCACCGCCCCGAACATGCGCCGGCTCATCGAGAAGGACAACGTCCTCGCGATCATCGGCAACGTCGGCACGCCTACGGCCATCGCGTCACTCCCGATCGTCGACGAGCAGCGCGTATTGTTCTGGGCCCCGTTCACCGGCGCCGGAGTCCTGCGCAGATCGCCACCGGACCGCTACGTGTATAACTACCGCGCCAGCTATATCGAAGAGACCGCCGCGATGGTCGACGTGCTCGTCGAGAAGGCTGGAATCAAGCCCGAGCGAGTCGGCTTCTTCACCCAACGCGACGGCTATGGAGACGCCGGGTACGTCGGTGGACTCGCCGCGCTGAAGCGTCATGGGCTCGAAGATGAGCAAGGCGTCCTCCACGCGCGCTACGAACGCAACACCGTCGCCGTAGAGAACGCGTTGGCCGAGTTCGTCACCGCCGCTCCTCCGCCGCAAGCCGCGATCCTGGTAGGTGCCTACGCGCCGTGCGCCCAGTTCATCCGCAAGGCGCGCGAGCTCGGTCTCGACCTGCCGTGCCTCGCGGTGTCGTTCGTGGGTAGCAAGTCGCTCGCTCAGCGCTTGCCGCCGCTGACAAAAGGTGTCGTCGTCACACAGGTCGTTCCTCACCCCGTGGTGTCGAAACTGCCGCTCGTCGCCGAGTACCGCCGCGATCTCGCGCTGTCCACCCAGGACGCCGCGCCCGACTTCGGCAGCCTCGAGGGCTATATCGCCGGCCGGCTGTTGCTGGTCGCTCTGGAGCGCATTCCCGGTCGACCGACGCGAGAGAACATCGTCGGCGCCGTCGAAGAGCTCGGCCGCATCGACTTGGGGCTCGGAAGCCCCCTCGTTCTGAATCGGGACGAGCACCAGGCCAGCCACCGCGTGTGGCCGACGGTCCTGCGCGAGGGATCCTTCGCCCCGATGGACTGGAGCCAGGTGGTGACGATGGTGAACCCGAGGTAGCCCGTGCGCGCTCTCCTGTCATCGCTGCGAGCAACCATCTGCGACGAGAGGCTGCGCATCGTCGCACCACTCTGGACTCTCGTCGGGCTCGCATTCGTCCTGGCGGCGACCGCGGCCTACCTCGTGAGCTCGACGCGAGAGTCGATACAGACCGCGAGGAGGAACCAACGGATCGAGGAACGCGATCTGGATCATGTCGTCCGCGATGTGATCGTCTCCGTGCGCGCTCTCACGTCCGAGCTTCGCGGCCTCCTCGGGGAAACCGCCGAGCCGGCGGCGGAGAACGCCTCGACCGGCGTGATCGCCGGCATCCTGACCGAACTGGGAGCGTCCGAGCGCACGCTCGCCTTGACCGGCTTCGAAGGCCTCGCTCGGTCGCTGGCGCGGCTGAGTGCAGTGGAAACGCGTATTCGGTCCTGGCGCGGAAGATACGACCACCGGGCCCGCGCCGCCGCACGCGAGGATGCGGAAGGAAGGGCGCGCCGAGCTCTTCACGAGCTCCGCGATCTCGTTCGGACCTGGGATGGGGAGCTCGCACTCGAGCGGGCGGTCGCGCTGCGACGCTACCGAAAGGCCACCGGCTCGGACGCCGCGAGCATCGCGGACGCGATACTCAACTCGCCTTCCGAACGATGGTCGTTCCGAATCCACTCGATCAGCGCCGAGATCGCCGAGCTGATCGTCGTCGCCGAGATTCTGACCCACGAGACCAACATCGACCGACTCGCGGATCTCGACGAGAACATGCTGCGTCCGCGGCTCGACAGTCTGAAGCGCACGCTGATCGGCCTCGAGCGAAACCGCCCGGACCTCTCCTGGTCGCTCCGGGTCGACGAGGTGGCCGCGGCCTTGCTGGGATCGGGCCGTCGCTCGCGAGACGCACGCGTCGACGGCACCCCTGCCGGCCTCGTCGGACTGTGGGAGGAGCGGCGCCTGCTGCTCACACTGCTGAACGAGAGGGAGGCGCTGCGCGAAGAGCTCGACGCGCTCGTTGCAAAGCTCCTGGCAAACCACACGGCCCTCGTCATCGAAAGCCGCCGACGGGTCTCGGCATTGGGCGACCGCGCCGACGAATCGTTGGAGAGCGCGTGGACGCGTTTGCGGTGGTCAGGCATCGTGCTGGTCGCGCTGTTCCTGTCGCTGGCCCTGTTGATCAATCGCCGCGTACGCCTGCAGGTCGCGGCGCTGCAAGACGCACGATCGGGCGCTCAGAAGGCATCACGCCTCAAGTCCCAGTTCGTCGCCAACATGAGCCACGAGATTCGGACACCTCTGAACGGAGTCGTGGGAATGGCCGAGCTCCTGCAGGAAACGGAGCTCGATGCCGAGCAAAGGGAGTTCGCCACGACCATCGCGCGCTCGGGCGACGTCCTGCTCTCGGTCATCAACGACATCCTCGACTTCTCTAAGATCGAGGCGGGCAAGCTCGAGCTGGAAGAGGTCGACTTCGAGGTCGCGGAGTGCCTCGACGAGGTTCTCGCTCTCATGGCGGAGAAGGCCGGGAGGCAGGGAACGGAGCTCATCGGACTGATCGCGAGCGACGTGCCGACATCGGTACGCGGCGACCCGACTCGGTTCCGGCAGATCCTGACGAACCTCGTGGGCAACGCGGTGAAATTCACGCCGGACGGCGAGGTGCGGGTGACCATGCGGCGGTACGAGACGTCGCCGGACGACGGCGTTCGTCTGCGGGTCGAGGTTCGGGACACGGGCGCCGGCATTCCCGCAGACCGACAGAGAACGCTGTTCAAGGCGTTCGCGCAGGCGGACAACTCGACGACGCGTCAGCACGGCGGAACCGGCCTCGGACTGACCATCGCGCGCCAGCTGACGGGCCTCATGGGGGGCGAGATCGGCCTCGAGAGCGACGTCGGCAAGGGCAGCCTGTTCTGGTTCACGGTGTGCGTGCAGAATCCGTCGGAGCCGCCGGAGCTCGATTCGGTGGCGCAGAAGCTCCGGGGACTGCGCGTGTGCGTGATCGACGACCTTCCCGCCCTGCGCGAGGTGTTCGAATGTCACCTCGAGGCGCTGGGCATGGAGGCCGCGATCCACGCGGACTCGCGCGCCGGGTCAGCCGCGATCCACGCGGCCGCCGCGGCGGGAGAGCCCTTCGCCGCCGTGATCCTGGACGAGCACCTGCCCGACGGGATCGACGTGGCGCGCCGCCTCGTCGAGGATCCCGCCACCGCCTCGCTGCCGGTGGTCTTCCTCACGTCGATGGCCGGCCATGACACCATGAAGCAGGCCCGCGGGCTCGGCGTCGCGTGCGTCACCAAGCCCGCACGTCGATCCGCGTTGCGAGACGTGCTCGTGGACCTCCTGGTCGACGGTGCGTCGTCGGCCTCGGCAGCGGGCACCGGGAAGCGAGCCTCGACCTACGCGACGTTCACGGGCAGCGTTCTGCTCGCGGAGGACAATCCCGTCAATCAGCAGGTCGCGCGCCGGCTTCTCGAGAAGCTCGGCCTGCAACCCGACATCGCCTCGGACGGCGCAGAGGCGGTCAGCGCGACCGCCAGCAAGTCGTACGATCTCGTCCTCATGGACTGCCAGATGCCCGTGCTCGACGGCATCGCCGCGACCGCTGCGATTCGAGAGCGCGAAAGCGGCGGTGAGATGCGACTGCCGATCATCGCTCTGACCGCGAACGCAATGCAGGGAGACCGCGACAGGTGTATCGCCGCCGGCATGGACGACTTCCTGAGCAAGCCGGTCCGTCCGTCCGACCTCCGCACGGTCCTCGCGCGCTGGCTTCCCTGCGCCGACGACGTCCCCTAGGTAGGAGCCTGTCTCGGAAAAGCGCTCGACGCAGCTGAGGGCTTTCTAGCGCTCCATTAGGGCCCGGCGATCGGCCTGAGATCGGAGCGAATCTCCATCGCGAGGCCTGACGACGCGGGAGCCAGCATCGCGTTCTGGGCACCAT
>CAYMRB010000576.1:0-5236 GCA_964392615.1 uncultured Planctomycetia bacterium | reverse complement strand
CCAGGAACCCAGGAACCCAGGAACCCAGGAACCCAGGAACCCAGGAACCCAGGAACCCAGGAAAGGAAGGGGATGCGCCCTCTTCTCCTGGGTTCCTGGGTTCCTTAGAGCTCTTTCCTCTCGGCGGCCGACTTCGGGTTCCGGGCAACGTCGAGGCTAGGGTTTCCGTGGTAGGTCCTAATCCCGATGTGGGGGCAGACGCTCGGGCTCGAGCGATGCGACTCGCGTCAAAGCCTGTCGAGCACGTCGCTCCACGGACTCGTCGAGCTGGAAGCCAGCTCCCAGATCTCTCCAGCCAATCGCTCTTGTCGATCACATCCTCTCAGCCACTTCGAGGCCAGCTCAGCGACCACCTCTCCTGCCTCTCTGGGCGCGCCGACCTGCACTCGCTGAACGTCGAGGAAGTTCATGTACCCGATGCCGAACACTCGCGCTAGCGGACAGTACTTCTCGTCCGGATCAAAACGCCCCTCCGGAACCTCGGAGTCGATCTCGAGCAGTTCGTCCGCCGCCTCGACCGAGGGCGTCAGCCCCAGAACATAGTGCCTCAGCTGCTTCTTCTTGGCCTTGGCCATGTGGACACTCCCGGCAGGTCACTCGGCGTCGTTGTTCGTGGACTTCTCTCGAAACGGACCGGTCTCCGATGGGGGCGCGTGGGTCGTACGCGCTGACGACGAGGTTCAGTCTAACGCGATCACCCTGGCATGGCACTCGATGCGGCGATCGGGGTGCCGCTATGCGGTCGGGTTCGCGCGGCCGCTCGAGCCAGGAGAAGAGGATTCACCACAGGGTCACAAAGGCACGGAGAAGACGGACATCCAGAACCTTGTTCTCCGGCGCAGACCTCTGCCGCCTCCAAGTAGGATTTCTAAGGAACCCAGGAACCCAGGAAAGGAAGGGGATGCGCCCTCTTCTCCTGGGTTCCTGGGTTCCTTAGAGCTCTTTCCTCTCGGCGGCCGACTTCGGGTTCCGGGCAACGTCGAGGCTAGGGTTTCCGTGGTAGGTCCTAATCCCGATGTGGGGGCAGACGCTCGGGCTCGAGCGATGCGACTCGCGTCAAAGCCTGTCGAGCACGTCGCTCCACGGACTCGTCGAGCTGGAAGCCGGCTCCCAGACCTAAGAACCTCTCGACCTCGTGCAACCCTCGCCACGTTCCGATCAGTGCTGCCGACCGTCACTGCGAAGCGCGCTCCGCAGACGAGGGCTCGAGCCGTCGAGTGGTTGTCCGGTTCGATCCGCGACGAGCGTTGGCGCGTTGGCGTTGGCACCGCCGGCTGGCCGAGAGCGCATCGCGGCCGCCAGCCGGCGCGCGTGACGCACGGAAAGAAAAGTCGCAACAGAGAATAATGTCCTTGGATCTCACAGGGCGTCGAGGTAGAGTGTTGCGATCCTGGCTCCCGAGAGCCGGGCCTCCCTCCCCCTCAAGGGCATGAATGACATGAAGAACGTAGCTATCGTCGCGGCGCTGCTGGTGTTCGCAGGCTTCGTCGTCTCCTACGCCCACGGCGCCTGGAGCGAACGACACGCGGAGCTTCGCGCAGCCGCCGAGGCTCTCGAGGCGCGGGCCTCGGAGCTGAGCGCTCGCTTCTCCGAGTCCGCCACGAGTATCGAAGGCCAGATTGTCCGTCTCGACGTTCTCTACGATGACGTGGACAGCCAGCTGGAGCGATCCACCTCCGTCTTGGAGGCGATTCTGGAGGACCGCGGGAAGCGGACGGGCGATGTGCCTTCATTCAACGGCGAGGTACAGACGGTCGTCGCGACGCAAGAGCGACGCATGGAATCGGAGGGTTCGCTCAGCCTGGAAGAACGATACGAGCGAGCCCGCGCGGTCATGCGACGCGTGAAGGACGATGAAGAACTGGCCGCGTTGACCGACGCGTACACGCGCGGCGGGAGGAGCTATCCGAACTGGAGGCTCTCGGAATTCCTCTCCGATCCCAGGATCAACAAGGCTGGCCGGGAGCTGGACGAGCTCGATCGATTCAGCCTTCAGGTTCTCTATCAGAAACACACGCGGCGGATCGAGTCGGTCGACACGAGATACAAGCTCGTGGCGGCCGATGGAATCTCGAGGAAGCTCCAAGAAGCCGCGGATGCCCGCAAGCGCGGTGAGGATCCGCAGGACATTCTGCTTCCGGGTGGCAATGTCGTCTTCATGTCGAATCACAACGGAGTTCGAGTTCATCTCACAGAGGAGGAATGTCCCGAGTTGTCCGTTCTCGCAAGCGAACGAAGGCCCGCCATGGTCGGCTGGCTGATCGAGGCCTGCGGGTTCTTCGAGAACCTCAGGTGAAGTGAACGACCCCCGAGCGGGTCGAGAGAAGAGAAGGAAGGAGAAGATCGTGAAGAGAGCATTGGAAGTCTACGCCGTCGTGCTCGTGGTGGCCTGTTCCCTGTCCGTCGCCCGATTCGCACACAGCGGCGACTGCAAGGTGACCAACGGCGTCAGCATGGTGGAGTGCCTGCCCAGCAAGGACTGCGCTGTCACGCTCGATACCGGCGTGGGAGGATGCGGTGAGTACTGCGAGCTCCTGATCGTCACGGCGAAATGGGACTGTGACATCGACCTCGGAATGCGGTATCGGTGTGGCTACAAGGGCGAGTGGCAAGTCGTGACGCTGGGCGGCAAGTGTGTTCACAGGTACCCTCTGAAGACCCCTTACTCCCTCGAGTGCTCCTGCAGCGCGGATGAGGTCGCTGTCTGCATCCGGGCATGCACGGAGGAACAACTGTCGGGGAACTGCGCAGCCGAGCTGGAGATTCAACAGGACAGGTGGGAGTGCAAGCGCTGTTCGTAGTCCGGCTCGCCTACTGGCAGAACGGGTAGTACTCGCAGCCCAGGTCCTGATCCTGGTCGCAGTCGGGGAACGGGAACGCCGGCGGCGGCGCGCCGAGGTACAGGAACGCGAAGAGCACGACCGGATCGGAGAGCTCGATGTCGCCGTCGGCGTCGACGTCGGCCGCGTCGAGGCAGAGGAACTCCGTCTCGCGGTCGACGAAGAGCCACTGCAGCGTGTGCACGCCGTCGCTCAGGTCGACGAGATGGTCGCCGTTCGAGTCGCCGCGGACGAATGGGAGTCCGCCGACCATCGAGAAGTCGGTCCACGACCACGGCTCCGTCTCGAGCACGTCGTTCGCGATCGTCGCGCGCACGAATCCGATCGCCGCGTCGAGCACCTCGACCTCCGACAGGCGGTACGGCCCGTCCCGCTCGGACCCGTAGATGTCGTAGCCGTCGAACTCGAGGCGGAACGGTTCCGCGTCGTCGCCGTCCGCGAGGTCGACGAGCGCGCCGGCTCGCGCCACGGACTCGCCGTCGCGCGTCAGGTGTCCGAGGACGACGACGGTTCCGGCGCGCTGCGGCACGACGGAGCCGTCGACCCACAGGATGTCCTTCAGCGTGTCGGAGTCGACGTCGTCGGCGCCCGATTGCCACTGTGCGCCGAGCTGCGCGATGTCCGAGCGCACCAGGAGCGGCACGGTGGCCGCGCGCTCGAAGTAGCTCTCCTCCTCGCCCGTCGCGAGGATCTCGATCGTGTGGTACCCGGGCTGCGAACCCGCGGTGACCGTCGTGGCGTAGATCCCGTCGCCGGCGACCGCGTCGCCGAGCGTGCCGTCATCGACGAGGTCGACGAGCTCGAGCGTGCCGTCGGGACGGATCACCCGCGCGGTCACGCTCAGGGCGACCTCCGGCGGCAGGAGGTCGGAGTGCTCGATCTCCGAGGTCAGGAGGGTCGTCGTGCCGAGCTCGATGTCATCGCTGGCGAGATCGCTCTTGAGCGAGATCGGGCTGTCCAGGCGCAGCTCGAGCGAGTAGGAGACCACGTCGTTCTCCGGGGGATTGCTCAGCGAGACGAAGTACTCGCCTGTCGTGCTCGACGGCAGGCTGAAGATCTGAACGCCCGTACCCTCGCCCTCGGCGTAGCTGAAGTAGTCGATGCTGAACTCGTTGTGGTTCTGGATCGTGACATCGTCGCCGGCGGGCGTCAGGAAGCTGAACTCCAGGCCGCCGAGGTCGCCGACGGTGTTCAGAATGATGACGACCGAGTCGGACGTGTCGGACGCGAACTTGTAGAGCCCGGTGCCGCCGGGCGGCATCTTGCCGGTGATCACCTTGCCGAGCGACAGCGCCTCGACCTCCGGATCGCCGGCAACGCCTCCGTCGCCCGCCTCGAGAGGCTGGACGATCGGCATCGCGTCGCCGGGCAGCACGACGTCCGGATCGACGCCCTGCGGCAGATCGACGACCTTGCCGAGCCCGATCTCCTCGATGAGCAGCTCGAGCGAGGCGTTGCCGCGACCGAGCGCGTCGTGGTCTTCCGGCACGACGCGGGCCCGGCAGTCGGGGCCGACTCCGAGGACGCCCGCGGCGCAGACGCTCTCGACGCAGACGCGGTTGTCGTGCCGATCGCACCCGAGCACGCGTTCGAGGTCGGGATTGCCGCCCTCGCCGGCGACCAGCCAGAGCTGCGTGCCGCGGCGTCGCGAGACGCGATCGTTGAACGCCGCGAGGAACGACTCCGTTTGCTCGATCGCCGCCTTGTACAGGGCCGACTCGGGCGAGTCGATGCCTCCCGGCAGCGGAGCGAGACCGACGTCGGAGCGCGACTCGACGAGCGCGCGCGGCGTGCCGAGGTTCGGCGTGCCGAGCAGCACGAGCCGACGGACGATGCGCGACGGCACGACGTGGACATACAGTCGCGCGGCCAGGCCGCTGACGCCGTACGCGACGATGTCGATCTCGGCAGGCGCGGCTCCGACTTCTTCGTCGAGGATCTCGAGGATCGTCGCGACGCCGTCGTCGATCGCGACCGTGCCGCGCGCGACGCCGCCGGGCGACGTGGCGGTGAACAGGAGCCCTTGCACACCGAGCGCCTGGCGCAGCGTCGACCAGCGCTCCTGATCGCTGTGCGTCGGCGAGACCGCGAGGACGGGCAGCGGCACGGTCAGCTCGACGTGCTGATTCGCCGACGCGTCGAGCGCGGTCGCTCGCAAGAGCTGGTCTTCGATCGGAGCGTCGACGTCGACGCCGGCGCCAGCGCCGCCCCCGAAGCCGGGAGAGCCACGCCGCGAGCCGGTCGATCTGAAGTCGACCTCACGCTCCGTGACGAACCGCGCCTCGTAGACGACCGCGTACGGTCCGCCGTTCGGAACGGGCACCGCGAAGCGGCCGTCGTGTTCGAGCTGCGCGCCGGCGATCCCGAAGATCGTCGTATCACCGACGCCCGGCACC
>CAYMRB010000575.1:0-5260 GCA_964392615.1 uncultured Planctomycetia bacterium | reverse complement strand
GGGTGGGGTGGTGGGGGCGGGGGGGGGCTTCGACCTCTAGGAGTCGTGTGCCGACGAGATCCGCGCGGGGCGCGTCGACCTCGCCAGCTCCGGGCAGCGCAGCGCGGCCGTGCAGCGCGACTGCGAGCGACTTCTCGCGGCCCAGGCAGACGTTCGGCGCACGGTCGATCTGCTGGGGGCAGACCTCGGGCACTTCCAGGACCTCCACGCCCAAGCCGAGGAGGAACGCGACACGCTGCGGGACAGCCTCGCCGTGGCCGAGGAGGCGATCCACGACCTCGAGCGCCGGCTGGTCGATTCCCGGGCTGCGGCCGCAGCTCGGGAGAGGGACCTCGAGCGGCTCGTTCTGCGCTACTTCTCGGTGCCGCGGCCGACCTCGGACGTCGACCTCGCCCTTGAGTTCCTGCGTGCCGATGGGACACTGGAGAGTCGGCGCAAGCTGGTCACCCGGCTCGCGCACTTCAGTCCCGAGATCCTCCTGTCGCTGAACTGCGGACCCGCCGAACCGCGTCCGCTGGCGGGCTTCTTCCGCACCGGCGACGGATTCTCGGCCGGCTCTGCCGCAGCGATCGTGCCGACGTCGTCGCGGTCGCCGGAGCTCGATTAACCCGTCCCGCCCAGACGCGGGGAGGCCCCGCTTGCGACGTCGAACGCCACCCGAAGCACAGCGAATCCGTCCGGCCGTCGCGGCCTGGATCGCCGCGGCGCTCGCCGCTGTCGGCTGCTCCTCGGAGCCCGAGCGCCACACTCCCACGTGGGCTGACGCCGCCCCCGTCGTCCATCGATCGCGCACCGAGCGCCAGCCGACCCAGCCTGCGCGGCATGCGGGCCCGGTCGTCCCGGATCGCGGCGCCACCCCGACCGGCACCGCGCGGACGCCCCGCACGCCGACCGACCCGCCCGATCCGGAGAGGTCCCTGCCCGACCTGCCGGACGTGGATCCAGCGAAGGGGAGCGCACCTCCGGACGCCGGCCCGCAGCATGGCACCGCCGGGGACAACGGCGGCCCGGGGGCCTCGGCCCCGATCGGCCCGATCAGCCCGATCAGCCCGAACGCCGGCGACCACGGGACCGCGCGCCCCGGCGCGGCGGTCGGCGTCGTCGAGCCTTCGCCACCCGCAGACGCGGTCGTGGCTGTGGCCGATGCCACGGATCAGGCCTCCGAGCCGCTCGATCCCCGCGAGGCGAAGCAGCGCGCCGGCCGCTTTCTCGAGCGGCTGCAGGGCGAGGAGGAGGACGCGCGCAAGGCGTACGAGGAGCTGTGCCGGGTCGATCCTCGGTTGATTCCGGCGCTCATCCGCCACGTCCAGAGCGATCGCAAGACGAAGCTTCGCGAGCTCGCCGTCGTCGTCCTGCAGAAGAATTTCGCGCGCTACGACGACGCCGCGGACCAATTCGTCTACCTGATCGACGGTCTGAGCCCGTTCCTTCTCGACGATATCGCGACCGGCAAGGTGCGGTTCGGCCGCTACCGCGGCGCATCGCGAGTGCGGATCACGCGCTTCGACGGTTTCCCAGTCGGCGTCGTCGTCCGAGCCGCGCTGCTCAACCGCATCAAGGGGCGCCGGTTCCCGCCGTACCGCAGCAGCACGCGGCAGATGGCGCGCTGGTGGCGCGACTACCACCGCATGGCGACCGCGAAGGCCGAACGCGGGGCGAGTTGAGCTCGGCCTGCCTCAGTACTTGATCCCGTAGCGCTGCATCCGTCGGTACAGGGCCGCTCGCGTCACTCCGAGGATTCCGGCCGCTCGCGTGCGGTTCCCCTTCGCTCGTTGCAGTGCCTTCAGGACCGCCGCGCCGAGCACCTCGCGCTCGAGCGGCTCGAGCCGGAGGTCCGCGTCGCGGTCGGCGGGCGTCGCGCCCGGCAGGTCGCGGAGGATGCGCTTCGACAGATCGCTCGGTCGCACGTGGCGCCCGACCGTCGTCGCGAGGCGCCAGACCTCGTTGCCGAGCTCGCGCACGTTGCCCGGCCAGGCGTACGACCTGAAGTGCGCCAGCGTGTCGCGGCCGAACTCGAGCGGCGCGCGATCGAGGTTCTTCGAGTGCTGACGGTTGAACTGCTCGACGAGGTCGGGGACGTCCTCCGGCCGCTCCCGCAGAGCCGGGAGGTGGACGGACGCGACGTGCAGGCGAAAGAACAGGTCCTGCCGGAACGTCCCCGCCTTCACCATCGCCTCGAGGTCGCGGTTCGTCGCGGAGATCAGTCGAAAGCCGACGCGAATCGAGCGGCGGCCACCGATGCGGCGCACGGTTCTCTCCTGCAGGACGCGCAGCAGCTTCTTCTGTAGCTCCAGGCCCATCTCGCCGACCTCGTCGAGGAACAGCGTACCGCCGCTAGCGCGCTCGACGAGGCCGGGCTGGCTGTCCGACGCGCCCGTGAATGCGCCTCGCTCCCGGCCGAACAGCTCGGCCTCGCCGAGGTGCTCCGGAATCGCGCCACAATTCTCGCTGACGAACGGACCCGTTGCCGCGCTCGACAGGCGGTGGATCGCGCGCGCGATGAGCTCCTTTCCGGTGCCGCTTTCGCCGTCGATCAGGATCGGGATCTCCGACCGCGCCAGGTCGCCGACCGCGCTCAGGACGTCGCGCATCGCGACACTCTTGCAGACGATCTCCGGAAACAGCGCCGTCAAGCGCGCCCGATTCGCGGGTCTCGATGGTTCTCCTGGCGTCGCGGGCCGTGGCGGGGCGCTCGCCGGTCGCTGCGAATCCTGCGGCCCGGTCGGGGACTCGCACGAGTCCGCCGGGGGACGCTCGATCTGCTCCTCGAGGTGCGAGCACCGCTCGCGGAGCGCGTCGACGAGCATCGAGAGCGCCGCGACGCGCGACAACCAGCTGGTCTCCTCGTCCGTGAACCGAGGCGTTCCGCGCCGCGCGGAACCCTCGACAAAGAGCGCCGCGGAGCCGTCGGTTCCGACGTCCACCGGCACGCCGAGGCACCAGTGGTGGGGGCGTGGAGGCTCGTCGCTGACGAGGGCGACGCGGCCCGTCTCGAGCACCTGTCGGGCGACGCGCGGACGGATCAGCTTGTCCGGTCGACCGATCTCGATGCCGCCGGCACGGCACCCGATGACGACGCGGCGGCGATCCGCCGGCTTCTCGATGACGACCGCGTGCGTGCCGTTCGTCGCGGTCAGGACGGCGCCGAGCACGCGGGGTAGCACCGTCCCGCGATCTTGTCGGGCTGCCGCAAGGAGGATATCTTCGGGTCGTGCACACGGTCGCACCGGGGCACGGTTCAGCCCTGGAGCTCGTGACATGTCATGTCCTCTTGGTCCTCGTTCTTAGAGCGGCGACAACCGCCGGGAAGGAAGGGGGGGGGAGAGGGCCACCCAACAGAGCCGCGGGGCACCGCGGGCCGAAGCGCGACAGGATGGAAGCCAGAGGAACAGAAGGTAGTCACGGGTTCGTGGAGTCCGGACCGACGTGCGTGGCAGAGCGCATCGCGTCGGAGCCGGCTGAGCGGAGCGACCCTCTCCCTGGTAGGCTCCCGTGGAATCGACACGGGGCATTATCTTTAGAAATGTCCGTTAGTCAAGATTGTTCTGTTTGAAATGGCATTCGGTCAGCATTGGGAATGGCGGGGGTTCGCCGCGGCGGCACCCGACGGACGCGGCGACGGCACGATCGACCGGGTCCGTGCGCTACCGCTCTGGTTCGAGAAGTCGCAACGCGTGACGGATCGCTATCTGTGGGTCCCGGGGTGCTCCCTCAACCTGAAGCTGCGCTGCGGCCGGTTCAAGATCAAGCGCCGGCTCGCCCGCACCGAGGCCGGCACGGAGGAGTGGCTCGAGAACCCGGCGGAGGAGTTCGAGTTCCCGCTCGCTCCGGACGTCTTCGCCGAGGTCGCTGCGGCGCTCGGGATCGCGTCGAGTGCGGCAGCGTTGCCTTCCGCGCGGGTCGAGAACGAGGAGGAATTCCTCGAGCGGCTGACGCGGGCCGCCCCGCAGCTCGCCGTCGTCTCGGTCGAGAAGCGGCGCTGGCAGCACTGCGGGCCGCCCGACGGCCGGGTGATCGTCGAGTACGCGGAGATCCAGTCGCCGCAGGATGTCGTGTCGATCGGTGTCGAAGACCCCGACGAGGCGCGAGTCCGCGACGCGATGGCCGCGCTCGGGTTGCCGGGCGGCTTCCTCGAGCGCGGCTACCTCGAGGCGCTCGACGATTGGGGGCGCGGCCGGCCGCTGCGCTGACGAGTTCCGATAATCGTTCGGGGCCGCGGATTTCCGGAACCTGCGAGCGCGACAGAGCCTTTTCGGCCGTTCGCTCGACGCTTTCCGGAACCCATCGTAGTCTTCGGTGGCGATCGTCGACGGGCAGCGACGCGCATGATCCGGCGTCTCGTCTCTCACAGTCAGGCGCGACGTCGGCACCGCTCCTCCGGCGTCCCGAGTAGCAGGGCAGGGCGGGCACACCTTCGCAGAGGGGAGTGCTCGCCCGGTCTCGTATCTGGGTCGACCTGCTCTCGGCTTCGTCCGTTGTCGGCCTCGGCGTCGGGTGTGGACGACACGTCCTGACGGGCTTAGGATCCCGCCAGCGACTCGTTCGCCTGTCGTCCAACGAGCCCCGACGTCCACGAGATTCCGATGCCCCATTTCGATCACCTTCCGACCCGTGACCAGCTCGTCGCCCACTGGGACGAGATCCGCGACGAGCACCTGCTCGACCTCTTCGAGTCCGACCCGCAGCGCTTCGACGACTTCTCGTGCTGGTTCGGCGAGGACGGCAAGAAGGAGATCCTTCTCGACTACTCGAAGAACCGCGTCAAAGGCAGGACGATCGAGCTCCTCTGTCAGCTTGCCGAGGAGGCTGACGTCGAGGGAGCCCGCGACCGCATGTTCTCGGGCGAGAAGATCAACAAGACCGAGGACCGCGCCGTCCTGCACGTCGCACTGCGCAACCGTGCGAACACGCCGATCTACGTCGGCGAGCGCGACGTGATGTCGGACGAAGTCGTCGAGAAGGACGGCGTCAAGAAGACCGATCTCGGTGTCAACAGCGTCCTCGCGAAGATGCGCGAGTTCACCGATGCCGTGCGCAGTGGCGAGTGGCGTGGCTACACCGGCGAGCGGATCACCGACGTCGTCAACATCGGCATCGGCGGTTCCGACCTCGGACCGTTGATGGCGACCGAGGCGCTCGCTCCGTACGGCTCGCCGGATCTCCGCGTGCACTTCGTGTCGAACGTCGATGGCGCCCACCTCGCGCGCACGCTGCGCGACCTGTCGCCCGAGACGACGCTGTTCATCGTCGCGTCGAAGAC
>CAYMRB010000574.1:0-5273 GCA_964392615.1 uncultured Planctomycetia bacterium | reverse complement strand
ATCCTCTTCTCTTGTTTCCGGTTCCGCCGTTGGGTTCCGGGCGCAGCCCGGGCTATGAGTTCCGCGCGGCGGCGAGACGCTCGTTCAGGGAAGTCCTGATCGAGCGTCTCGTCGAGATGGACCGGGCGGAGCGACGAGATGTCGTGCCGGCGGGCAACGCCATCGGAGCGAACCGCGGGGCACGCATCACCCGCGATCCTCGGATCCTCGGGGAATTCTGTCGCCGTGAAGTCTGCTTCGGTCGGATACTCACGAGCATGAGCACGTGGGTTCAACTCCTTCTGCCCGATCTACGAGTAGCACGGTGTCCATGAGTGATTCTTGCACGATGAAGCTGACTCGCATTCCGAACACACCGTGCCGAGCGCGTTATCCTCTTGCCGCGGCACTGGCCGGCCTGGCCTTCTCCCTCGGGACCATCACGCCGGCGGGGGCGGAGGCCCTGCCGAATATCGTGATCATCTACGCCGACGATCTCGGCTACGGCGACCTGTCATGCTACAACTCCGAGGCTGCCTACAAGACCCCGCGGCTCGACCGCATGGCCGATGAGGGGATCCGGTTCACCGATGCGCACAGCCCATCCACCATCTGCTCGCCGTCGCGGTACGGCCTCTATTCCGGACAGCAGATCTACCGGTCGACCGGCCGGGGGGGCGGGGCGTTCGAGGGACCGGGCGGTCCGAGCTATCTGAAGCCCGGAACGCTCACCGTTGGTGACATGCTACGGCAGAAGGGGTACCGGACCGGCGTCTTCGGGAAGTGGCACGTCGGGCTCACCTGGCTCGACAAGAACGGCAAGCGGCTCGGCGGCGGGTTCAAGAACTCGCTCCTCATCGACTACGAGAAGAGCACGCCGCTCGTCGATGGGCCGAACGCGCGCGGCTTCGACGAGTCGTTCGTTACTCCGAACTGCCCCACGACGGATCCGCTCTACGTCTACATCGAGAACGGGATGGTGCCCGTCCCCGCCAGCCAGCGGCACAAGCGGGCGAACCTCCCCAACCCCGGAGGCAAGTGGCGATGGGACAACGATGAGGGGTGGATGGCGCCGGGATACGAGTTCGTGAAGGCAGACCTTCTCTTCTACGAGAAGACGCGGGAGTTCATCGTCGAGCATCGAAAGAAGAGCCCCGAGAAGCCCTTCTTCGCGGTGCTCTCCACTCAGATCTGCCACGCTCCCGTCCTGCCGGCACCGGAATTCAACGGCGCGACGACCGCGGGCCCCCGGGGCGACTTCGTGCGTGAGCTCGACGTCCTGGTCGGACGCGTGATCGATCTTGTCGCCGAGCTGGGGATCGACGAGGAGACGCTGATACTCTTCAACGCGGACAACGGGCCCGAGACGTTGCACGTCGCCTGGATGCGAGAGGACCACGATCACGATCCCGCGGGGGACTGGCGGGGCGTCAAACGAGACGGCTGGGAGGGCGGCCACCGGGTGCCGTTCATCGCGAGATGGCCCGGGCGGATTCCCAGGGGGCTGGTGTCTGCCCAGATGACGAACACGACCGACATCTTCGCGACGCTCGCGTCGGTCGTCGGCTACGAGCTTCCCGACGGCGCGGCGACGGACAGCTTCGACATGCTGCCGGCGATGCTCGGAGTCCAGGACCCGAAGAAATCCATCCGGCCGCATCTCCTGACCCAGAGCTTCCGCGGCGAGTTCCAGATTCGCATGGGGAAGTGGAAGTACCTCGACCATGAGGGATCAGGCGGCAACAACTATGACCGCGGAGCGATGAAGGAGTACGCCCTCCCCGAGACGGAGCCCGATGCGCCGGGTCAGCTCTATGATCTGGCGACCGACCCGGGCGAAACGACGAACCTGTTCTTCAAGGAAGCGGCGAAGCGCCGGCAGCTGCAGGCATCGCTCGAGAAGCTCAAGGAGAGTGGCCGCAGCGCTCCGACGGGCAGGAAGCCGATTGGCATCGAGAACATTCCGCGGCTGAGGTCAGCCGAGAGGAAATGAACACGCGATTGACGAACTCGCTTCCCTCGCGCCTCGCCGGCTCTTTGGGCCTTGCGGTCGTTCTCCTCCTGCTCGTGACGGCCCTGGCAGCGAAGGAGCGGCCCAACGTGGTCCTGTTCGCTGTCGACGACCTGTGCGACAGGGTCGGCGCGATGGGCTACGAGCAGGCGGTCACGCCGAACATGGACCGGCTGGCGAACCGGGGCGTCGTGGTTTAGAACGCGCACTGTCCGGGCACGTTTTGCGCACCGTCTCGAAGTGCGATCTTCACGGGCCGGTTCGCCTCGACGACGGGCTGCTACACGACGCAGGTGTACTTCGTCAACCGCCCCGAGCTGCGTCCGCTTCAAGTCAGCTTTCGTGAGGGCGGATACGCGACCTTCGGCGCCGGCAAGCTATTCCATCATCCGGCCGGATATGTCGATCGACGTGGCTGGGACGGGTTCTACCTCCGCAACGAAGCCGCGAAGCGTGAAGGCTGGCCTCTGGACTCGTGGGGCGAGGACACGCCGTTTCCGGAGCCGTTCCCGAACAGCGTGTACAACCGTGGGCGCGCGCCGAAGTCGTTCGCGCCACCCGGGATGCCCAAGTCGGAACTCCGGTTGGTGACGGACGGCGACGCCTTTCACTTGGAGCGCAAGAAGCGCCGGGAGCGGTGAGGGCACCGCGATCTTCGAGTGTAGCGACGATCCTCCGACGAGCGGCGAAGCGCCGGCAGTTGCAGGCATCGCTCGAGGAGAGTGGTCGCAGCGCTCCCTCGACTTCGGCCACCGAATGCTCGGTCGATCGGAAAGGAACGGCCGCTTCGTCGCGTGGCTCGGGACCCGATCTCGACGCGGACGGGAAGCCCCGGGCCCCCTTGCGCCCCAACCACTTGCGAAAGATCCCGAGAGAGCGCCGTCGGTGGGATCAGCAGTTGCGGCCGATAACTCGACGGCGGCTAGCTTGTTGAGATTGGGCTCATGCGAACTCGGAATATCGTTACGGACCGCGTCGCGGGATGGACGCTCCTCGAAGTCTCGTTCTACGCGACGCTCGCGCTCGTAGTCGGCGCCCAGGTTTCGGTCGTGACACGCGTCGCCACACGCAGCGCTTCGGAGGCGGACGCGCTGAACCGCACGTTCGAGCGCTCTCGTTCTGCGTTGAACTACATCGCCAACGACGTGCGGCAGGCCATCGCCTCGACGGTGGTTGTCGACTCGACGGGACGACAGCTGACGCTAACGCTTGCCGGAGGGTTTGACGGCGTCGCGGTTCTGCCCGGACCGCCGATTCGGTATGACCTGGAGACGATGCTCTCGGAGACAGCCAACGGCGTGGACGACAACGGCAACGGTCTCGTCGACGAGGGCCGCTTGGTCTGCACGAACCTGTCGACCGGCGAAGCCATCCCGCTGTGTGGTGGCATCGACCTCGGTCCCTCGAGGTTCACTCTGGCAGCAGGAGGAGCGGTATCCGTGTCGCTCCGCGTCTCGGCTGGCGCCGGCGGCATCGGCGACGTCATGGTGCGTACGAAGAGGCTGACCGTGACGCCGCGCAACTGACAATCGCTCGGAAACGCCGCTATGCGGGCGGGATTGACGCTGAGTCGTACGGCGGAGTCGAAGGCCTCGCGACGTCAATCGTGCCGGCGGCGGCGATCCAGGACCGCGTTGATGGTCATGATCAGCAGGAGGAACGCGCCCCAGGTGAACTCCTTGGCGAAGTTGCTGAACCGGAGCATACCGAAGCCGCTGGAGAGGAACTGCAGCGAGAGCACCGCGAGCACGACCCCGGCGACGCGTCCAGATCCGCCCATCGGGTTCACGCCGCCGAGCACGGCGACGAGCACCGCCTGCAGCAGGTACGAGGTCCCGTAGTCGGCCTTCGCGGAGTTCGTGCGAGCGGCCATCACGAGCCCGGCGACGGCGGCGAGGACGCCGGACAGGAGGTACGTTCGCAGGAGCACGCTGCGGACGGGGATTCCCGCGAATCGCGCCGCGGTCTCACTGCCCCCGAGCAGGTACAGGTGAACGCCGAGCCGCGTGCGTCCGAGCAGCACCGCGACGGCGCCCGCCGCGACGGCGAACACGAGCAGCGGGACCGGCACCGAGAGCCACGTCCCGCTCCCGAGCTCGACGAAGAGCCGTGGGAAGCCGGACACGGCCTCGCCCTTCGTCACGACGAGTGCCACGCCCATGAAGAGCTGCATCGTTCCGAGCGTGCCGAGGATCGGCGTGATCCGGGCGCGCGCGACGAGCATGCCGTTCAAGAAGCCGCAGGCGCCACCGACCACGATCGCGAGGAGAATCGCGACCGCAACCCACGCGGCGGCTGCAAGCGGCGACGCGTCCGAAGGGACCGTCCGCGTCAGCACGAGCGCCGCGGCGATCCCCGCGAGGTTGGCGACGCTGACCACGGAGAGGTCGATCCCTCCCGTGACGAGCGAGATCGTCACGGCGAGCGCGAAGAGCCCGAGCTCCGGAAACTGAAACGACATCGACGTGACGTTCCGTAGCGTGAAGAAGCGATCGGGGCTGAGAACGCTCATCAGCGCGAACAGGAAGACCGCGATCACCGCCAGCCGCAGCACGCTGCTGTCGACGCGCAGGAGGCGCCGGAAGCGGAGGTCGAAGTGGCTCACGGAATCCTGCTTCATGCGGCTTCCACTCCGCTGGTCTCTGCTCCTCGCGCGCCTCGACCGCGCATCGCCGAGATCCACGTGCTGACGACGATCGCGAGACCGACGGCGACGCGCTGCCAGTACGAGGGGATGTGGAGCTGGATCAAGCTGCCGTACACGAGCTGGAGCAAGGCGACGCCGAGCAGCGTGCCGAGCACCGTTCCGCGGCCGCCCGTGATGCTCGCACCTCCGAGCACGACCGCCGCGATCACGTCGAGCTCGGTGCCGACGAGGTCGCGCGGGTCGGCGTTGCGCATCATCGACGCGTGCAGGATGCCTGCGATGCCCGATAGACCGCCGACGAATCCGTACACGAAGAACTGCAGCCGTCGCACCGGGAATCCGATTCGCGCTGCTGCGGCCGGATGGCCCCCGAGCGCGTAGACCCCGCGACCGAGTACCGTGTAACGCAGGAACGTGGCCGTCCCGATCGCGACGGCCACGAGGAACAGCACCGTCCCGGACAGGCCGATGGTCTCCCCCGACGGCAATGTGTCGCTCGTCAGGGTCCAACGGGAGAGCTCCACCATCCCCGGCGGCACGCTGTTGATCAGCGACGTGCCGATGAACGCCAGCAGGAAGCCCCGAAACAGGCTGGCCGTGCCCAGCGTCACGATCAGCGTCGGCAAGCGCAGGAGC
>CAYMRB010000573.1:0-5290 GCA_964392615.1 uncultured Planctomycetia bacterium | reverse complement strand
CCTCGCGCCGATGGTATTGGTGAGAGCCGAGAGAGTAGGGAGCGCCCGCTTTTTTTCCTTTTGAATCACCAAGGCCCGCTGTGCGTGACGCACTCCGGGCCTTTTTTCGTTGGCGGCGGGGGCAGGTGGCTGGCAGTGCCGGGGCCGTAGGTGGGTGTCTCTCGGAGCTTCCTCCGCGGGGCGCGCCGGAGCGTCACGTGCCGATAGCGCAAGGAGTTAGCGGCGTTCCGGTCGACGTTTCGGATTGACTCCCAGATGGGGCCCACCTATAATCCGGGGGCGATTGCGGGGGGCCAGGACGTAGGCAAGGGAATGCAGCGAACGATTTCTTGGAAATCCGGCTTTCTCAAAGCCCCGACGAGTCGGCTGGCGTCGTTGACGCGCGTGGTCTCGTCGGTCGTCGCGCTGAGCGCGGCGATCGGCTCGACTTTCGCGAGCGGCATCGACGTCTCGGGCTCGTGCGTCTCGGCCTCTTCGGATCGCGACAGGAACGGTGATGTTGGCAGATCGTTAGAGAAGCGTTTCGAGCGCGAGGGCGAGGCATTCGGTCCAGGGTCGAGATGTCGTACCGCAGGCGATGATGTAGATCGCCGAGGCTCGACTTCCAAAAGCCCGGGCGAGATGGCCGCCATCGTGTCGAACTGCCTTCTCGGGCGGGCTGTCCTTGATTTAATTGACATGACCGAGGTCGGCTCGACCGATCGCGTGAGAACCCGGATGAGTGTTAGAGCATCGGAGTCCGGCGGGGCGGCCAGCCTGAGAGGGCTGCCGTCGCGGATTGCCGATGCGGGCTGCCGAAAAGGGCTTCGAGATCACAGAGGACGTCGTGGGGGCTGGAGCGGGAGGCCGAGGACGGGGACGAACGACATGGCGCGGATCGAGGCTGTTGCTCGTTTCGCAGCGCCGTGCAGGTCGTCTCGCAGCTCCGTGGGCTCCCCTCGCTGGCCTGCCAGGGGGCGGGTCTTTCTGCCCGATACGACACGCCTCCTGGTGCGACATCGACCCGACGGGGTCGTCGCACGGAGCCTCGGCTCGTCCCCGACTCCCCCCGGGTGCACGCTTCGAATGCTGTCGTTCGTCGCAAGGCGAGCGGTGCCGCGTCTCTAACCGACGCGCGAGCCGACCTCGTTCCTCGAGTACGAGGAGAGGTCGCAACCATGTTCGAAACCGTAGGGATTCTTGCCGAATCCGCAGGGGAGCAGGTGAAGTACCTGATCGGTGCTGGCGCCGGGGCGGGATTCGTGTCGATCCTCTTTCTGATCTATTGGGCCCGCATCACGAAGGCTGGCGTCTCCGCGAAGCAGGTTCTCGCGAGCGCGGAGAAAGACGCTCAGGTCAAGGCGGACGACATCCGTCGGGACGCCGAGGAGCAAGCCCGCGAGCACCGCGAGAAGATCGGAGCGGAGCTCGAGGAAAAGCGCGGCGAGCTGCACGGCTTGGAAGGACGCCTGGCGAAGAAGGAGGACGGCCTCGATCGCAAGTTCGACCTCCTGAACAAGAAGGAAGCCTACCTCGAGAACAAGGACAAGAGCCTCGATAAGCGGGGCGTCATGATGGACAAGCGCGAGCAGGAGCTCGAGCAGGTCATCGAGGAGGAGAAGCAAAGCCTCTACCGCATCACCAAGCTCAGCAAGGAAGATGCGGAGCGCATGCTCATGCAGAAGCTCGAACGGGAGTTCGAGCACGAGACCGACGCGATGATCGATCGCATGGTCGAGCGCGTCCAGGAGGCCAGCGAGACGCGTGGCCGCGAGATCCTGGCCACCGCGATTCAGCGCATGGCGTCGACCTACTGCCAGGAGATCACGACGAGCACGATCGAGATTCCCAACGACGAGATGAAGGGGCGGGTCATCGGTCGCGAGGGGCGGAACATTCGCGCGTTCGAGAAGGCGACGGGGGTCGACGTGATCGTCGACGACACGCCGGGCGTGATCATCGTCTCCTGCTTCGACAGCATTCGCCGTGAGATGGCTCGGCGGGCCATGGCGACTCTGATCTCCGACGGTCGCATTCACCCCGCGCGCATCGAGGAGGTCGTCGAGCAGACCAAGCGCGAGATGAACGACATCATCCAGCAGGAGGGCAAGCGCGCGGTCTACGATCTCGACATTCCCGGTGTCCACCCGAAGCTGATCACGCTGCTGGGGCGATTGAAGTTCCGCACGAGCTACGGCCAGAACGTGCTGTATCACGTCATGGAGTGCGCCCACCTCTCCGGCATGATCGCCGGAGAGCTCGGGCTCGACGTATCGCTCGCGAAGCGGTGCGCGCTGCTGCACGACGTCGGCAAGGCGGTCGATCACGAGATCGAAGGCGGCCACCCGGAGATCGGCGCCAATATCGCGCGCCGCTACGACGAGCCGTTCGAGGTGGTCAACGCGATCGCATCTCACCACAACGACGTGCCGCAGGAGACCATCTACTCCGTCGTGACGCAGATCGCCGACTCGGTCTCCGGCTCGCGTCCGGGGGCTCGGGGCGAGACGCTCGAGCGGTACATCAAGCGGCTCGAGAAGCTCGAATCTGTCGTGCTGTCGTTCCCCGGAGTCCGGCAGGCGAACGCGATTCAGGCGGGACGCGAAGTGCGAGTCTTCGTCAATTCGCAGAAGGTCGGCGACAAGAAGGCGATCCGGCTGTGTCGGGACATCGCTGCGGAGATCGAAGAGCAGCTGACCTATCCCGGTGAGATCAAGGTGACCCTTCTTCGCGAAACTCGGGTCGTCGAATACGCGAGGTGACGCGACTTGGACATTCGAGTTCTTCTGGTCGGCGATATCGTCGGCAAGCCGGGCCGTACGATCTTGAAGGACGTCGTGCCCCCGTACGTCGAGAAGCACGGCATCGACTTCGTCATTGCGAACGGCGAGAACGCGGCGCAGGGATCGGGCATCACCGAGAACCTGTTCAAGCAGATCGTCAATTCGGAGGTCGACGTCGTGACGAGCGGCGACCATACGTGGCGTCGTCGTGAGGTCCTGCCCATTCTCGAGAAGGACGTTCGGCTACTGCGGCCGCTCAACTATCCACCGCGCAGCGTCGGCAAGGGGAGCGGCATCTTCGCGACGCGAAGCGGCCATCGCGTCGGCGTCGTGACGGCGCTCGGGAGGGTCTTCATGGATCCCGTCGACTGCCCGTTTCGAGCGGTCGAGCAGGCCGTGCGGGAAATCCGCTCGGTGACGCCCCTCTGTTTTGTCGAGATCCACGCCGAGGCGACCAGCGAGAAGATCGCGTTCGGCTGGCGTTTCGACGGCGAGGTCTCCTGCGTGTTCGGTACGCACACGCACGTGCAGACTGCCGACGAACGCGTGCTTCCGGGCGGCAGCGCGTACATCACCGACCTCGGGATGACGGGGCCGCACGATTCGGTCATCGGCCGCGACAAGCACAGCGTCATCTACAAGTTCGAAACCTCGATGCATGCTCCGTTCGACGTGTCGACGGGTGACGTGCGGCTCTGCGGAGCGAAAGTGACGGTCGATAGCGAGACCGGCAAGGCGCGGTCGATCGAGAGGGTGCTCCTTCGTTCCGTCGACGACATCTGAGACGCATGGATTGGCGCCAGGGACGTTTCGATTTCGGTGCGCGCGCCGGTCCGCCGCCGCCGATGTCGGTGGGGGACTTCACGCGACGGTTGCGCGGTGCGATCGAGTCCAGCTTCGGAAAGGTCAGCGTTCGCGGCCAGATCAGCAATTTGAGCCGGCCGCAGTCCGGCCATCTGTACTTCTCCCTCGTTGACGACGAAGGGACGGCGTCGCGCTTCTCGAGCGCGCAATTGCCGGCCGTCTTGTGGCGGTCGACCGTCGCGCGGTTGCGGTTTCGGCCGCAGAACGGAATGAAGGTGGTCGTCACGGGGAGCGTCGCGCTCTACGAGCCGCGCGGCGTGTACCAGCTCGTCGGCGACCGCGTCATTCCCGAAGGGGTCGGCGAGCTGCAGCTCGCGTTCGAAGAGCTCCGGGATCGTCTCGCTGCCGAGGGGCTCTTCGAAGACGAGCGCAAGCGGCCGCTACCGTACTTGCCGCGGCGCATCGGCATCGTCACGTCGCCGAGCGGGGCCGCCCTGCACGATTTCCTGCGTATCGTGACCCGGCGTCAGTCTCGCATTTGGGTGCGGGTCGCCGGCGTGCGAGTCCAGGGTGCCGGTGCGGCCGACGAGATCGCGCGAGCCATCGACTCCGTCGGCCGTCCAGGCGAGGTCGATGTCCTCGTGCTGGCGCGGGGTGGAGGCAGCCTGGAGGATCTTTGGGCGTTCAACGAGGAGGTCGTCGCTCGCGCTCTGCATCGATGCCGCGTGCCGACCGTCTCGGCGATCGGCCACGAGGTCGATTTCACGATCGCGGATTTCGTCGCGGATCACCGGGCGGCCACGCCGACGGCGGCCGCCAGCGCGGTCATCCCGGATGGTCAGGAGCTCGGCCTGCGCCTGGACGGGCTGCGTCGCCGCCTCGGTCTCGGGCTCCGGGCCGCCTCCCACGACGGCGAGGTCGCGCTCGAGCGGTTGGCCTCGTCGCGCCGCCTGCGAGACCCGCAACTTATTGTCGAGGAACGACTTGAGGCTCTCGACGACGCGCGCGCGGCGCTCGAGAATCATCTTTACAAGCGTCTCGACCGGTGGGATGATTCGCTCTTTCGTCTTGCGACGAAGCTCGATGGATTGAGTCCTTTCGCAGTGCTGGAGCGGGGCTATTCGGTCACGCTCGACGGGGATGGGCGGCCGGTGCGGTCGGCCTCGCAGCTCGCGCCTGGACAGCAAGTGCGCCTGCGGTTTCGCAGTGGCGAGGCCCGAGCGCGCATCGAAGAGGTCGAGCCGGGCGGGCTGGGGGAGCCGAGGAGCCCGTGAGCGACGACAAGTCGACAAACGCGACGAACACGACCTTCGAAGAGGAGCTGGCCCGTCTCGAGAGCTGCGTCGAGCAGCTCGAGGGCGGCGAGCTGACGCTCGAGGAAGCGATCGCGCAGTTCGAGACCGGGTTCAAGGCCTGGAAGGGGTGCGCCGAGCGACTCGACGTCGCGCGTCGGCGCATCGAGGTCCTCTGCGGTGACACGGATGACGTCGCCGAAGGCGAGTCGCTCGAGTGGCGGGCGATGCGCGCCGACGAGCTTGGCGATGTCGGAGCCGACCCGGAGGGGCACGGGGACACGGGCGAAGACGCCGAGGCGGCGGAGCGCACCCGACCGCAAGGCGGCGAGCAGTAGTCGAGAGTCCAAAGGTAAGTGATGTACGAAGTCCTGCCGCGCGTCAATCACCCCCACGATCTCCGCAATCTCACGCTCGAGGAGCTCGAGACGC
>CAYMRB010000572.1:4674-5318 GCA_964392615.1 uncultured Planctomycetia bacterium | reverse complement strand
GAACCCGGCGACATCTCCGCGATTCTCGAATCGCTCGCCCCGATACTTGCCCACAGGGTGGAACTTCCGCAGGTCCAGCAGGATGAGGATGAGGACAAGTCGTCCCTCGTCGACATGCTCATCGTGATTCACATGTACGCGGGCTGGGTGAACATCCTCGGTCAGGCACTGCTACCCGAGGATGCCTCGGAGAAGGCGCCTATGATCGAGGGGATCGTCGACAAGTCGGTTTTGGACTTCCAGCAGTCCGGGGCTTCCCTCGCGACCATCTCCGACTGGGTCGAACAGTCGGAGATGGCCGACGCGTATCGATGGACCGAAGGGCAACTCACTCCGTTCGTCAGGACCGTTACTCAGTCTCGCGCCGATCCGGCCGCAGAGGCAGAGGCAGATGACGCAGCGGAGGGGAAGCTTGACCCCCCGCCCGCCGAGTAGCTACCCTAGCGACGCCTCGCCGCCGCCACCGGCTACGGGGAGAAGTTCGACGAGGAGCCGGACAGCGAGTACAGCCCCGTCGGGGACGGCTGCTGCGAGTTCGTCGGCCGCTGGCTACACGTGATGCTCATGCGGCAGGTGGAAGACCTCGAGAGCGCGGAACGCGTCTGAGAACGACTATTCACTTCTCGTGGCCCGTCGAGCCTTCC
>CAYMRB010000572.1:0-4574 GCA_964392615.1 uncultured Planctomycetia bacterium | reverse complement strand
TCTCCCCCTCCATCGCAAGGACTCGGCGGGCCCTCTTTTTCGCTGCAGGCCAACCTTCCTCTCCCCCTCCATCGCAAGGACTCGGCGGGCCCTCTTTTTCGCTGCAGGCCAACCGCTCGATCTGCCGAAGAGCACTTGTGAGTGGCTGCCTCGACAGACCGTACTCCGTATACCCTCCGGCCCGCCCTGCTTGTTCCCATCCCCCCTGCAGCCTGAGTAAGGCGGGCCGTATTCTGCAGCTCGTCCATGGCTGATGGGCAGGGCCAGGGCCGCGGCGCCTCTTGACGGGCTATGCCCCATGCGCGACTATGGCCTCGTGGGGACTAGGCAGGAAGGCCCGGGCAAAGATCATGAAGACCGTGCTTCTGATCACGCCGAGCGCTGTCCACCGGCGGCTCTATGAGGGGCTGTCGCGGCACTTCAGGACGTCAGTCGCGTCGACGGACATCGCGTCTGAGGTGACGATCAGCGCGGTTGTCTACGACGTGCTCGACAGTCACACGAGTTTTGACCTCAAGCTCGTCTACCGATTCGATTGCCCGTTCGTCATTCTGACGCCCGAGTGCCGTGTCCGCTTGACGACCGACCGACCGCACCGCGTACTGACGTACCCCGTGACGGCCGACGACCTCATGGCTGCGCTGTGGGAACTCGGCGTCGACCCGTAGAGCTTCCCCCCGATGCCACTATGAACTGGCCTCGCTCTGTCGATAGAGACGATGGCACCAACCAAAGCACTCTCGGCTTGAACGCAGCCGGACCCGGTGCCCGATATCAAAGCCTCGCCGTACTCCTCCTCCGGGGACGGCGGGGCCTTTTCGTGATCGCCGAAGGGCTGCTCGGGCGGTAGGGGGATCACGGTCGCACGCTGCGACTGTGAAAGAATCGCGGCGTGCGATTCTTCAAGTTCCGCTCATGCGGCACGAAAGCGCGCGCCGGGCCGGAAAGGGGAGGGGGCCCGACGCGCTCAGATTGTCCGATCGCCCGCGCCCCGCCCAGCGGACCACCACCGGGCGGGGCGGGCTTCCGCTCCGAGCGACGAGCTCAGAACGTGGATTGCCTATGCTATGCGGTGCCTTCGGCCGGGGCGTGGTGCACCTCGGTATCGACGACCGTTGTCGCGTCGTGCGTCACCGGCGCAGCGTCCGGGCCCGACTGGATCGCGATGATGCCGTCGACGACGGCGTTCGCGGTGCCGCGGTCGACGACGCAGCGAACGTATCGGTCCAGCGGGGCGTGCACCTCGACCGCGACGACCTGGTTGTCGTCGTCGTCCGCGACCGTCACGCCGGTCCCGGCGAGGTCGTTGAAGGTGCTGTCGTCCGCCGACTGCTGCACCTTCACGCTGGTGACGGCCGTCGCCGTGATCGCGCCGAACGCGACGAGGAACGTCACCGACTCGAAGGACTTCATGTCGACCGATGCCGACTCGACGTCCGTCGTGCCGGCGGCGACGGCGTTGTTGACGCGCGTCAGCTTGTTGTTGTTGAGCAGGTTCATCGTGGGCCTCCTTACGCCGTCGTGATGCCCGAGAGAAGGGAGAACCACGTCGGCCGCAGAAGCGCGACATCGACGCGGACGTACGCCACGACGAGCGCGAGAAGCTGCGACGCGGCGTTCCACGTCGTGCTGTTCGAGTCCGTCGCCGAGCCGCTCTCGAGGACGCGGATCCGAACGCCGCTCGTCCGCATGCCGTAAACGAGCTGCTCGAAGTCACCGACGATTGAGACCGACTCGTTCGAGCCTGCGCCCTCGGTGATCGGTAGCGACGTCGTCGAGTATCGCTGCACCTGCGCCGCCCACGGCGTCGGCCGCAAGGGCTGCCCGGTTGTATCGACGAGCCCGTCGTAGGTCGCGCCGTCACGCGGATGCGTCACCCAGGCGAGCTTGCCGACATCGCCGTTGTAGTTCGCCGCAAGAATCTGCTGGACCGCCGACGTCACGTCGGCGTAGTCAGCCGGCGTGCCGACCGTCGCGACCGCGTTCACGTCCGCGTGATTGCGGATTCCCTTTGGCTCGGACTCCGCGCCGGTGCCGATGAGCGCGACGCGGTCGAGCTCGGCCGCGAACGAGCGCTGCAGCGTCTGCTCGATAACTCCAGGCGCGTCCGCGGCGTCCTCGAGGAGCTCGAGCGAGATGGGCACGATCGCCGCGAGCGTCTTCGGACGCAGGGTGATGCGGCCGAAGGTCGGCTCCGACGCGGTGATGGCTGCTGTCTCTGGACGCCAATAGCCGGTCGGATCGGCGGTGATTCGTGTGAGGTTGAGCTCGCTCGTCGTCATGTCGATCGTCGACGCGCCGGCGCGCATGCAGACGGACGCCGCGCGGGCGAGGTCGATGACCTGGCGGCCCATCGCCGGGTTCACCATGAAGCCGCCTGCGGTGTCGAGACCGCCGGAGAGCGCAGCGCGCTCCGGCGGTGCGAGGTCTTCCAGGCGGCCCGTGACGGCGGCCAAGATGCAGCGCCCCACGCTCACGCTGTCGCTCGGCGCCGACAGTTGATCGCCGGGCGCGAAGGCTCGGTGCTGCTCGCCCGTCGCCGCGTCCTGGAACACCATGCCGGTTCCGCCGCGTCGCTCTGGCGTCGCGTTCCAAGCCATCGGTGAAACCAGCCCGGCGTCGTCGCCGGTCGGATCGGCGGTTGTGCGGCGACCGCCGCCACCCGTCGATGCCGCGCGCAACTGCTGCGCTCGGTCGACGTAGGCCTGGTGCTCGGCCTCCTCGTCATTGGTCATGAGTCGGCCGGCATCGTCGGCGCGCTGCTCGATGGCACGCGCAGCGTCGAGTAGGCGCGGGGCCTCTGTGTTTGTCTTCATCGCTCAGGTCCGTTTGGGTTTCATGTGGACGGCCGTCGTGCGTCTCGGCGCACGAGATCGGAACCGTGTCACCGCTCGAGCGTCCAATGCGAACTCTGCGCATCGGGGCGCGAGCGGCCTTTCAGATTGCGAATCTCCGGGGATGCGGCACGAGGTTCGGCACCGGGTCGCCGTGCATCCGCACAGCGAGCTTGTTCGACAGCGTCCAGCCGTCCTCGAAGTGCTGAAAAGCGTGCCAGCCGTCGAGGTCCTCGGGGCTGCGGCACTGCGCCTGGCCCGAGCTCGGCTTCACCCACACGTAGCAGCGCCACGGCTCATCGTCGATTAGGTCGTGAGCGTCCGGCGTGCAATGGTCCTCGAGGTCGCTCCAGACGCTCGACGCGTCCAGCCCCGAAGCGGCGAACCGGAGCACGAAGTAGGCTCGCACCAGGTCGCCGAACCAGACGCTCAGCGCGCCGTCCGGATGGAGCCGAACGCCGCTCGCGTCGCCGGAGCGGTGCGGCAGTATGCCGCGGCGGATCAGTTGGTGGATCCGCGGCGCCGTCATCGTCGGGAGCTCGAACGCCGCGGCGATGTCGTCGAGATGAATACAGAGCTGCTCAGCCACGGATCGCCTCCTTCGCTTCGATCTGCTGCCCGATCTCGCGGGCGATGCTCTCTTCCCGCGCGCTGAGGTCGAGAACGCCCACCTTGCCCACGAACCGCGGCGGCGACGCCGCGCCGAAGGGCGAGAAGTACCCAACCTCCGTGTCCACCAGTAGGTAGGCTCGTGCGCCTTCGCCGACCTCGCCTGCCAGCTTGAACGCGCGGTGCACGGCGGCCCACGCCAACGCGATCCACTGCCCGCGGATGCCGGATTTCGCGAACTCAGCCACGACTCGAAGCCCGAGAACTTCCCGGGGCATCAGCAGAAGCTCGAGCGTGTCGTCGTCGCGCCGGATCGGAAGCACGCCCTCTCTCACCCAGTATCTCAGCGTGGGCTCTGGGATCTGGAAGTCTCGGGCTGCCCGTCGAAGCGAGGCGCGGTACATGCGCGTACATCTCATGGCATGTCTACTCACGTAGTAGCATAGTTATTCCTGCGCAGGGCGCAAGGCCAATCGCAGGCCGCCAATCGCATCCCGAATCCAGCTGCTCCCCGGGGAGCAGCAGATGCCGGTATTGACCCCGCAGCGACGTTCTGAGGGTTTTGCGGGGCACCCCCCTAGCTCGAAGCGAAGTTTGTTTTGAAATGCGCCGCGCGCGGCCCTGGGGAGGGCGCCGGAATTCGAAAATCGACCCCCCATTGGGGTTGGCGGCCATCATCACAGTCGCGCCTCGCTCGCGTCGTGCGGCGCGCCAGACGGCAACGCCGTGGCAGGCGCTGCAGCTGGCTTGTTCGCTTCGCGCGTGGCCGCGCTGTCGACACGAACGCCGCCGACCCGGCGGCCGCCGAACTCGACGTCCGGGTCGTGAAAGATCACCAGCCGGCAATCTGACCACAAAGCCATGTCGTCTTCGCCGAGAGCTTCGACAGCTCTGCGCAGGTTGCACTTGTTCAGAAGAAGGCGCCGGGTGGTCTCACGAAACGACACGGCGGGCTTGCGGACGGAATCGAGCTGCACGGCGTCGATCGTTGTGACGGTGAGCGCGTACCGCTTGCCGAGCTCCAGGTGCTCCTTGGCAATGTAGTTCTCGGAGAGGAATTCACTCGCTCGCATGTTCTGGTCCTTTCTGGTCAGGGGGGGCATGTCGTTTCGCATCATCGTGGGCTTCGGC
>CAYMRB010000571.1:0-5333 GCA_964392615.1 uncultured Planctomycetia bacterium | reverse complement strand
TCCGACTCCGACTCCGACTCCGACTCCGATTCCGACTCCGACGTAGTTGCCAGCGCGCCGGGGTCTGCTGCAAACTGGACTGCGTGGACTCGAACCAACGATCGGAGCAGGCCTTGGCATGAGAAGCGTCTGTCGACGGCGAGCGCCTCGTGCGCTATCGGGGCTCGTCGTGATTCTGGCGCTCTCGACGGCGACGCGATCCCAGGACGGCGAGCCGCTGGAGGCCACGCCGCCCGACTTCAAGGTCGCGTTCATCGGCGATGCGGGCGATCCGGAGTCCGAGTTCACCGGCACGCGCGCGGTCCTCGAGCTCATCCGCGACGAGGCGGCCGCGCTGGTGCTGCATCAGGGTGATATGGGGTACGCGAATCCGGCGGGGTGGGTCGCTGCCGTCGACGAGATCTTCGGGGTCGACTTCCCGTACTTGTTCTGTCCCGGCAACCATGACGGCCCCGACTGGGTCGAGCACTACCGTCCGTTTCTCGAGCGAAAGGTCGCGAGGCTCAACGAGATCGAGGGCCGCGACGTCTGCACGGGAGACCTCGGCGAGGGCTATCCGCAGGGGGTCGGGATGCGGGCGACGTGCAATTATCGCGGCCTGCACTTCATCCTGTCCGATATCGGGCTGTGGCCGGGCGGCACCGCGATCCCGCTGTTCGAGGAGTTCCGCGCGGAGACGCTGCGGTTCACCGAGGAGCACTTCGCCGCGAGCCCCGCGGTCTGGCGCGTGAGCTCGTGGCACGCCGCGGGGGCGGCGATGTCGATCGCCCCGAGCATCCCGATCGGCGTCGGCTGGGAGACGTACGAGCTCGCCAAGGACTACGGCGCCATCGTCGCGACGGGGCACTCCCACACCTACAGCCGCACGCGATCGGTGATCGACTTCGAGGAGTATCGGGTCAACCCGGTGTGGCCCGATGGGGGGCTCGTTCACGTCGGGCGCGGCTCGACGTTCGCGTTCGTCTGCGGGCTCGGGGGCAACGGGATTCACACGCATTCGCGCTGCCTCGGCGAAGAGCTCGTCGGCCCGTGCGAGGTCTGGGCCAGTCGGTACACCGACACCTACGGCGCGCTGTTCATCGTCTTTCACGTCGATGGCGACCCGCGCCGCGCGCGCGGCTATTTCAAGAACATCGACGGCGAGATCATCGACGCGTTCGATCTCGTCAGCGAGAACGGCCTCGACCAGGGACCGCTGTTCACGCGCGGCGATGCGAACGAGGACGGACGGCTCGACGTATCCGACGCGGTCGCGATCCTGAACGGCCTCTTCGGCGCGCGGCCGATTCGCTGCGCGGACGCCGCGGACAGCAACGACGACGGGGCTACGGACATCTCGGACGGGATCCACCTGCTGCAGGGGCTCTTCCTCGGCGGGCCGTCTCCGGCCAGCCCCTACCCGCGACCGGGTATCGACTATACCGGGGATTTGCTGGGCTGCGGGGAATGACCGCCGAATGCACTCGTCCGGCGCATTCAGACCTCGACGGTGACGTTTCTGGGACACCTGCAACTTGTCGTTCGCGGGCCTGTGAGCACGAAGTTCGCTCGGGGTTCGGGCTGTCGGCAGCCCCGGATCGAGGGGCCGCACCCGATTTCGGTGGCGCGGCGGCCCGTAGCGTCGGATACAATCAACCGGACTCACCCGGGTGAATGGTCAGGAATCATACGTTCGAGAGGCAGGAACTATGCGCGCATCGGCGATCTACGTGCTGCTCGGAGCTCTGTTGCCGTCTGTTGCGGCCGCGGCGTCCTTTGACGACTTCGGACCTTTCGGCGAGGGGGGAAGTGCGAACGGCCAGAACTTCACCATCGGCCCCGGTGGCCATGTCTTCGAGGTCGACTCGTTCCTTGCGGTGGGCGCGGCGGACTCGCTGCAGCTGTCGCTCGACGCTCTGCCGGAAGACACCGAGTTCTCGTTCGAAGCCGAGCTCTCCGACGACACGACGGACGTGACGTTGCGCTACGTGCTGCGTAACAACGGCGCGGCGCTCGAGGACGTCCGGTTCTTCTCCTTCGTCGATGTCGAGATCGACGAGGACATCAACACGTTCTCGAACGAGTACGCGACCATCGCCGGCAGCCTCGGCGCTGGCAGCGATGATCCCGATCCCGACAGCTACGAGGTCGACGAGTCCGGTTTCGTGTTCGGCGACATCATCGCGAACCTCGCAGCGGGTCAGCTTGACGACACGAACGCGATCCCCGAGGACGCGCCCGAGGATGTGTCGGTTGTGCTCGGCTTCGACATCGGCACGCTGCTGTCGCGCGAGACGGTCACGATCGAGGTCATGGTGTCCGAGGATGGCTCGGTGATCGGCGGCTTCTCGATCACTCAGGCCGACACGGATCCGCAGTCGACGACTACGGTGACGTACTCGGGACAGGTTTCGCGTGAGCTCGACGTGCTGCCCGGTCAGTTCCGTCGCGGCGATTACGATGGCGCCGGCGCGGTCGATGCGGCGGACGCCGCTGCCGTGCTCGCCTATCTGTTCGACGCCGGTGCGGGATCGAACGACTGCCTCGGCGAGGCGCTTCTCGATAGCGCGGATGGGAACGACAACGAAACGATCACGATCGCCGACTACCTCGCGATCCGCAACGCGGTCGACGGCGGCGGCACGCTGCCCGTGCCGTCTGCGAGCTGCGGCGACGACCCGGACGACGATCCGCGTGGCTTCGACGCGACGGATCCCGACTACGTGCTCGCCGCCGGCGACCTCGAGATCGTGCCGCCGGTCGGCGCGGAGGACCGCGACGTGTTCGTGCCTGTGCTCGTGCAGACGCCGCGCGCCCTGACGGGACTCACGGTCATCCTCGAATTCGACGATTCGTCCCTGACGCCGTTCGACCCGGACGCGGGTGATCCGCCGCTCTTCGAGAGCGCGCTCGGCGAGTCGCGCGTGCTGGTCGACGCGGAGAACGGCCGACTGGTGATTTCTCTGTGGACGACGCACGACGGCGAGACGCTCGTCGAGGCCGACGCGGCGCCGCAAGAGGTCGGACGCCTGGGGCTCCACATCGAGGATTTCGCGATCGTCCGTCCGTTCGCTTGGGTCGAGGAGACGGACGCCGGCGGCCGGACGTTCCGCTCGACGCTCGTCGACGACTTCTTCGACGACCACCATCCCGACTCGTTCAGCGGCGGCTTCGAGTTCGTTCGCGGCAACTCGAACAACGACGCGCGCGTCGATCTATCGGACTCGGTCTACACGCTGAGCTTCCTGTTCTCCGGAGGCCCGACGCCGGTCTGCATGGACGCGGCCGACTCGAACAACGACTCGAAGGTCGACATCTCCGACCCGGTCTACTCGCTGAACTTCCTGTTCCTCGGCGGGCCGGCCATCCCGCCGCCGTACCCGCTCTGCGGCTTCGATGTCGGTCCTGTCGATCTGCTCGGGTGCAACGAGTGCGCTTGCCCGCCGTACGAGGAGGGACACCCCTGCAACCCGTGATCACGGCACGCGTGAAGCTCGTCGCGATCGTCTGCTGCCTGGCTCTCGTCGGCCTCGTTGCGTGTCGCGATGACGGCGCTGCCCCCGCGGCGCCGCCGGAGAGTACGGGCGCGGACGAGTCCGTGACCGGTGATGGCAGCCCCGAGACGCCGCCGTCGCAGGAGCAGCTCGACGTGCTGCTCGCGACGGTCCGCAATCCGGAGAGTTCGCCGGAGGAGCGGCGTCAGGCGCTTGTCGAGCACGCCCGCCTCCTCGGCAAGGAGGTGCCTCCAGCGCTCCTCGAGACGCCCGCCAAGAAGTTCCACGTCGAGATCGAGCTGCCCGATGGGCCGCCGGCATCCGATCCGCTCGTCGCGGGAACGTACGTGTTGTCGACGCGCTTCGAGCTCTCCGGCAACCGCCCGGCGGTCGAGGAGCGCCAGGCGTGCGAAGTCGAGGTCGACGGCACAGGGGTCACGATCCGGTTGAATCGCGCGCCTAAGACGGCCATCGTGGGGGAGTGCCGCGACGGCCGGATTCGCCTGCGCGGCGAGGAGGGCGATCTGCGCTACGAGCTCACAGGCCAGATCGTCGGCCCACGGCGCGCAGCAGGTCGCGTGACGAGTTCAGGTGTCGAAATCGAGGACGGTCGGTGGTCTCTCGAAAGAGTGCGGTGAGACGGGGCAGGACAGGCGGGGCTGCCCGGAGGGCGTTCGTGTTCGCGTTGGCGGCATTCGCGTTCGGCGCCCTGTCGACGTGCCCCGCGCAGGACGAGCCGTCGTATCACCTGCCGCCCGCCGAGCGCACGAGCGTCCAGGACGCGCTCGATCGCGCGGCGAAGTGGCTCATCGCGCAGCAACGGCCTTCCGGTGCGTTCGGATCGCCCGCGACGGGTGGGAGCCGGGTCCCGGAGCTGCCGTTGACCGCGATGGCGCTCTGGGCGCTGGCCGGTGCGGCGGAAGACGACCGGCACGATGCCGTCTGCTCGGCTGCCGCGCGCGCGCTGCTATCCAAGCAGCAGGCGGACGGTGGTATCTACGAGCCCCGCGCCGGTCTCGTTCGGTACACGGCCGCGGTCGCGTCCCGGGCGCTGCGCGCGTGGCGCGACACATTGCTCGCACGGGGGGACCCGGAGGCCGCTGCTCGGCGCTTGAAGGCCGACTTCGGCGAGCGTCACGAGGCATCGCTGCAGCGCCTCTCCCTGTTCGTCTACCGCAACCGCGATCTCGAGTCCTACGAGGAGGCGCGGGCGAGGACGCCACCCGGCGAGACGGCCGCGGCGGTCGAGAAGCTCCGCGCGCGCGAGGACTTGCCCGCGAACGTCCGGAGAGCGGTGGACTTTCTGCGCCGAAGCAGCCGCGATCCGACGGACCGGAAGATCCGCTGGCGACCGCCCCAGATCGGCGGCGGCGACGCGGCGGTGAGCTACGACCAGCTGCTGCGCTACGTCGGCGAGTCGACGAGACGCGACAATCCGACGGTCAGCCGGGCCTATTGGGCCATTCGCACGCATTACACCGTGCGCGAAAACCCCGATCTGACGCAGCGCTACGCGCCATCGTCGGGCTATCTCCACCGCGACGCGGGACTGTACTACTACTACCTGACCCTCGCGCGCACGCTGAGCGCCATGGGGCGGCCGCGACTCGAGACCGTCGCCGGACGCTCGCACGATTGGGCGCGCGAGCTCAGCGAGAGGCTCCGCGGCCTGCAGCGCCCCGACGGCACGTGGCGCAACGACAACGCCCGCTGGTGGGAAGACGATCCCGCGCTGACGACCTGCTACGCGATCATCAGTCTGAGCCTGTGCCGCGATCTACGGACGAAGGTGCCACGGCGATGACGACGACGATGAGAGCGCTCTGCATCGCGTGGGTCGTGCTCGCCGTCGGCTGCAAC
>CAYMRB010000570.1:0-5358 GCA_964392615.1 uncultured Planctomycetia bacterium | reverse complement strand
CAGATCGTCTCGTACCTAGGCACCATCCTCGCGACCGTCAGTGCGGTAATTACCGTCCTCGGCCGCAGCGTCCGCCGCGCGTTCCGCCCTGTCCTCCCGACCGCTCTCTTCCTCGTACCCGTTCCGGGATTCGTGCGCGCCGAGGTGATGCCCAGCCTGCAAGGGTTCGCGTCGATCGTCTACACGACTGTCGGCGAAGTCCTCGGCTACGACACCAGTGTCTTCGCGACCGGCGGTGGAAGCGGCGCGGATGGCACGAGCGGTTCGCTGCCGGTCGACCCGGCCGCCATTGACGCGATCGGCGCCGAGAGCCGCATCTCGTCGATCTTCAGCGAAAGCCGTCTGAGCGGCATGACCCTCGCCCTCGTGCTCTTCCTGCTGGCCTGGGGCTTCGCGTTCAGCCGCCCGTTTCGCCTGACGACCCGCCTCCTGATCCTCGCGGCAAGCCCCCTCTTCGTTCTCGCCGGCTCCATCTTGCGGTTCGTCTTCGGCATGGTTGTTTACGGCGGGCAGCCCATCCCGGCGAGTCCGGTATTCGACGTCGTCAGCATCTGCCTCGTCGTCACCCTCCATCTCTTCTTCTTGTGGGGAACCTGGCGCCTCGCCCGCCGGCTGCTGCCGTGGCTCACCGGCAGGTCCGCCACACGGTTCAGCGCGACACACTGAGCCGCGCGCCTGGCCCTGACGGCGACCTAAAACGAGCGAACGCGCACTCGCAGACCTCGCGAATCCGATGGATGCGTCCCGCTCCCCTCGGTTAGAGTACGGGATGCAGGTTTGTCGAAGGTCCTGAAAGAAACGGGGTTGCGCGCGTGATCTGCCGATACGACCCGGTCGGCACTCGTTGGCCGACTATCTGGGGTCTCGATCCCACCGAGCTCGCTGATCGCTTCTGGGCGGCGCGTGGCGTTTGCGTCGTGCGGCAGGGCGAGGCGCTGGTGTCTGCGCAGGCGGATGACCGCGCGACGGCAGACCTCGATCACGACGCGCGACCTGGCGACCTCGCGACCGCTGAGCTCTACCTGCTCGTCCCGCGCGACCGGTTCGTCTCATTCGACCTCAAGCGCCCCCTCTCCCGCCTCGGCTGGATGGGCGCCGGGCTCCTCGAGATCGAAGTCGTGCCGCCGATGGACGACGCCTACGCCGACGTCGTCTGCGTCGACGACAACGACCGCTTCGTGCGGATCGAGCGCGTCTACGAGAAGTCCGACACCCAGCGCGTGTGGGTCGGCCTGACTCCGATCGCGGCCGTCGCCCGAGTCTGGCGCGAGTCGCCCGACCCCGACGCCGCGGCTCGGCGCATCGAGGAGCTCGACCTCGTCGAGAACGATGCCACGATCCGCGCTCGCGGCTTCGTCTACGACACCGCGGACGACGAGCAAGTGACAGACTGCGTCCGCCACGTCGTCAGTAGCTGGGCCGAACCCGCGGACGTGATTCCGCGCGCCCGCGCGCTCGAATGCCACGGTACCGGGACGGCAGCCGCCCGTCCTGCGCGCGGCGACCGCAACGGCAACGACGCGGCTGGCTCCGATTCCGAGAGCGGCGGCCCGTCCTCCCGACCGGCGCGATCGTACGCCGACGCCGGCCCGACCTGGATCGATCCGACGTCAACCATCGAGCCCGACGCCACCATCGTCGGCCCCGTCTGGATCGGCGCTGGCCGATGCATACCGCGCGGTGCGAGCGTCGTCGGCCCGTGCGTGCTCTGGGACGATCCCGCGTCGCGCCCCGACGCGCCTCCGCTGGCGTTTCCGGCGCCCGGTGCCGTCGCGCGCGGCGATCGTCGTGGCTCCGACGGCCGCATCGGCTCCAAGAAGAACGGGAAGAGCGGCGGCGCGCACGCTCACGCCGCGCCTCGGCCCGCGCTGCCGGTTCAGTGCGGCCCGGTCGGGTACTGCGGCAAACGACTCTTCGACATCGCCTTCGCGCTCGTCGTGCTGACGCTGTCCCTACCGGTCATGCTCGTCGCGGCGATCGTGGTCTGGATCGAGGACGGCTGGCCGATCTTCTTCTCGCACACGCGCGAGACCGTCGGCGGCCGCGACTTCGGCTGCCTGAAGTTCCGCAGCATGCGGCGCAACGCTGAGGAGATGAAGGCGAAGCTCATCGACGAAAGCGGCGCCGACGGCCCGCAGTTCTTCATGGAGAACGACCCGCGCCTGACGTGGTCCGGCCGCATCCTACGGAAGACGAACATCGACGAGCTGCCCCAGATGCTCAACGTGCTCGCCGGCCACATGTCGATCGTCGGTCCGCGCCCGAGCCCCTTCAGCGAGAACCAGTTCAACCCGGCCTGGCGCCGCGCTCGCCTTAGCGTCCGCCCCGGCGTCACCGGGCTCTGGCAGGTGATGCGCACACGCCAACCCGGCCTCGACTTCCAGGAGTGGATCCGCTGGGACACCGAGTACTCCGAGCGGGTCAGCTTCGGCCTCGACCTGTGGATCCTGTGGCGCACGTTCGTCGTGCTGACGCCGAGATGGCTGCGCACGTGGCCGTGGCGGGAGCATGAGGCGAGTGGGAGCGGCGAGTCGACGGTGACGACGGACGCGACGCGTGGGGCTGAGGCGGACGGGGACCGCTGACTGCAGGACCTTCGAAGGCCGGGTCGACCCGGCCTTCCTCGCGGCGCGACGACAGTTTCCGCGCGACCGCCCCGACGAAATCCAGGCTTCCCGTCCCGCGCGCGGATGCGTACAGTGAGACGGTCGAAAGGGGGAAGCCTACGAGGTCTTCCAAGGGCGCCAAGTCGGAGTACGAGCAGTGCACATCGGGGTCCACACGAACTACGATGTTCTGGAGAACAAGTTTCGACTGCACGAGGGGCCACGCTCGCAGGTCGTGACCTTGAGCATCGCGAGCCTGCCCGAAGAGCTGTCGACGAACGAGGAGAACCGACTCTTCGTCGCGGTCTCCGAGAAGTGGATCGGATACTTCGTGCTGGAGGACGAGCTCCGGCCGAATCCCGATGATCCGGCTCGCCCCTACTCGCTGGTCTTCGACACGGTGACGTGGGTGCAGATCAGCCCCGTGGACGCGAAGCCCTGCACCGGCTTCACCTCGGACACTCCCGGGCCGGATGAGATCGTGCCGATCAGGTAGAGCGAGGTGTCGCCTATCGGCCCCCGCTTCGAACGCCCGCGCCACCGTTCCTTGTCGGCGATGGCCTCGAGGCGACATCGCAACGGTCTCGGAGCGTCCGCGTGCCCGCACGCTCCCGTGCTCTCGCCCGTGGCAACCTGGCTCGACATGGCGCGAGCCGCCCGAACCATCCCCTGGACCCCACCGTCCGCGCTGGCGACAATCCCCGCCTCTGGCAACCTTCGAGACGCCCCCGCCATGAGCCGATCGGAAATCGACGCCCTCCTCGACCACGTCCTCGGCGATGCCCGAACCGACGGCGAGCAGCTCCGCGCGCTCCACCGCGCGTTCGCGGAGCACGTCCCCCTGCCGGACGACGCGTTCATCATCGGCGAGGCGGTCTCCGTCCTCGCGATCGACTACGACGGCAATACCCGACTCGGCCTGACGGCGCGATGCGCACGCTCCGACGGCAGTGAACATGTCGTCGCGGCGAACGAGGTCGCGTTCTCACCGGGCTCTGGCGGCGCGCAGTTCGTTGCCGTGTACCGGAAGTGGCTCGGCGCCGATCCGATCGCAGCAGCGGCTCCATCCGGAGCGACAGCCGGCCGCGGCACCCTGCGTCACAAAGCGACTCTCGACGACATCGACCTCGACAGCCCGATCGAGCTCGTCGTGCTCGCGCCGAGAGAACGTACCGCGCGCTGCCGCGTCCTCGGCACCGAGCGCGACCTCACGCTGCGCTCCGCGGGCGCCTGGAAGCTCGTCGCCGGCGAGATCGTCACCGTCGATCCCCGCAAGGCGTGGATTCACGCCAAGCACCCGTATCTGTCCGGCGACGTCGTCAGCCACCGCGTCGACGTGTTCGCACTCGACCTCGCGCCGCTCGAGCTTCGCGACGAATGGCCCTGGGATCCGAACGAGCAGTACTGGGGTGAAGAGGGCGAGCCGCTCGAGGAATGGGCACGGGAGATCATCGCCCGCGGCCCACGCCCGTCCTTCGAGATGGAACGAGTCACACCAGGCGAAGACCCCATGGACTGGGACAGCGATCCCGTCATCGAAGCGAGCGATCTCTGCGCCGCCGGCGATCGCGCCGGTGCCGAGAAGATCCTCGGCGAGCTGCTCACGGCCGACCTGCGCTGCCTCGACGCTCACGCTCACCTCGGCAACTTCGCGTTCGACCACGATCCCGAGAAGGCCGGCCGCCATTACGAAATGGGTGCGCACATCGGCGAGCTGTCCCTGAGCGACGACTTCGACGGATTGCTGCCGTGGGGCCGCGTCGACAACCGCCCGTACCTGCGCTGCCTGCACGGCTTCGGCCTCTGCCTGTGGCGTCTCGACCGCCATGAGGATGCCGCGGGCGTCTTCACGCGCATGCTCTGGCTCACCCCATCGGACAACCAGGGCATTCGAATCCTGCTTCCCGAGGTGCGCGCCGGCAAGACCTGGAGGGAGGATGACGACCCGCCCGAGGACGCGTGGTGATCGGGCCGTTCGCCGCCGAGCGCCGGCTGATCGCCGCGCCAAGAAGAAGGCTCCCGTCGCGCTTCGCGAGCCGGCGCGAGGAGCTGCCGAATAACGACGAGAACCGCCTCTACGTCGCGGCCTCCGAGAAGTGGATCGGCTACTTCGTACTGAAGAAGAACAAGCTGCGGCCCGAACCGACGACATGACGCCCCGCACAGCCACCTCGCCCCTCGGCCTCACCCTCACGCCGCACGGGCACCTCGTGCTCGAAGAGACGCCTCCCGTGGCGACGTCGGCCGCCGAGTCGATGCCAGCAGACGCGGCGGAGCTCGACGACGCTCTTGTCGACCGGATCCGCGCCGCGTTCGACCGCGGCGAGGGCCACGGCCTGTTCCACCTCGGCGCCGTCGAGGTGACCTCGACGCTGCCTCCCCTGCTCGCCCACTGGCGCGAGCTCGGCCGCCTGTTCGTGACGCGGCTTCGCGTCGTTCCCGACCTCGAGGAACACCGCCGCGAATTCTCCGTTCCCGCGCCGCTGGAGGAACTCGTGGAGCTCGTCGAACGCTGCCCGCCGATGACCGGCGGCGAGTACCTGTCGACGTCCGTCCTCGAACGACAGTGGACGGCCATCGAAGCGGCCTGCCACGAACAGCTCGACGCGTTCGATGGCACCGTCGTCGAGTTCCTTCACGCACTGAATCCCGTCTGGAACCTCGTCGGCCGCGTCCACTTCCACCTCGCCGAACGCAAGGACAACCCTGCCGCCCCGTTCGCGTTCCTCGCCACCTACACGACACGCACCGG
>CAYMRB010000569.1:0-5374 GCA_964392615.1 uncultured Planctomycetia bacterium | reverse complement strand
ATGAGCTCGAGTCCGGCCAGCGCCGCGAAGGCGTCTTCGGTGCGATCTACTGGTGGATGGTCAAGGTCGGGATGGCGCTGGCGCTTCTGCTCGCGGGCATCATGCTGAACGCGTCGGGCTTCGACGTCGAGCTCGAGTCCGGGCAGTCCGAGCAGACGCTGTTCCTCCTGCGCATCTTCGACGTCGTGATCCCGATCATCACGTCCGGGATCGCGATCGCGATCATCTACACGTACGAGATCTCCGAGTCGCGAGCGCGGGAGATTCGGGCCGAGCTCGAGCGTCGAAGAGGAAAGGCGTGAGCGCTGTGACGGCAAGCGAAACGAATGCGGTGACGGGCGAGCTCGTGTCGCTCGATGGCGAGCAGTACTTCCGCATCGCCAACAGCCACCGGATGCCGGACTTCTTCATGTCGCTGGTCGGGGCGAGCGACCACTGGATGTTCGTCTCCAGCTGTGGAGCGCTAACCGCCGGGCGCCGCGATCCCGACCAGGCCCTCTTCCCCTACGCCTCCGACGACCAGATCTCGGCGGCCCGTGCCACCACGGGCTCGACAACGCTTATCCGAACACCGTCAGAGGACCGCGACGGACGGCCTCGAGTCTGGTCTCCGTTCGCGCCCGACGCCGACGGGCCGGATCTCCGACGCAATCTGTACAAGACGCCGCTCGGCAACAAGCTCGTCTTCGAAGAGATCGACGAGTCGCTGCAGCTGGTCTTCAGGTACCGCTGGACGTTCAGCCGCCGCTTCGGATTCGTTCGCAGCTGCCGGTTGGAGAACACCGCTCGAGAACCGCGATCGCTGGATCTGCTCGACGGGCTGAGAAACGTCCTGCCCTGGGGCGTCGGAAGCGAGTTCTACCTGCGATTCAGCAATCTGGGTGACGCGTACAAGAGGAGCGAGCTCCTGCCGGACTCGAACCTCGGCCTGTTCTATCTGAGCTCGATACCGACGGACCGCGCCGAGCCGAGCGAGGGTCTCAAGGCGACGATCGTCTGGCAGACCGGCCTGACTCCGAACGCGACGCTGCTGTCGGTCAATGCGTTGCGCGCGTTTCGTCGTGGCGACGCGCTGACGACCGAAACGGACGTGCGCGGCAAGGCCGGCGCGTACCTCGCGAGCCAATCGACCACACTGCCCCCCGGCGAAGCGATCGAGTGGCACGTCGTCGCCGAGCTGGCCCAAGACCACGCGGCCATCGTCCGACTCGACGACCGGCTACGGTGCGCGTCGGACGTCGCGCGCGAGATCGCCGACGACGTCCACGCGAGCGAGCGAGAGCTCCTTCGCATCGTGTCGTCAGCGGACGGTGTTCAGTGCGGGGCGAACCGGCGCCGCTCGAATCGACACCAGTCCAACACGATCTTCAACGTCATGCGCGGCGGAGTGCCGCTCGAGGGCTACCGCGTCCACGCCGACGACTTCGCGCGCTCGGTCGGCGATTTCAACCGCGAGGCGTACGACAGGAACCGCGCGTTCCTCGACGGCTTGCCGAGCGTTCAAGACGCCGCGGACCTGCAGCGCGACATCGCGGCGCTCCAAGACCGCGATCTGACGCGGTTGGGCATGGAGTATCTACCGCTCGCGTTCAGTCGCAGGCACGGCGATCCGACCCGCCCGTGGAACCGCTTCTCGATCGATCTGGAGAGCGACGACGGCAGCACGAATCTGAGCTACGAGGGCAATTGGCGCGACATCTTCCAGAACTGGGAAGCGCTCCTGGTGTCGTTCCCTGCGTTCTCGACGGCGATGGTCGCGCGGTTCGTCAACGCGACCACGGCGGATGGATACAACCCCTACCGCGTCACCAAGGACGGATTCGAGTGGGAAGAGCCGACGCCCCAGGATCCGTGGGCGAACATCGGCTACTGGGGCGACCATCAGATCATCTATCTGCTCAAGCTGCTCGAGTGGGCGCGCAGCTTCTCGCCGCAGGGCCTGGACGAGCTGCTGAACTCGCCCGCATTCGTCCATGCCGACATCCCCTACCGCATCAAGGACTACGAGGCGATCAAGAGGAACCCTCGCGACACGATCGAGTTCGATGACGTCTCGGCCGACGCGATCAGCCGACGCGTCGCGACGATCGGCGCGGACGGCAAGCTGCTGCGCAACCGGCGCGACGAGATTCACTACGTCACGCTCGTCGAGAAGATCCTGACCCTGTCGCTGGCGAAGCTCGCCAACTTCGTCCCCGATGGCGGCATCTGGCTCAACACCCAACGACCGGAGTGGAACGACGCCAACAACGCCCTGGTCGGCAACGGTCTGTCCATGGTCACGGCGTGCTACCTGCACCGTTGGTTCAAGTTCCTCCTCCAGTGGATCGGGGCAGAGGAGTCCGAGTCGTATCGCGTCTCGCGGGAGGTCGCCGTCTTCTTCGATTCCCTCGACGCGATTCTGCGACGGCATGCCGAAGCGCTCAGCACTCGCGTGGACGCGAAGACTCGACTGCAGATCGTCGACGCGCTCTCCGGCGCCGGTAGCGATTATCGAAGCGGCCTCTATGCGAGCGGCCTCGACGGCCAGTGCGCCGATCTGTCGCGGCAGAGGTGCCTGGACTTCTTCGCGATCGCGCGCGCGTGCCTCGAGACTACCATCCGCAACAGCAAGGGGCCGGGCGGGCTGTTTCACGCCTACAACCTGCTGGACTGGACGAGCGACGGACTCGAGATCGAGCCCCTCTACGAGATGTTGGAAGGCCAGGTCGCTGCGCTGAGCTCCGGGCTCCTGACACCGGTCGAGGCCGTGCAGCTTCTCGACGCGCTTCGCGACAGCGCGCTCTACCGCGAGGATCAGCAGAGCTATCTGCTCTATCCGGATCGACAGCTTCCGAGGTTCCTCGAGAAGAATCAGCTGAGCCGCGAGCCCATCGAGCAGAGCCCGTTGCTGCAGAAGCTCCTGGCCGACGGGGACGAGCGAATCGTGATCCGCGATATCCGGGGCGGGATTCACTTCAACGGCGCTTTCCGCAACTCGACGGACTTGCAAGCGGCGCTCGAGAGCCTCGGGCCGCAGTACGAGTCAGCGGTTCGAGACCACGGACCCGAGCTCGTCCGCCTGTTCGATGACGTCTTCGGACACCGACAGTTCACGGGCCGCTCGGGCACCTTCTTCGCCTACGAGGGTCTCGGCTCGATCTACTGGCACATGGTGTCCAAGCTCCATCTGACCGTCTCGGAGAATATCTTCTGGGCGCTCGACGCCGGAACGCCGCCCGACGTCGTCGACGCGCTGGCCGCACACCTGCGGGAGGTCCAACACGGTATCGGCGCCGAGAAGACCCCGGCGGAGTACGGCGCGTTTCCCTCGGATCCGTACTCTCATTCGCCCGAGAACGCCGGAGTCAAGCAGCCAGGCATGACCGGCCAGGTGAAGGAAGACATCCTGGCTCGGTTCGCGGAGATCGGCGCGCACGTCGAGGATGGCTGCCTGGGCTTCCGCCTGGACCTGTTCGATCGCGACGAGCTCGCGAGCGAGCCCGGTGAGCTCGCGTTCTTCGATCTCGACGGCGAGTTTCGAACGCTGCCCGTCGCTCGAGGCGAGTTCGGCTTCACGCTGTTCCAGGTCCCGATCACGTATCGGGCAGGTGACGAGGACACCGTTCGAGTAGAATTCGCCAGCGGCGAACAACGGACGATCGACGGAACGCGGCTGGATCACGCGACCAGCCGACAGCTCTTCTCGCGATCCGGAGATATCGAGGCAATCGAATGCCGATTCAAAGCACTTCGCTGTTGAGCAAGGTCTCTCGTCTGGCAGCTGCGGTCCTGCTGGGAAGCCTCGCGATCGTCGCCGCGTCGAGCTGCGCGAGCGTGGCAGACCGTGGGCCTGTCGCCGTGAACGTCATCAAGACGGCCGACGATTGGTCGCTCGAGCGCGCAGGAAGGCCCTACATCATCCACGGCGCCGGCGGTCCCGGATCGCTCGAGGCCCTCGTCCAGGCCGGTGGCAACTCGACGCGCGTGTGGGGCTTCGACCAGCTCGAGGACGGCAGACTCGACGAGGCGCTGCGACACGGACTGACGGTCGCGGTCGGCATCTGGCTGCGACACGATCTCGACTACGATGATCCGCAGCAGGTCGCCGACCAGACGAAGATGGCCCTGGACGGTGTCCGCAAGTACAAGAACCACCCTGCGGTTCTGCTCTGGGGCATCGGCAACGAGATGGAGGGCGGGCGCGGCGACAATCCCGCCGTGTGGCAACACGTCGAGACGCTCGCGAAGCGGATCAAGGAGGAAGACCCGCTGCACCCGACGATGACCGTCCTGGCGGAGGTCGGAGGCGAGAAGATCCAGCACCTCCACCGACTCTGTCCCAGCATCGACATCGTCGGAATCAACTCCTACGGCGGCGCCCCGTCGATCCCTCGCCGCTATCGAGAGCGCGGCGGCACGAAGCCGTACATCGTGACGGAGTTCGGCCCACGCGGACCGTGGGAGCTCCCCAAGAACGAGATCGGGACGGTCGTCGAGGAGCTCGGACACGTCAAGGCGGCGACGTATGAGGAGTCGCACCGGGCGCTCCAGTCCGATCGCAGCCTGTGCCTCGGATCGTACGCGTTCATGTGGGGCTACAAGCAAGAGGCGACTCCGACCTGGTTCGGCATGTTCCTCGCGGACGGACGCAAGACCGCCGCGGTCGACGTGATGACTCGGCAGTGGTCGGGCGAGCCTCCGAAGAACCTCTGTCCGCGGATCGATGCGCTGTCGCTTCTCGGCGGCACGACGGTGAAGGCGGGCGCGATCGTGAAGGCGAAGCTGCGAGCGCAGGATCCGGAAGGTCAGCCGCTGAAGGTCGACTGGCTTCTCATGGCAGACGCCAAGAGGCACCTGACAGGGGGCTACCACCAGGACGCGCCGCCGAGCTTCGCCGACAACGTGTTGGAGGCGACGAACGTCGGGGCAACCTTCCGGGCCCCGAACGCGCCCGGCGTGTATCGCATCTTCGCGTACGTGGGAGACGGGCAGAACGCGGCCGACGTCGCCAACGTCCCCTTCCGCGTCGAAGAGTGAGGTCGACGCCGGGTTCGATTCCGAGCGCCCTTCGCGGGTAGAATGCGCGGACGTCATCACTCGACGATCTGCACCTCGGAAAACAAGAGCCCGCGACATGACCAGACGACCCCTCGTCGCCCTTTTGATCGCCTTCGCGGCCGCGTCGACGGTCATCGCTGAAGATGGAAACCGCTCGCGACCGAACGTCCTCTGGCTCACCTGCGAGGACATCAGCGCCGACCTCGGCTGCTACGGCGATCGCTACGCGATCACGCCCAACATCGACCGATTCGCTGCGCAAGGCGTGCGCTACACGAACGCGGTCGGCATCACCGGCGTCTGTGCCGTCAACCGCTCGTGCCTGATCACCGGC
>CAYMRB010000568.1:0-5399 GCA_964392615.1 uncultured Planctomycetia bacterium | reverse complement strand
CCCCCCGCCCTCTCGACGTGCGGCGCATGCCACCCCGTGCGCATCCGATGCGCGCCATCCGCGGGCCGGTCTCTCCCGTCGTGCGAGCGATGGCGGCGTTCGAGGACTGGCCCGGCGTTTGCTTCGGGAGCAGCGATCGCGGGCCATCGGTCTGTCCGCGACGAGCTCACTGGCGACGACAGCCCGGATGACATGCGAGACGACGAGATGGGCCTCCGACGTGTGGCCACCGGAGCCCGCCGGCCGCCGGCGAAGGGCTTTGTCGTGTCCGACCTGCACGTGTTCGCGCGGCGCTCCGACGCCTCGGGACGGCTCGACGCGATTCGCGCCGCGGCGCGTGCGGCCGACTTCTTCGTGTTCAACGGCGACACGTTCGACTTCCAGTGGACAGAGCTCCGCTCGATCGAGGCGAGCGTCGCGGCGGCGCGGGATTGGATCGAGGATCTGGCGTGCCACGCCCCGGCGTGCCGGTTCTGGTTCCTGCTTGGAAACCACGACTGCATCCCTGCGTACCGCGAGGCGCTCGCGGATCTCGAACGGCGACTGCCGAACCTATCGTGGCACGAACACCAGATCCGTCTTGGCTGCTGCGTGTTCCTGCACGGCGACATGGCCCACCGGCGCATGGATCGCGGCCGCCTCGTGCACTACCGGCGCAACTGGGAGCGCAAGCGGCGTCGAGGTCGCGTCCTGAATCGCTGCTACGACCTGGTCGGAAGAGCTCGCCTCGACCGCGCCTTCGCCCGAGTCTGGCTGCGCAAGCATCGCGTCGCACGCCGGATCCTCTTCTATCTCGAAAGCCTCGATCGCGACCTGCTCGATGGCGTCGAGGACGTGTACTTCGGGCACACGCACGTCGCGTTCAGCGGTTTCGCGTACCGCGGTCTACGCTTCCACAACACCGGTTCAGCGGTACGTGGGAGCCGCTTCGATCTACGCCCCATCGACCTCGTGACTGCGACATCCGAACATGATTGAAGCCCACAGCGACGGCAAGCTCGCGGTCAAGGCGGAGTCGAGCCGCCGCGAAGCAGTCAGCATCGACTGCTACAGCCAGGGCGAACGCGCCGCGATGGACCAAGGCCGCGCGCTGCGCGCGCGGCTGTTGCGACCGCTCCTCGCGGCGCTGACGCGCGTACGGATGACGGCCGATGGCCTGACCGCGGTGTCGCTCGTCGCCGGATTGAGCTTCGTCCCCCTGTGGCTCGTCGGAATGCACTGGCAGGCGCTCGTCGCTCTCACCGCTCACGTCATCCTCGACGGTCTCGACGGCCCGCTCGCGCGGTTCCAGGGTCACGCGTCGAACGCCGGTTCGTTCACCGACACGATGGCCGATCAGACGGTCATCGCCGCGACGACCTGCGCTCTCGTAGCTGCCGGCATGGCCGACGCCGTCGCCGGCACGGTCTACGTCGTCGTGTACACCGCGGTGGTCCTGTTCGCGTTCCTGCGCAACGCCCTCGATGTGCCCTATGCATGGCTCTTTCGGCCACGCTTCGCGATCTACGCCTGGATCGCGATCGACGCGTTCCTGTGGCCGGGAACGATGAGCCTCGCACTCTGGCTGGCGACGGCTCTTCTCGCGGTCAAGCTCGGCAGCGGCTTCGTGCGAATCCGCGCGCGGCTGCGATAGATCGGCCTCGTCGTCGACCTCTGGAACTCGATCCTTCTTTCGCGCAGCATGACCTGTCGAGCGCCCCGGGCGATCGGCCCGCAAGGTGCGCGCGTTAGACAATGCTAGCGACAGGAGAGAGACGAATGAGAGCGAGGAGACGCAGTTCCTTTCCGGGCATCCGCTGGACGTGCGTTCTGCTGGCAGCGGCTTGCGCGATCACCGCGCCGGCGTCGGCGGAATCGATCCTCCGCTACGGCGCTCCGGCGGCGAATTGGGAGAAGCAGGCGCTGCCGATCGGCAATGGCCGATTGGGCGGAATGATCTTCGGAGGCGTCGAGCGGGAGCAGATTCAGTTCAACGAAGACAGCCTGTGGATCGGCGACGAGAAGGACACGGGCGCCTATCAGTCGTTCGGCGACATCTTCGTCGAGTTCGACGCGACGGAGTCGACGCCGTCCGAAGGCTACGAACGCGCGCTGGACATAGGTCACGCGGTGCACGAGGTGCGATATGCACGCGGCGGCATCAAGTACCGGCGCACCTATTTCTGCAGTCGCCCGGCCGAGGTGATGGTCTTGCGATTCACCGCCGACCGCAAGGGAGCTCACACGGGCCGCATCCTCCTCAAGGATGCTCACAAGGCGAGCATCGCGACCGAGGACAACCGCATCACGGCCACCGGAACGCTAGAGGGATACGTCTATGGCGGCGGCAGCACTCGGGGCCGCAAGAAGCCCTACGAAATCGCGCTGTCGTACGAAGCTCAGCTCCTGGTCCTGAACGAAGGCGGGACGCTCGCGGCCGACGACGGCGGCATTCGCTTCACCGGGTGTGACACCCTGACGGTACTCGTCGCCGCCGACACGGACTACCTGAACCAGCGCGACCGGGGTTGGAAGGGTGCGCCTCCCCACGCGCGCCTCACCGCCCAACTCGCAGCCGCGTCCGAGCGATCGTTCGACGAACTTCTAGTCGAACACGTCCGTGACTATCGCAGCCTGTTCGATCGCTGCTCGCTGGACGTCGGAGAGACGGATGAGGCCGTACGCCGACAGGACACTGTCGAGCGACTCAAGGCGTACAAGGCAGGAGGCGCCGACCCGGATCTCGAGGAGCTGATCTTCCAGTACGCGCGCTACATGATGATCAGCAGCTCCCGCCCGGGAACGCTGCCGGCCAACCTACAGGGCTTGTGGAATCGCAGCAACCGCCCGCCGTGGCGGAGCGACTACCACACCGACGTCAACATCCAGATGAACTACTGGTTCGTCGATGCGGCGAACCTCGCGGAGTGCTTCGAGCCCCTGGCAGACTGGGTGTACTCGATTCGCGGCGTCCGGCGTGACGAGACCAAGGCGACGTTCAACACGCGCGGCTGGATCAGTCACGCGGAGAACGGCGTATTCGGTGGCTCCACGTGGAAGTGGTCGAAGGGCGACGCGGCGTGGGTCGCGCAGAACCTGTGGGACCACTACGCGTTCACTCGCGACAAGGAGTACCTCGAGACGCGCGCGTACCCGATTCTCAAGGAGCTCTGCGAGTTCTGGGAGGATCACCTGAAGGAGCTGCCGAACGGCAAGCTAGTCTCGCCCGACGGCTTCTCGCCGGAGCACGGCCCCCACGAGGACGGCGTCTCGTTCGACCAGCAATTGGCGTGGGACCTGTTCACCAACTACCTCGAAGCGTCGGCCGCTCTCGGCGTCGACGAGGCGTTCCGCAACAGGGTTGCTTCGATGCGCGAGCGCCTACTGGGCCCGCAGATCGGCAAGTGGGGCCAGCTGCAGGAGTGGATGGTCGACCGGGACAACCCGAAGGATAAGCACCGCCACCTGTCCCACATGATCGCCGTGCATCCGGGTCGGCAGATCTCGCCGTTGACGTCGCCGAAGCTGGCCGCGGCGGCGAAGGTATCGATGAACGCGCGAGGCGACGCATCCACCGGCTGGAGTCGAGCGTGGAAGATCTCGATCTGGGCGCGGCTGCACGATGGCAACCGGACCTACAGCATCCTCAACGGCATGGTCCGCAGCATGATCCTCGACAACCTCTTCAACACGCACCCGCCGTTCCAGATCGACGGCAACTTCGGCTACGCGGCCGGAGTGTGTGAAATGCTGCTGCAGTCGCACATGGGCGAGGTTCACATGTTGCCAGCGCTGCCCGACGCATGGGCAGACGGTAGCGTCCGCGGCCTGCGAGCACGCGGCGGCCTCGAGGTCGACCTTCACTGGAAAGGCGGCCGAGCGTCATCGGCGATGCTGACCGCGACAGTGCCCGGGAAGCACAAGCTCCGCGCGCCGGCCGGACAGCGGATCAAGGGGCCTGCGACTATCGAGCTGCAGGCGGGAGAGCGCTACGAGGTGAAGTTCGAGTAGCGCGCTCCGCGGCGAACGGCGGTCGGGTCTCGGTATCCAACCCGAGATCCGCGTACACTCTACCGATTCGTGCGACTCTCCGACGAACGCGGCGCGCTCGTCACGATCGGCCTCCTGATCCTGGTCGCGTCGACGGCGGTGATCGGGCTCGGCAGCGATCTGAAGAGTGCGGCTGCGGCGGCCGAGGCGGCGGGCTGACGCGTCACGCACACACGACTACTTCGCACCGCCGCGCAGCGCGTCGACGATTCGCGCGGCGGTGTCCGGCCCGACGCCGGGAATCGACATCAATTCTCGAACGCTGAGGCGGCAGAGCTCGGCGACCGCGATGGCGGCGATGGGACCCGACGACGGCGGCAGGGGCCGTCCGGGACTCGTCTCCGGACCGCGGCCGTCCACGGGTCTCTCGCGCGGAATGACGCGTCGCAGCAGCTGGTCGGAGGCTTCGGCCAGAGCGGCGAGCTCGAGAAGCTTGGCGCGCGACACGGCACCGCGCCGCATCGCGTCGAGTGCGAACTCGAGAAGACGGCAGCGAGCTTCGGCTGACGTCGCGTCTGCGATCCCCTCCGTCGCCGCCGGCTCTCGACCGAGCAGTTCGGCGAGCGCCCGGCCAACGCCGCGGCGCTCCTCACCTCGCAGTGCGACGAGCTGTGCGCTGGTGATCACACCGAGGTTGCGCAAGCGGAACAGCACCGCCGAGCGACTCGTCCCAAAGCGTGCCGCAAGCCGGGCGACGTCGTCGATCCGCACGTCGCAGGACGCCGCGCAGACCACCTCGAGCGCCGAGGACGGAAGCAGCAGCGCGGCTGCGAACGCATTCGCCCGGGTCGTCTCGAGACTGTTGCGGGGTTCGCGGGGCGCTCGAGACGCGCAAGATCGCGAGCGAGACGAACGCAACCGCGCAACGGCGTGAGAAGCGCCTCGTCTTTGGCAACCTCCGGGAACGCGCGAACGAAGGCAGCGAGGCCGCAGTCGACGACCGGGACGCCGGCGACAAGCTCCCCGACATCGCGCCCGAAGAGCATGGCGAGGCGATCGGCCTCGAGCGCACCGATGGCCTCGGTGCCGAGCTCGATGGCGAGGACGCGCCAGCGCGAGCAGCCGAGACGGTCGGCGACGGTCTCCCGCTCCATGCAACACGCCTCGCGCGCGGCGCGGATGCGGCGACCGATTTCCTCGAACTCTGTCGACATGGAGCGAGCGAGGCGGACGGCGGTGGCGGGATCGGGCCCGGGGGACAACAAGAGCGTCTTGCGACGCGGCGGGACTCCTGAGGTTAGGACCTGCCGAGGGGGCGCGCAACCGCGCGCCTCGACCGGAGCGTCCGGCTCCGATTCCGAGTCCGAGAGGGTCGTCAGTCCGACTCCGAGCCCCGCCCGACTCCGACACCGACACCGACACCGACGCCG
>CAYMRB010000567.1:0-5435 GCA_964392615.1 uncultured Planctomycetia bacterium | reverse complement strand
CGAGGAGGAGGGAGCCAGCACCGAGCCGCCGTCCGCGCAGATCTCGAGCGTGCCCGCGATGGTCTGGACGAGCGGGGCTGTAACGACACCGAGAGCGTTCGAGACGATCACGGGGCCAGAGACCGCGTCGATCGGTATCCGGCCGAGAATGGTGTTCGGACGGATCTCCTGGACGATGGCGCGGACCCCACCGAAGCTGACGGTCGTCTCCTCGAGCGACGAGGCGGCGAAACCGGTGCCGTGGATCTCGAACTCGTCGAGCGGAAGGGCGCCGTCCTCGGGCTCGACAGCCGAGATTCCGAGCGGCGGTGGGGGGCCGGGCGCTGTGAGCCGGATCTCGACCGGCTCATCGTCGCTCGCGTTGCCAAGATCATCGAGGAGAACGAGGCTGTAGCGATAGTCGCCTTCCGCGTGTGTCGAGTCAAACGTGACCGCCCATTCGAAGTGGCCTGCGCTGCCGGAAGCCCCGAGAGAGTGGGTGTCGAACCAATCGAGACGAGATACGCCTCCAGGCGCGCGGAGATGCACCTCCAAGCGTTCGAGATCGGCGTCCAGATCCTCGAACTCGAGCCGGATCGGGACGCGGTAGACGTCGGAACCGAGTGGGCGCGGGAGCGAAGCCATCGCGGGCGTAGCCGAAATCAGGCGCGGTGTGGCCGGCGGGCAATTGGAGTAGAGCTCGCAGCTCAGCTCGTCGGGGCTCGGATCGACGCCGCAGTCGAAGAAAGGCTCGGGGAGCGAGCCGGTGTCCGCGAACAGGTACAGGAGCACGCGGATCGGATCAGAAACGTCGACGTCGCCCGAGTCGTTCGCATCGGCTGCGTCGTCGCAGCTTCCGGCACTCGGCTCGCCTTGAAACAGACAGCCGAGGAGATCGACCGTGTCGCTGATGTCGACGACGCCATCGCCGTTCGCATCGCCGCGCAGAAAGCGGGGATCGGCGGGGAGCCGGTCGGCGGCGGCAGAGATGACGATCGACGCGATAACCGCCGCGAGCGGCAGCCTGCGGTGGTGGATGTGGGACTGCTTCATGGGCTTCTCCGTGAGACGAACGGGCGGGTTTCGTCGCCCACACGAAGGAGCACCGTCCCGGCGATGAGCGAGCGCGAGAATCGGAGAATCGTGTGCTCGGACCATCCACGTTCTGCCCCGCGACGGCGCAGAACGACGACCGAAGAGCGGCAAAAAGGGCGTGGACATTCACGACAGCCAGGCGGAAGGTGGGGAAGTGGGAGTTCTGGCGCGCCGGGCGTAGGCCGACTGAGCGCGCGACAGACCTTCGGGCCCTTGCGGCTCCCTCGTGGCCGGTATTGCCGATCCTGGAGCCTTCGTCGAACGATGGTTTTCGAGTTCGAGAAGTACCGCGACTACCTGAGGCTCCTCGCCCGCACGCGGATCGGCCCGGACCTTCGGGCGCGGGTGGATCCGTCGGACATCGTGCAACAGACGCTGCTCGAGGCGCACCTCGCCCGTCCGCAGTACGAGCCGCGCAGTCCCGAAGAGGAGGCGGGCTGGCTGCGCCGGATTCTCGCGAACAACTTGGCCAACGCCGGCCGCGACCACCGCCGGGCGCGTCGAGACGTCGCGCGCGAACGGTCGATCGAGGCCGACCTCGAAAAGTCGTCGCAGTTCCTCGGGTACTGGCTCGCCGCTGACCAGACGACCCCCAGCGGTCACGCTGTCCGCCAGGAGCGGGCGCTCCGGCTGGCGGATGCGATGGCGACCCTGCCGGAGGACCAGTACGAGGCGCTGATCCTCCGTCATTGGCACGATCTGCCGCTGACCCGAATCGGCGAGCGTCTGGAGCTCAGCCGGTTTGCCGCGGCCCGTCTGCTGCGCACTGCGCTGGTCGCGCTGAAGGTGCAATTAGAGGCGCTGGAGTAGCCTCGTGTCATCGGACGGGAAGAACCGGGACGCGAGCGAAGCGAAGGAACGTCGCGTCGACGAGGTCGTCGCCGAGTATTGCGACGCGTCCGATCGCGGCGAGCGCGTGACTCCAGAGGAAGTCATGGCGCGGCACCCGCAGTTGCGCGCCGAGCTCGAGGAGTTCTTTTGTGCGATGGACGAGTTCGGCGACGCCGCTCGACGGCTGCCTTCGCCGGGAGGCGTCGCCTCGACACGGACGGAACCCGAGCAGTCCTCCGACGCCGAACCCTGGCGGCGACTCGGCAGGTACGAGCTTCTCGACGAGATCGGGCGCGGCGGGATGGGAGTCGTCTACCGTGCCAGGCAGGCCGACCTCGGACGGACGGTCGCCGTCAAGGTGATCCGCTCGGGGCAGTTCGCCTCCTCCGACGACGTGCAGCGCTTTCGTCTGGAAGCCGAAACTGCCGCGGGCTTGGACCACCCGAACATCGTGCCGGTCTACGAAGTCGGACAATCCCGAGGCGAGCACTACCTGGCGATGCGGTGGATGCCCGGCGGCAACCTTGCCGAGCGCGTAGGCCGTTATGCCGGCAGGCCGCGGGAAACGGCGCAGCTCGTCGAGACCCTCGCAGTCGCACTCGAGCATGCGCACCGGCAGGGAATCGTTCACCGCGATCTCAAGCCCGCCAACGTCTTCTTCGATGAGCGAGACGTGCCGCGTCTCGGCGACTTCGGGCTCGTCAAGCGGCTCGGGACAGAGAGCGACTTGACCCAGACCGGCGCCATCCTCGGAACGGCGAGCTACATGGCTCCCGAGCAAGTCTCCCCGCAGCTCGGACCGGTCGGGGCTCGCTCCGACGTCTACAGTCTGGGCGCGGTGCTCTACGAGCTGCTGACGGGAAGAGCGCCGCTGGAGGCGGCGGACTCGTTCGACACGTTGCGTCGGGTCGTCAGCGAGGATCCCGTGGCGCCGAGCACGATCGATTCGCGCGTCCCGCGAGATCTCGAGTCCGTCTGTCTCAAGTGTCTCGAGAAGAGCCCCGCGAATCGCTACGAGAGCGCCGCCGCGGTCGGGCGCGAGTTGCGACGTTACCTCGAAGGGAAGCCCGTCGCCGCACGTCGAGTCACGAGCGTCGAGCGAGCCTGGCGCTGGTGCCGGCGCAATCCGGCCCCGACGGCGGCTCTCGTCCTCCTGTGCTGCCTCGTCGCTGCGGTGACGATCGCCCTCGCTCTTCTCGGCCGAGCGTACGAGCGGTCGCGCGCCCGCCTGCGGGAGTCATACGTGGCTCAGGCGCGTGCGTACCAGCGCAGCGACGACCCCGAAGGCCGCACACGCGCAATCGGCGCGATTCGCAGTGCGGCCAGGATCCGCCCGTCGGCCGCGCTTCGCGACGAAGCGATCAGCGCGCTGGCCCTCGCCAGCACGCAGCCCGACGGACGGATCGACTTCGCGGACGTCACCGACGTCGCGTTCGCTCGAAACCTCGACCGGGTCGCCAGTGCCGATCGAGACGGCAACGTGGCGCTTCGATCGATCGAAGGCTCCGAGCTCGTCGGAGCGCCGACCGTTATCCGCGTGTTCGAACCGGGGCAGGCCGCGAAGTTCCTGCGGTTTTCACCGCGGGGTCGTTTCCTCGCCGTGGCCGGTCAGACCGGGTCGCTTCGAGTTCTCGACGTCTCGGAACGGAAGGTCGTTCTCGAGACGCGGGCAAGTCTCGGCTTGTTTCGCGCGGCAGCGGACTTCAGTGCTGCGATCGACCGTTTCGCCGCGGCGAGTACCGGCACCGTTTGGCTCTTCGAGTTGGCGTCTCTGACAGAATCCGATCTCGTCTTGTCGGTGAAGAGCGAGCCCGACACGCTGCGTTTCGCTCCCTCGGGGTTGCGACTCGCCGTGTCCTTCGGCGATCGCACGGTCGAACTGATCGACCTTGAAGAGGACGACCGCGAACGGCCCCGCTCCACCGTCGTGCAATTCCCGGAGCCGGTCCGCGATCTGGCCTGGCAGCCGGGCGGCCGACTCCTCGCCGCGGCCTCGTTCAAGAAGATCTTCCTGTGGGACGTCCGTCGGGAGCGGCTCGAGCGGACCCTTGAAGGGCACGACGGCACCGTCGCCTCGATCGCGTTCCAACCGGGGAGCACCGTCATCGCCTCGAGCGGCTGGGACGACACGTTGCGGCTCTGGGATGCGGAGACCGGAAGGGAGATCCTGCGCCGTTACGGCGTGTCGTCGAACGACATCCTCTTCCACACCGACGGTCGTCGGCTCGCCGGCGTTGTCGGCGAGGGGCCCTTCACGGTCTACAGCTGGAGTGTCGTCACCGGTCGCGAGCTCGTGACGTTCCCGGACACGGAGCATGGCGACACGACGGCGGACGGGCGCCTCCTGCTGCGCGTCGCCGACGGAGAGATCCAGTTCTTCGACGCCCGCGACGGCCAACTCGTGACGTCGTCTCCGACAGCGCTCCGCGACCTGCGCATTTCGTCGCGGGGCGACGCCTTGCTGGGAGACGTCCGAGGCCGCCTCGTGATCTACCCGCTCGAGACCTCGATCGAAGACGGGCAATCGGTTCTGACCGTCAGCCCGCCTCGGTGTCTCTTCAGCATGAAACGCCTCCGCACGATCGATCCGAGTCCGGACGGCCTGGCTTGCGGCGCGATCATCGGCCGCCACTTCGGCCTCGTCGTCAGCAACACGCGGCCAGAGAGGGTCCTGGGGCTCGTCGAACATCCGGGCCTCGATTCGATGGCCATCAGCCCCGGCGCGCGATGGCTGGCGACGGGGACGTGGCGCGGAAAGAACGTCGAGGTCTGGGAGCTCGGCAGCGGCAAGCGGCTCGCCACGATCGCGTCGGGCTACGCACGCGTCGCCTTCGACTCGACGTCGCGGTACCTGGCGCTCAACACCCAGACCTACTACGGTGTGTGGAGCACTGGCGATTGGAAGGAGCTTTGGAGGAGACGTCGCGAGCATCCGGGATCCGCGGGGTATCTCGGCTTCGATCGCGGCGGTGGCATCCTCGCCTTGGCGCCCGATCCCCGCACGGTCGAACTGATCGAGCCCGGAAGCGGCGTTGTATTGGCGCGGGTACGCGGTCCGTATTCCGAGACGATCGAGGAGATCTGGTTCGACGGTGCCGGGGCTCTCTGGGTGAGAAGGTCGAGCCATGTGGAGCGGTGGGGCCTGCCGTTGATTCGCGAGCACCTGTCCAGCCTCGGCATCGACTGGAGCCCGCCCTCGCGCGACGCGCGGACGACAACCGGCGCGGAAACCGTTCGTGTCGAATGGCCTGATGAGGGGAGTCCCGACGCGGAGTCTCCCGAAGCGATCTCGTCAGCGGCGCTGAGAAACGCCTACGACGTCTACCGTCGAATGCACCCGGCGGCGACTCCGACCGGCCAGGACAGATAGCGCTGTGATCGACTCGCACGACGAGGCGTCCCAGGGCTTGGATCGAGCTCCCGTCGGCAGTACGATGTGAAGTGGTCGGAGTGCCAGTCGAGGAGCCACGGGCGTCTCGCAGCGTCGGTGCAGGACGCGTCGGCTCTCAGGGTCGAAACTGCAGTGGGCA
>CAYMRB010000566.1:0-5437 GCA_964392615.1 uncultured Planctomycetia bacterium | reverse complement strand
GGGGGCGTCGGAGTGGGCCTCGGCGGCGGCCTGGGCGCGGGCCTGGGAGTCGGAGTCGGCCTCGGCGTCGGCCTCGGAGTCGGCCTCGGAGTCGGCCTCGGAATCGGACCGCCCCCGGGGTTATCAGAAGCGCCCCATCACCCGCCGCGTCGAATCGGAGCTGGCTATCCCGCTCCGGCGCCGGTATTCTTCTCCGTTCTCATGGGCCGGCGGAATGCCGCCCCTTCGGCGTACAACAGGATCTGCCACCAGACTCGCGCCGCACTGACCTTTTTGCCTGCCTCTGTTGTGCTGGCGGAGAATGGTGGTATTCCGGGCTGACACGAAGCCTCCCGGACCCACCGGAAGACGGTTTCTTACGTTCATGCCCAGTTCCCTTTCCGCGCCGTCGGTTCCGACGTCGCGTACGTTCTCTTCGTTCGATCTCTGTGGCGAGCTCGAGCGCGCCATCGCTGCGGTCGGCTACACCGAGCCGCGGCCGATCCAGGCCCAGACCATTCCGGCCGTTCTCGACGGGCGCGATGTGCTCGGTCTCGCGCAGACCGGCACCGGCAAGACGGCCGCCTTCGCGCTGCCGATTCTCGACCGCCTGCTGAGCGATCGCGGCCCCGGCCCGCGCGTTCTGGTCGTCGCGCCGACGCGTGAGCTGGCCAAGCAGATCGATTCGGACTTCCACTCGCTGGCTCAGTTCACGAACATCCGCACGGTGACCGTGTACGGTGGTGTCTCCGATCGCCGCCAGATTCGCGATCTCGCACGGCGGCCGCAGATCGTCGTCGCGTGCCCGGGTCGCCTGCTCGACCTGCACCGTCAGGGCGCGGTGCGCCTCGATACGATCGAGACGCTCGTCCTCGACGAAGCCGACCACATGTTCGACATGGGCTTCCTGCCGGATCTCCGCCGCATTCTCGCGGTGCTCCCCGAGGATCGGCAGAACCTCCTGTTCTCCGCGACGATGCCGCGCGAGATTCGCGGCCTGGCGCACGAGATACTTCACGATCCGGTGACCGTCGAGCTGGCCCACAGCAAGCCGGCGAAGACGATCGAGCACGCGCTCTACCCCGTTGCAGAACGGCGTAAGCGAGAGCTGCTCGAGCACCTCATCGAGTCGGAGCGCGTCGTGTCGGCTCTCGTGTTCACGCGCACGAAGCACCGCGCGCGGAAGCTCGCGCGCGATCTCGACAAGGCCGGATACCGCGCCGTCGCGCTGCAGGGCAATATGTCCCAGAACGCACGCGATCGAGCCATGGGCGGGTTCCGCGACGGTCGGTTCGACATCCTCGTCGCGACCGACATCGTCGCGCGAGGCATCGATGTCGAGCAGATCTCCCACGTGTTCAACTTCGACGTGCCCGGCACACCCGAAGCCTACACGCACCGCATCGGACGCACCGGTCGTGCCGAACGGAGCGGCAAGGCCTACACGTTCGTCACGGGTGAAGATCGCGCCATCGTGCGTGCGGTGGAGCGGCAGCTCGATGCGGCCATTCCGCGCTGCCGCGTCGATGGCTTTGAGGACGTCGAGACTTCGACGGACGATCGACCCGCTCGGCGACCCGGCTCGCGCGGACGCCAGGGCGGACGCGGCGGTGGTGGCGGCGGGGGTCGTGGCGGGGGCCGTGGACGCCAACGCGGCGGCTCCCGAGGAGCGCCGAAGGCGCAGCGCGCGCCATCGGCCGACGGCGGTCGCTCTCGCCGTCGGAAGTCGGACTCGGAATCGAGCTCGAGTTCGCGCGAAGAGGCGTCCCGTCGTCGACCGCGTCGCCGCTCGAACGAAGAGTCGGGCGAGGGCCGTTCCGCCCGCGGCGATGGAGCTCGCCCGTCCAAGCCGTCGCGACCATCGCGAACGAGACGCGACGCGGAGCGCCGCCAGCGCGACAACGGGACGACGACCGGAAGCTCCGAGCGCGGCGCGTCCCGCAAGCGGTCGCGCGCCGACTCGAACGAGGGCCGCGACGGACAGTCCGGCGGCAGCGAGCGCTCGCGTCGCGGTCGCCGCGGCCCGCGTCGGCGCGACTAAAAGCCCGTCGAGAGAGGGCATCCGGCGCGATGGCGGCCATTTCGCCCTCGCGCTCGGAGCCCTCTCTCAACGGACTGCTTCCGCTGATCACTCACACGGCGGGAACGACTCGCAATCCAGCTGCGGCGGCGTCGGATCCGGACCGCAGAAGCCGGTCGGGCTCGCCAGTGGGGGACCGCCGCCGAACAGGTGGGCGAGCAACGCGATCGGGTCGGTGATGTTGACGTCTCCCGAGTCGTCGGCATCCGTGCTCGCGACGCATGGCACGGACAGCCCTTCGCCGCCGAACAGGTACATCAGCGTCGCGATCGCGTCGCTGACGTCGATTCTGCCGTCGGCGTTCGCATCGCCGCGCACGAAGACGTCGGCGTCGGCCGCATTCGGCGCGTTGGGCGTCGCGTTCGCGAGGAACGTGAACGGAGCGGCGCAGTCCGGCCCGGGTCGTCCCCACGCCACGTCGTCGCCCAGAGGACCGAAGCGCGTTCCGTCGAGCAGCACGGGAGGCTCGTCCGCCTCGGCGTACCGCAGCAGATAGACCTCGTCACCGCCGCGATCGAGCCGGAACGGCGCGTGAAGCCGCCCCTCCTCCGGGTCGTTGTCGAGGAACAGGACCAGGCGCTCGCCCGGCGGCAAGATCCAGCCGCGCGGCGCCGTCCAGCGCGGCGCGTCCGCGTCGTAAAGCTCCTTCGTCAGGACGACGCCCTCGAGCGGCACGATCTCGGGGCTGCAGTTGACGATCTCGAGCCAATCGGCGCGATCGCCGCGCTCGTCGACGATGCCGGTCTCGTTGTCGGCGACGAGCTCGCTGATCCGCAGGCTGGCCGTTGCCGGGCGCGTCACGAAAGCGTGCAGCGACGCGATGTCGGCAGGATCGGCCGGATCGATCGCGATCTCGCCTTCGAGGTCGATGATGCGCAAGTAGTAGCGGACTTCCGTGCCAGGATCCAGCGCCGGCAACTCCATCCCGAACAGCCCGTCGGATGCCTCGCCGTCGCCGTGTTGCCCGTCGTCGAACAGGTCGAGCTCCCGGAACTCGTTCTCTTCCGTCAGCCGGACGAACGCGGACGCGTACGCGATCCCGATGTCGTCGAATGTCTGGGCGGTCAGCACGATGCGGTCGCCCTGCGCCTCGAGCACGCTCGGGTTACGCGGCTCGACCGACGGGTCGAGGTTGCTCGGTCGACGGTTCGACGCGCCCATCGTCGGAATCGGGTTGTACGACAGAAACCGCGCTCCGTCGACGAACCGGGCATACGACACGTCGGAGGGCATCGCGGGGAAGTCGACGCGGTCGACCTCTTCGCCATCAGGCGCCACGAGCGCGATCCCTTCACCGTCGCGATCGAGGGCGAAGCGCGCGGTGAGCCCGAGTGGCGGCCCGCCGTCGGCATCGCAGAACACGACCAGGTGGTCACCGGCAGCGATGACAGGACCGTCGGGGAATACCCAGTTCTGGACGCCGCCGCCGCGGCCATATCCGCGCAGTGTCCAACCCGAAAGGGGGACGTCCTGCTCGGTGGGGTTGAGAATCTCGACCCAGTCCGGGCTGCGCTCTCGGGCGTCGAAGAAGGTGAAGAAGTCCTCGTTGTCGGCCATCACCTCGTTGATCACGAGGCTGTCGCGAATGGACGCGACTTGCACGCTGTTCGTCGGCGGGGCGCCCAGCGCGCAGGTGCCGTGCATCGGAACCACCCAGAGCCCGACGCCGACGCCGACGAGATCGGGCCGGCCGTCTCCCGTCATGTCGGTGACCACGAGATCCTCGACCGGGAAGACACGCACGTCCTCGAGCGGCTCGAATCGTCGGTCGCCGATGCCGCGCAGCAGCGTGACGCTCGCGAGGCACCGATTGCCGCCGACGATGTCGACGATGCCGTCGCCGTCGAAGTCGGTGGCCGACAGCGCGGTCACGCCCATGCCGACGGGGTAGATGGTCGACGCCCCGAAAGTGCCGTCGCCGTTGCCGAAGTGCACAGCGATCGGGTCGGGCCAGACGAAGGTCAACGCGACCATCAGGTCGAGCGCGCCGTCGCCGTCGAGGTCGGCGGACTCGACGACCCAGTCACCCCTGTCGATGGGGAAGCGTTGCAGCGTCCCGGTCCACGGCGGCTCGAAGAAGCGACCGTCGTTGAGGTAGACACCGCCCCGCGATGTCACGATATCGAGCCGACCGTCGCTGTCGTAGTCGCCCAGCGCGATCGTCAGCGGTGTGCTGCTGTGGCTCGGGAGCCACGACTCGTTGCGGAACGTGCCGTCGCCGGCGCCCTCGAGCACGACGAGCTCGCCTCTCAGTCCGCCGACCACGGCGTCGAGGACGCCGTCGCCCGACAGATCGTCGAGACGGAGCCAGTACGGCCGGAACTCTCTCGTCCGCGTCGTGATCGGATCGGCAAACGTGCCGTCGCCACGCCCCGGTAGCGTGATGATCGCCGCGCGTGCCGACTCCGAGCGATCGGTCGTCGAGCCGACGCAGCTGGCGACCAGATCGATGGTCCCGTCGCCGTCGACATCGCCCTCCGCGAGGTGTGCCGGTCCGTATCCGACCGGGTACACGTCCTCCAGGCCGAGCGCGCCGTCTCCAGTGTTGCGGCGCACGCGGATATCGTGCGAGCGCAGCGCCGCGACGGCCGTGTCCGGGCCCTCGAGGCCGCCGAGCACCGCGGCGACGAGCGACACGGGAGTGATGCCCGACGAGTAGTAGCATTCGGACACGAGGAAGCCGAACAGACCGGGCAGGATGGACACGTCCGCCGAGATGCGATTCGCGACGATCGCGTCGAGGCCGCCGTCGGCGTCGAGATCGGTCAGCGCGATCTGTCGCGGGCTCGTGCCCGTCGGCACTTCGACCATGTCGGTCGCGAACTCGCCGCCGCCGGTGCCGGTGATGATCGACAGGCTGTGCGTGTCGCGGTTGACCACGACGAGGTCGCTGATCGCGTCGCCATTGATGTCGGCGATCTCGACGTCGCGCGGGCTGTCGCCGCTCGGAATCGACACGACCGGACGGAACGTGAGGTCGCCCTGGCCGTAGAGCACGCTGAGGGTCGCGCTGCGTCGATTCGCGACGACGATGTCGAGGGTCGAGTCCGCGGCGCTCGCGTCGTCGACGTTGCCGATCGCGAGAGCTCGTGCCCCGCGCCCCGCGGTCTCGAGAGACGGTCGACGGTCGAAGGTGCCGTCTCCGTTGCCGGCGAAGAGGTCGATGCGCTCCGACAGGAAGTCGAGCGCGATCGCGTCGACGTGACCGTCAGTGTCGAGGTCGGCCCACGCGACGTCGTAGTAGCACGCCGGCGAGCATTCGGGGGGATCGTGCAGCGGGACGGTGCGGAACCCGAACGCGTCTTGCCCGGCTGACAGAAGAGCGAAGACGCCGCCGACGCAGCCTTCCCGGCGCGTGCGGTCGCAGTCGGAGCGACC
>CAYMRB010000565.1:0-5446 GCA_964392615.1 uncultured Planctomycetia bacterium | reverse complement strand
CCCGATCAACCACGGCAACCAGCCGAACATGCAGTCGTCGTGGCTGTTCAACTACTCGGGCAAGCCCTGGCTCGCCCAGAAGTGGACGCGCGAGATTCTCGACGTCTACTACGGCGTCGGTCCGTATGACGGCTACCCCGGCGATGAGGACCAGGGCCAGATGGGCGCGTGGTACGTGATGAGCGCCATGGGGCTCTTCCAGATGGACGGCGGCTGCTCGACCCGGCCGATCTACGAGATCGCGTCGCCGATCTTCGACCGCGTGACGATCCACCTCGACGAGAGGTACTACTCGGGCAAGACGTTCGTCGTCGAGACGCGCAACAACTCGCCCGAGAACATGTACATCCAATCGGCGACGCTCGACGGCAAGCCGCTTCGGAAGGCGTGGTTCTATCACTCCGATCTCGTCGACGGCGGCCGGCTCGTATTGGAGCTCGGCCCACGGCCGAACAAGGCGTGGGGAACCGGGCCGGGAGCGCAGCCACCGCGGCATTGACGGCCCCGGCTTCCGCGCTCAGGCGTTGTCTGCGCTGTCAGCGCTTCGCCGCCAGGCAGACCACCTCGCCGCTCGCGAGCGACAGGACGATCGCCCCATCGACCGCGGCCATGCCGTTCACGACCGGCTCGGCCGCGATCGGCATGGCAGCACGCTGCTTGCCGTCGACCTTCGAGAGGCGGACGAGCTGCGCGGGCCCGTCACTCGCGTCGTTCGATAGCCCCGCCGCGATCACCTCGTCACCGGTCACGATCAGGGCGCGTGCGCGAATCGTCGCCGGCCGCTCCCAGACGAAGACATCCTTGCGCACGTCCTTGCGGCGCGCGAAGAAACGGACCGGGCCGTCCTGGTACTCGTTGGACCAATGCACGACCTTGCGGCCGTAGCCGTAGACGACGTCGCCGTCGACCGAGAGCTGCCGGCCGAAGACGACCTCCTGCATGCGGTCGCCGCCCGATCCGAGCTTCGTGGCCGGGATCTCGCCGTAGACCCAGTACGAGCGGTGGACCCACTCGTCGTCCAGGAAGCCCGTGATCGCGAAGAGGTGACGCGCGCGCTTCTCGACAGGGCTGCCGTCCGCTGCGGCGAAGGCGCGGTCTTGGAGAAAGACGCGCTCTCCCTCCGCGGAGAGGATATCCATGCGCGATCCGCGGATGACCCGCTGCTGAAGCGGATCTGCCTGCTGTCCGGTATCGCGGTCCGGGCTGTAGATCCGCTGCTGTGAGAGCATCTTGCCGGACGCAGGATCGAGCCGCAGCAAATCGATGCCGCCGTCGAGGAACGACGACCGCCCCGCCGTGCACCAGAGTACGCCGTCGCGGACGAGGACACTTCCCGGCACGGGCTGCGGCGACTCGAGCCGACCCGCCGCGACGAGACGACGCGGATCGCGCGCCGCGCGGAAGCGCCACGCCAGCGTCCCGTCCGTCGCGCGCAGCGCGTAGACGAAGCCGTCCCGACAGCCGACGAGCGCCAGTCCCGCGTGCAGGGTCGGCGGCGAATCGACGGGGCCGCCCGTCGTGTAGCGCCAGACTCTCGTGCCGGTAGCTAGATCGAGAGCGACGACGTCGTCACGCATCTTCGCGGCAACGTACACGCGCCCCCCGGCCACGGTCGGCGCGGTCAACGCGTCGCCGACGGCGAGTTTCCACCTCGTTCCGAGCCGACGCGGCAGGACGACCGGGGTCGAGCCGCTGCGCGCGGCGTCGCGTCGAAACGTCGGCCAATCGCGCCTGGCGATGCTGTCCGTCTTCGATGCGCTGATCGCCTGACCGAAGGCCATTCCCCGCTCGAGACGGCCGCCCAGCACCTCGCTGTCGCCGTAGCTTCTCGACGCGGCGAGCGCGTTGAAGCCGATGAGCTTGGCGACCGCGTAGCACCCGCATTGGTGCGGCGGCACGTACAGCAGACCGTTGGCCGGCATGACGCCGTAGCGGCAGGAGCCGCGCGCCCAGCTGTGGTACGACACGTTGCCGCTCTCGAGATCGATGAACTCGGTGCCGCGTCGTCCCGTCAGGAGATAGCGATCGGTCGCCGCGCCGTCGTAGCAGCGCTGGTGGTGCTTGGGATTCCCGGTGCTGACCTCGCGCCGGATCTCGCCGGTAGCCAAGTCGCGCTCCATCGCGAAGTAGGGCCCCCACACGGGGCCCGTCCATCTGCGTCCGGTGTCGAACGGCCGGAAGCCACCGATCCAGAGTGCGCCCCCGGCCGCGACGATATCGCGCACTCCGACGAGCTTCGTCGGCTGACTCCACAGCACCGAGCCATCGTCCCGCGACAAGAGCTGTACCGTCTTCTTGTTCCAGCACACGACGCCGGCCTCGCACACCATGCGGACCGATCCGACCGGAACCGACCAGACGACGTCGCCGGACTCGAGGTCGATGGCGACCGCCTCGCTCGCGGCTCGTCCACGGCGCCGGGCCGCAGCGCCACCACCGCGTTGGAAGAACGCGCGGCCTTCGAAGGCGCAGAGCGTCAGCGCCTCGATCCGTCGAGCGTCGCCCTTCGTTCGCCATAGCGGTGTCCCCGTTGCCGCATCGAACGCGGCCAGCGATCGATCGGCCTGATTCTCGTCCTTGCGGAATGCGCTGATCAGCGGCCCCGCGGTGTCGCGCATCGCCAGTGGCGTGTCCGGCTTCTCGGTGAGCTCGAGCAGCTTGCGGTACGATGCGACGCGTTCCGCGGTGAGCTCGCGCAGGACCACGACGAGCTTGCCCGCGTGCTGAAGGACCTCCTCGGCTCCCGCTGTCTCGGCGTATTCGACGCGCGTCTCGCCGGTGGCGGCGTCAAGCGCCTGGAGCGGTGCGTGGAATCCGAGCGTGACATAGACGCGGGCAGGATCGGCCACCAGCTTGCGCTGAAGCTGACGCGGCACGCTCGTCCATCCACACAGACGCGAGAACCAGTCCGGCAGCCGTCGCTTCCAGATCACGAGCCCGTTGTGAGCGTCTCGAGCCACGAGGTGCCACGACGATGGCTTGCGCACGGATGGGAGCGGCCCCTCATCGATGACGTAGAAGATCCGGCCGCCCGACGACACCAACGATGAGAGGCTCGTGGTGAACTCGTGGGCGCGAAGCTGTCCCGGCCTCGCGGTCCACTGCAGGTGTCGCGGCGGGCCGACCACGGCATCGTGAGCCACGGCGTTGCCGCTCGCATCGTGACGGTAGTGCGTCCACTCGTCCGTCGCGGCGTCGGCGGGTTTGATGGTCTTCGACCACTCGGCTCCCTCTCTGCGGCGCAGCGTGCCGCCGGGCACCAGCACTCGAAGGAGCTCGGCGTCCGCAACGCCGCCCGCATCCTCGACGACGAGGAGATTCACGGTGTTGTCGACGTACGGAAGGGTCGGGGCACTCCACGTCTCGACCGATACGGAGCCGTAGACTCCGTTCGCGCGAAGCGCAGCGCGAGCCTTGGCGACGTGAGCCGGATCCCGATCGATGCCGTGCACCAGACACGCATCGTCCAAGCGCAGAGCGGCGGTCAGCGCGCCGTCCCGGCAGCCCACGTGCACGATCAGCCCCCGAGTGGAACCGACGAGCGAGCGAGCCTGCGCCGACAGACGCGATGCATCCCGCGTGCGGGGCGCGTCGGGTGCAGCGAACGCGGAGAGGGCCTGCGCCGAGAGCACGGCGACGGAGAAGAGGGTTCTGATCATGATGCGTTGACCGTTGACCGTTGACCGTTGACCGTTGACCGTTGACCGTTGGCCGTTGACCTTCGACCGGCGCTCGGCAGGCTGGTCTCTCGAGCTCAGAAGCAACCGTGGTACCGGCACTCCGGCAGCTCGTCGGGCGTCGGATCGTCGCCGCAAACCGTCGGCCCGGGCGCCGGTGGCGGCGGGGCGCCGAGAAAGAGGTGCGACAGGAGCGCGATCGGGTCGCTGACGTTGACCATGCCGTCGTCGTTCGCGTCCATCGCGTCGCGACAGCCCGGGCACGGCTCGCCGAGGAACTTGCAGCCGAGAATCGTCACAGGGTCCGACAGATCGATCCGTCCGTCGTCGTTCGCGTCGCCGCGGCGAAAGCGCTCGCGGACGGTCACGTCGGCCCATTGCAGGCACGACGGCTGACGATACTCGCCGCGGACCGTCATCCCGGTCTCGACCGGCCCTCCCGACCCGCGGATACCGTCCTGCCATCCGATCTGCCCGGTGGCGCCGTTCTCACCGTCGAACGTCATCGCGAGCACGGTTGCCGTCCCCTCCACCTCGAGAGTCGTCGGCTGCGTGAAGGACAGCACGACGGCCGAAACGCATCCCTGCCCCTGGGGCCGGCTGGAGCCGATCTCCGGGTCGACGACCTCGGTCTTCTCGAAGCCGCCGAAGCGACCGGTGCGGATCCCTGGTGGACCGTCGTCGATCTCGCCAGCGACGGTTCCGTCCGTCGTCGCGTCGACCAGGGTGATGTCCCCGGTGACGCCGATCGCGAGCGACCAGCCTTTCGCGCCCGCATCCCCTTCGGATGCGAGCTGCGACACGATTCCGGCCCAGATCTGCGTCTCGCCGGCCGACAGGGTCACGCTAGCGGGCCGGTTCGGATCGGCGGTCGGCACGCCTCCCGCGAAGAGCTCCGGCGCCTGCCCGATGTTGCGTCGCTGCAGAATCACCTGAAGCGGCGCGTCCGGCTGCGGGCAAGGCGCGCGCCCCCGCAACTCGTAGCCGTAACCGCCGTAGGTCTCGGGCACGATCGACTCGCCGCCCACCGTGATTTCGTTCGTGACCGGGTCATCGCTGCCCTGGCAGCCTTCGACGAAGGAGAAGCGCAGGTCGCCCCTCTCACCGGGCCCCGGAAACACGCCCTCGACGGAGAGGCGCGCGATCGGCTGCGAACGCACGTCGAGGGCCAGCGTGACGGGCTGATTCCACGACAGCACGACGGTGCTGACCGCGCCGGCGCGGCCCGCGCATTCCCCGACGCCGTCCACCGTCAGCTCGCTGCGCTCGAATCCGCCGTCGCGCAGCCCCGGCGGATCGTCGCCGACGTCCGCGCCGAGCGTGCCGGCGACCGTGATGCCGGTGATGTCGCCCCCCTCGGCGACGACGCCCAGGCTCCACGCCTCGATACCGACCTCCGGATCGATCCGCGTCACCAGGTGGCAGACCAGTTCCGCCGAGAAGGGCGCGCCGGGGTCGCCGGTGATCGGGTAGTCGTCACCGTCGAGCGCCAGGTAGTAGCGCTGGTCGCCAGCCTCGATTCCACCCGTCCCGGCGAGAATCGCGGTCGCGACGATCGTCGCCAGGCTGCGCCGTACCGTGAAGAACTCCATCGCCTCACCCTCCGCCGCAAACGAGGACGCGCACGGCACGCCCTTTTCGGTCCGTTGGCTCGACCGCCGTCGAGGATACGCCAGTCGCGCGAGAGAAGCCACTCCCCGACACCGACTCCGACTCCGACTCCGACGCCGACTCCGACACCGAGTCCGATCCCGACACCGAGTCCGATC
>CAYMRB010000564.1:0-5471 GCA_964392615.1 uncultured Planctomycetia bacterium | reverse complement strand
CTCGGAGATCGCACCGCAGTTCTCCGACACGAACGGCTGCTCGGCGCGGTGTCCCGCGGCATGGATCGCGCGCGCGACGAGCTCCTTGCCCGTGCCGCTCTCTCCGAAGACGCAGATGTTGAGATCGGAGTCCTTGACCTTCTCCGCGACCTCCGCGATCTTGCGGATCTTCGGATCGGTGCCCAGCAGACCGTAGTAGGCCGGGGGCAGATCGTCCGGCGACGGCAGCGACTCGATCTCCGCGACGTCGGTCTCCGCCTCGGGCTCGTCGCCCCCATCCCTTTCGCTCTCCAGCGACGTGACCTGCGCGCGCAGCCGCTCGACCTCGCGCCACAAGTACGTCTTCCCGAAGACCGGCGTGCACCAATCGACGAATAGCGCCAACGCATCGCGCTGTGCGTCACCGATCGGCTCGAGGCCGAACGCTCGCTCCAGCACGACGAGGCCGCGCGCCTCCTCGCTGAGGAGAAACGACCGGCACAGCACGGCGCGCCGCTGTCCCTCGACATCGACGTCCGCTGACGGCTGGATCAGACAATCGTCGATCTGCAGCACATCCGGCGACGCGAACGCTCTCTTGACCACCGACCGGTTGAGCGCGAACTCCGGGCTGGGGACTTCCACCCAGCTCGACTCCCCACCGCGCTGCCGGTGGAGTCGCGACGACAGAACCTCGAAAGAGATCTCGCCGCTCGCGCCGAAGCCGTCGTCGGTCGCGAGAGCCTCGGCGAGGAAGAAGCCGCGCTCGAACCCGAGGATCTCGATCAGACACTCGAGCACGAAGGCGCCGACCGCCTCGAGATCGTTGCCCTGGCGAGACGCGGCACGAGCGATTTCCTGGAGCTGCTCGCTCCAGCCTGCGGCGTGCGCAGCGCTCTGCTGCGGTTCCTGAAGAGTGTCGGTCGTCGATTGAGACGTTCGTTCCATGCGCTGCGTCCTGGATCCCGGGTGTGGCGGAACGCTGTCGGCGTTATCGGCTTGCCCGGCGAGGCGGCTTGAACCTTTTTGCCTCGCCCTCCCCAGTAGCGCGGCGCACGGCTACAATGTGCGCATGGGCTGGCCGTGGGACCGATACCTCCATGCGCGCGGCGTCGGAGCCGGCCGCTTCGCTACGGCAAGACTCCTCTTCGCGCAGGCCTGCCTCGGAGAATCCGCCCCCTTGAACTCCGCCAACCGCTGCTGTTCCCACGCGCCGCTCGCCGCCGCGATACTTCTGTGCAGCCTGCTGGGAGCCGGCGGCATCGCTCGGGCAAGTACCGAAAACCCCGCCGGCGACACAGCGAGCGCGACCGCGCGACAGGATCGTCGCGCCGAGCTACGACAGCTCGTCGCCGACCTCGGCCACGAGGAGTGGGCGCGGCGCGAACGCGCCCAGGCCCGCCTCCTCGTAGCGCCCGGAACCGACGATTCCGCCGCCGACCGGAACTTCGTCCTCGAGCTGCTCGCGACGGCCGAGGAGTCCGGCGATCCCGAAACAGCCCATCGAGCGCGCCTGCTGCGCGAACGCCTCGACCCGCTCCTCGGCGCGTTCGACTTCGCCCGGATCGCGCTTCTTCCAGAGCCCGAGGTCATCGAGTTCGCGCGCGGGGCCGCCGCCGAGGGCCGGCGGTTGCGCCTCGACAACGTGTCGCTGCGCGGCTTCCAGACCGACGATTTCCGCGTCTCGTGGAGCCGGCGCGGCACGGACGGCAGCGTCGTCGATGTCCAGGTGGGCGAGATCATGTCCGGCGTGTCCGACCCCCTCGCTCTCTCGACTCCCGTGCCGACCGCGCCGTCGATCAGCCTCGTCAAGGTCGGCGAGGAGATCCGCTACGAGCAGCACAGCGTGGTCACGGCGCGGAAGCGCTTGCCCTACGTCACGCTGCTCGAGCTCCGCTGCGTCCGCCAGTCGCGCTACCGTGCCCAGGAGGACGACCGCGAGGAGACGCCGGCCGACCCGGCCGCGTGGCTCGACGGTTTGCGCGCGCGCCTCATGGCTCAAACCGCGCCGGAGCGGACGGTCGACGAGCGCAAGGCCGCGCTCCTCTGCCTCGGCTATCTGCACCACGAGCCCGCCCTCCCCCTGTTTCGCGCCGCGCTCGACAGCGCGGACACGGTCCGCGAGGGCGCGCTCGGCCTCGGAGCTCTCGGTCACGCGGACGCTATCGGCCCACTCACGGCGATCGTCTCGGGCGAGGCGATTCTCGCGCCGCCGCCGGGCGGCGCCGTGGTCAATCGACCGGCTGATGATCCGGAGACGGCCGCGATACGCGTCCGCGCGGCGATCTACCTGGCGCGACTCGACCCGGCGGCCGCCGTGCCATTCCTCCTCGACAAGCTGACCGAGGGCGAGCTCGCCGACGCGCACTTCGTGATGGCGACCCTCGCCGACCTCGTACCGGAGATCGCGTCGCGCCCGAAACTGCGCCGCGCGTTCCTCGAGCTCGCGCTGCGCGGGGACACCGTCTCCCGCGCGCCGTGGGGCTACTTCCCCCACGAGACGGAGTTCTTCTTCCGCACCACGCTCGCCGTGCTCGACACTGCGAACGAGTCGGATCGCCAGCTCGCGTCCACCGTGCTCGACGCTCTCGAAGCACTGCTCACCGCTCGCAGCGAACCGACCCGCGTCCGCCTCGACGCCGTCCTGCCCCTATGGCGCGACGCGGCTCACGTCGCGCTGGCCGCCAACGGTGATGCCGGCGAGCGCATCGATGAGACCGCGCTGACGCGCCGCCTCCTGCCGCGGGTCCAGGACACGACCGGGCTCGCCGAAGTCCTCTCGTGGCACAAGAAGGCCGGCACGGCCGAGCCGCTGGCCGACGAGACGTTGGCCGCCTGGATCGAGTGCCTGCGACGCGTCCACGACACCGGTGACGCGTCGATCCGATCGACCGTGCGACGACGGGCGGTGGAGCTGACGCAGAGCCTGACGATCGGCCCCGGACAGCTGGACGATGTCGTCACGCTGCTCGTCGATCTCGGCTCCGCGTCCGCACCGAGCGGCATCGCTCGCTCCAAGCCGGGCCTCGTTCCGAACGACACGCGCCTCGTCGGCGAGCTCCGCCGACTGACGGGCAGCAGCACGGGAAGCGCCGACCCGACCGCGGTCCGTCGAACGATCTACGACGGCTGGCGGCAGTGGCTGAAGAACAGCGCAGCCATCGCGAAGCGGGAGACCGCGCTGCGCTCCACCGACCGATCCGCCGAACGGTTCGCGCTCTACCTCTTCGACCTCGAGATCGACGTCGCATCGACGGCCAAGAGCAAGGCTGCCTCGGCTCGCAAGCCCCCCGCAACAGGCGAGAAGCCCGAGGCAGCGAAGACCGCGGACAAGGAGCCGACGAAGGTTCTCGACGGACGGCGTCTCGTGATCGCGGTCGACGAGCCGATTCGCTACACCGATCGCTGGGGCCAGACGCGCGCCTCTCGATTGACGCGCGTGGGCACGCGACCCGGTACGACGACGACCTATCGCTTCGAGGGAACGACGACGCTGACGCTCGGCACACCACGCCTCACCACCGCCGCCTACCAGCCCGGTGGCGGACGGTGGTACGAGGTCTCGCCGCTCTACGCGCGAGCGCGCTACCTGTCGCGCCCGACCGTGAAGCGCATGCAGCGGCTGGCGTACCTCGTGGCGATGGCCAACGACAGTTCCGACGCGGCCAGCGAGCCCGCGGTCCTGTGGAAGGACTTCGTCGCGCGGCACCTGCTACGGCTGCCCGACGCGCCCGACGCGCGGTTCACGGCGACGTTTCTGCGCATCCAGCGGCAGCTGTCGTTGCCCGAAGCGGCACCCGTCCTCGAGGACCTTCTCGCGAAGCAGCCGAGCGTCGAGGTCGCGGCGCTGCTCGCCGAGCTCGGCCGACCATCCGGCACGGCGTTCCTTGAAGCGCAGCTCGCGAACGCGACGCCGTCGCAGCAGCTGCTCGCCGCCAAGGAGCTCTCGAACCTCGGCGATTCACGCGGCGTCCGCTACCTGCTCGAGTTCGCCCGCACGAATCCGATCGCATTCCAGCGACAGGCGTACACGCTGCTGAACGCCGTCGATCGATTCCTCGTCGCGGGCAACGCGGACGCGGCGCTCGAGCTCGAGCTCCTCGACTTCGTGTTCGGGCACCTCAAGGTGCAGTCAGCCCGGTACAGCGGCTTCAAGATCGTCGCGCGCGTCGCGGGCACGGACTTCGGCTACCGCGAGAGCCGCATCGTGTCGAGCACGAGGTCGCGCACGAACCAGACGAAGTTGACCCCTGAGCAGAAGCAACAGGCTGCCGTGGCGGCCGCGCGCGCCTGGTGGGCCGAGGAGCGGCCGCGCCGCGCTCGTGGCGAGGGGACGTCGACGGGGACAGGGACGGGAGCGAAGTAGCACCCGGCCGCCTCGCCACCGTCCCCTGACGACCGGCCGATATCAGTCCGTTGAAAGAGGGCCGATATCCCGCGGCGTGGAGAACCGGCCCTGCACGGCGCCTTTTCGTCGCGCCCGGGACGGCAAACCCGGCCATCGCGCGGAAACCCGGCCGTCGTGCGGAAACCCGGCCCGTGCGACCGGGCATACTGGGCTCCGCCGGCCCTGAAGCAGCAGCGGTCGTCTTGTCGATAGGATGGGTGCGAGGAAAGAACTCGGCTCAGAGCCGATCGCTCCCCGCGCTCTCTCCAGTTGTTCTGACTACCTAATCAACGGACGGGTATCCGGGATCCACGGGCTTCCGCTGTGTCCGTTGCTTCCTCCTTGTTATTGACGACGACACCGTGAAAGAAGTAGGACTCGAAACATACTTCAAGGAGATCAACCAGATTGATCTCCTGACTCCCGACGAGGAAAAGGAGCTCGCGCACCGAGTACGTCGGGGCGATGCCGCCGCGCGGGAGCACATGACCAAGGCCAATCTCCGCCTGGTCGTCAGTATCGCGAAGAACTACGTCGATCGCGGCCTGTCACTCCTCGATCTGATCGAGGAGGGCAACCTCGGCCTTCTGAAGGCCGTCGAGCGATTCGATCCCGCCGAGGAGTGCCGATTCAGCACGTACGCGACGTGGTGGATCAAGCAGTCCATCAAGCGGGCCCTCATCGATACGGTGAAAACCGTGCGCATCCCCTCCTACATGGTGGAGATGATCAGCAAGTGGAAGAACGTCACGGCCAACTTGACGATCAAGCTCGGCCGGCAGCCTTTCTTCCACGAAGTCGCTGAGGAGCTCGAGATCCCGCCGGAGAACCTCGGGATCATCAAGACGGCGTTGCGCGCGTCGAGCTCGTCGAATCAGACGATCAGCATCGAGAACATGTGGACCTTGAGCGAGGTGCTCGAGGACAAGAACGCGCGCCTTCCCGAGCAAATCCTCTTCGACTCGATCGAAGTCGAGATGATCGAGAAGCTCCTCGCCACGGTCGACGACCGCGAGGCGACGATCCTTCGCATGCGCTACGGCCTCGAGAACGGCGACCCGATGACGCTCAAGCAGATCGGCGAACGCGTCATCTCTCGCGTGAG
>CAYMRB010000563.1:0-5476 GCA_964392615.1 uncultured Planctomycetia bacterium | reverse complement strand
GTCCGCTGCAGGTACGGGCCGCGCAGCGTGGCGGGATCGATGCCCTTGTGCACGTCCTCGCGCTTCAGATACGGGTGATTGCCGTCGAAGTTCGCCTGTTTCGACGTCAGCGACGCGCCGCAGTGAAACGGCGTCTTGGTGCCGGCGCGGCACGCGTACTCCCACTCCGCCTCGGTCGGAAGACGATACGATCGGCCGGCGGCCTTCTCCTCGGGCCGCGCCGAGAGACGCCTGCAGAACTCGACCGCCTCGCTCCAGGTCACGCTGTCGACCGGAAAACGCGCCGTGTCGAGCCCCTCGACACGCGCCGCGAGCTCGCCGCCGGCGCGAAACAAGCTCGGCGTCTGGCCCATCACGGCTGAGAACTCGGCCTGAGTGACCTCGTGCACGCCCATCCGGAACGGCCGTGTGATGCGGACGCGGTGACGTTCCTCGATCCCGATGCGGCCGTACTCCTTCTTCGATCCCATGTCGAACTCGCCCGCCGCGATCGGCGCGAGCTTCATGCCGATCGAGTTCACGATGACGGTGGGCGCGGACGCCGTAGCGGGCGCGGGCTCGGGCTCGGGGATGGCCTTGTCGCCAGGCGCGTCCTGGGCGCTGACAGCGCATGTCGCAATGACGAGACCACAGACCGACACCGGCACGATCGCGCTGTGAAAGCGAGTACGGATCACGGATCGACTCCTGGCTCCCTCGGCCGAACGAAGGCTTCCATGCTACGAGGCGGCCACGAAAAGCCGAAACCGTTTTCTCGTCGCGGGCGTCTCTCGATAAAATGTCTGCATGAAGCAGATCTACCTCGACAACCACGCGACGACGCCGGTCGACCCGCGCGTCCTCGACGCGATGCTCCCATTCTTGCGCGGTGAGTTCGGCAATCCGTCGAGCAAGACTCACCCCTACGGCTGGAAGGCCCAGGAGGCCGTCGAGTCGGCGCGCAAGCGAGTCGCGACGCTCCTCGGCGCAGCAGCGAAGGAGATCGTGTTCACGGCCGGCGCGACGGAGTCGAACAATCTGTCGATTCTCGGCGCCTCCGAGGTCGCGGTTGGCGGCTGGGGGGTCGGCGCGGCGTCGATCGGCAGCCGCGATCACATCGTCACGCAGGCGACGGAGCACCACGCCGTCCTCGATCCCGTGCACGAGCTCGAACGGCGCGGCTTCCGCGTCACGGTGCTGCGCCCGCAACCGGATGGCGTCATCGATCTCAATCGGCTGCGCGACGCGATCGACGAGCGCACGCTGCTCGTCAGCATCATGGCCGCGAACAACGAGATCGGCGCGATCCAGCCTCTCGCCGAGATCGGCGCGCTGTGTGGCGAGGCCGGCGCGCTGTTTCACACGGATGCCGCGCAGGCCGCCGGCAAGATCGCGATCGACGTACAAGCGGCATCGATCGACCTTCTGTCGATCTCGGGACACAAGTTCTACGCCCCGAAGGGTGTCGGCGCGCTCTACGTTCGACGCCGCGGCCGCCGCGTGCGCGTCCGCCCCGCCGCGTGGGGCGGCGGGCAGGAAGGCGGCCTGCGACCGGGGACGCTCAACGTGCCGGGCATCGCCGCGCTCGGGGAGGCCAGCCGCCTCGGCGTCGAGGAGCTCGACGAGGAGGCCCATCGGATCGGAAAGCTGCGTGATCGCTTGCTGGCGGGGCTACGCGAAGCGGTTCCGGACCTGCGCGTGAACGGACCGGAGGACGCGGCCCACAGGCTGCCGGGCAATCTCAGCGTCAGCTTCCCCCGCGTCGACGGCGCGGCGCTGTTGGTCAACCTGCACGACATCGCCGCGTCGGCGGGCTCGGCCTGCGCCGCCGGCAACGCCGAGCCGTCCTACGTGCTCGCAAGCCTCGGCGTACCGGATGAGCTCGCGATCTCGACGCTACGGCTCGGCCTCGGCCGGTTCACGACCGCGGAGGAAATCGACTACGCGATCGGCCGCGTCGCGGAAACGGTTGCGAAGCTCCGACGATAGGCCCCGAGCACGGTACGAGACCATGCGATTCTGGCGCTGGCGACGGAAATGGCCGATGGGTGACTCGCCCGCGGTCCCGTCGCCCGGACCGACGCGTGCGCGACGAAGACGGGACGGCGGCGTCTCGGGCGAGGTGCGACGCGCGACGCGCATCCGCTTCGCCATGGCGGGCGTGCTGTTCTTCGTCGCCTTCTTCGCCGTCCTCTGCGCAACCGAGGCCGAGGGCGTGACGCGACTGGCTCTGCTCGCCACGGCGGTCGTGCTCGTCGTCGTCGCCTTCCTGCTCGGCCGGCGGCCGCGGATCCGGACGGAGCGCCGGGAGGACGCGGAGCGCTCCGAGCGGGAATCGTGAGGTCGGGGGCGGGGGCGGGGGCGGTCGTCGGAGTCGGCCTCTCGCACTCCTTGTCCACCCCCCGAGACACGCGTATACTCGGCGCGATTGGCGGAAAGGCACCTCCGCACAGGACTTCACAGCCAGAGGACGAACACCGTGTCGATTCGACTCACCGAGAAGGCCAGCACCGAGCTCAAGAAGCTGATGCAGGGCGAGGTCGCGGCGGAGAATCTGAGCGCCGAGGCTGGCCTGCGCCTGATGGTTGTCGGTGGCGGCTGCTCGGGCTTCAGCTACAAGATGGGCTTCGACGAGAACATCACCGAGCAGGACAAGGTGGTCGAGATCGATGGCGTCAAGGTCGTCGTCGATGAGAAGAGCCTGCTCTACCTCGATGGTGTCGAGGTCGACTTCCACGATGGCCTCATGGGCAAGGGGTTCGTCTTCAACAACCCGAACGCGACCGGGACGTGCGGCTGCGGCAGCTCGTTCTCGGTGTAGCCCGGCCCCTGTCGAAGCGTGTCGGCGACGCCGCAAGACACGCCTGTCGCGCCGATCGCGGCGGCGGTCCTGATACCGATCGTGTCCCGCGGTGGCGCGGAGCAGATCCTCCTGCTGCGGCGGCCCGAGCGCTCGGGCGATCCGTATTCCGGTCAGGTCTGCCTGCCGGGTGGTCGCCTCGAGCCGGTCGACGGCGACAGCCTGCGCTCGTGCGCGCTGCGTGAGACGCACGAGGAGACCGGCATCCCGCCCGACGCGATCGACGTCTTCCTCGAGCTGGATTGGCACGAGACCGCCGTCGGACACCGCGTCAAGCCGTTCGCCGGCCGCGTGCGAGGCGCTCCCGAACTGCGACCGAACCGGGCGGAGGTCGACCGCCTCCTCTGGCTGCCCCTCGCGGACCTGCGCCCGGAGCTCTTCCGGAACCGCGAGGGAGCGCGCGACACGAACCGCTTCGAGCTCGACGGCTGCGAGGTTTGGGGCCTGACAGCCCGGGTGCTGGCGGCATTCGAGGCCCATCGCGCGGCTCGCTGAGGGGCGCGGAAAGAGCTTTCATATGCCCCATCCGGTGGTATCCTCGCCAACAGCCTTGGATCAGCGGCCCGGAGAGCGGGCAGCCAGCGGGGACCTCGGGTCCGGTCCCGAGTTCGACATGCGGGGTCGGTCGAACGAGACCGTCGGTCGGGACGAGTTCGAGGCATGATATGAGAGGTACGGCGTCGCGCGACGAGGCCGGACTACGAATCGAAAGGAGCTCCGAATGAGGTTTGGATGCCTGCTCGCCGTCGTCCTGACGGCTTCGACCGCGTTCGCGAACGACTACCGCGTCCTCGAGCGACAGCCGGCCGAACGCCTCCACGTTCGGGCTGGCCGCGCGGCGCCGACCGTGCTCGCGCGGAGAAACGGGATCACTGTGACGCGGATGACCCCGGAGCAGATCGCATCCACCGAGCATCTGGTGCGGCCCCGCGGCGACGGCGGCGTGGCGGACATTCGCGATCTCCTCGTGATCCAGTTCCTGTACCTCGACTCGACCTGTGAAGACCTCGACGCGCAGTCGATCCGAGAGATCTGCGAGGGGCCGTGCAACGCGGTCGGCCTGCGGTGGTTCGAGGACATCGCCCACGACGGCGCGACGATCTACCTCGACGGCGAGGAGTACGCCGAGATCGACGGTGTGCCGGAGCCGCCCGAAGGCGGCGCCGAGAACGGCTTCAACATCTTCGGCATCGAAGCCGGCGAGCACACGTTTCGCGTCGAAGAGCTCGAGACCGGCACCTTCGGCGAGGTCGTGTTCAACGTGCTCGACGAGCAGCCGTTCGGCGACGTGGCGCACGTGAGCTGCCAGCAGCTCCCGATCGACACGGAGATCGAGCCTCCCGACGAGGTCGGCGCCTTGTGCCGTGCCGTGGTCCGCTGGGGGAATACCAACGTGCCGCGCGGCACGGAGTTCTCGATCTTCGTCGAGGGACTCAACGGCATTCCGGGCCACCTCGGCAGTGTCCCCGGCACGTCCCCTGGAGGCATCGTGGCAGACCTCGAGCCGGGCACGTACTGCTTCTCGGCGCGGGCGGAGTACTCGCCGGACGACGACGAGGACGGTATGCCCGACGAGGACAAGGCCTACATCGGCTGCCTGCTCGAGGCGAGCTGCTGCGAGATCACGTGCGAGGAGATCACCTGCCCGCCGGTCGCGTACCTCGATGTGTGCCAGAGCGAATACGGCGCTACCGGTAGCGTCCGCTCCGACTGGGCGAACCCGAATCCGTCCCCGTACGTCGACATCAACTACCTCGTCAACGGCACGGCCGCGCTGACTGTCGGTGCCACGAGGGAGTGGGTCGAGGTCGGCCCGTTCGGCCCCGGCGAGTATGCGATCGGCATCCAGGGCGACTGCGGCGGCGGCGACCTCGCGGCGCCGGAGGAGGTCTCCATCGAGATCCTCCCCGAGACGCCGTACACCGACCCGATCGTCGGCGACATCGTCTGCAGCTTCGACCCGGAGGCCGACGACCCGAACAACCCGGGTGAGGTCGTGCCGACGATGACGGCGGCGTGGACGAACGGCACGCCGGCTGCGTTCATCGACGTCTTCGTCCGTCTTGCCGCCGAACCCGAGAACCTCTACTTCGTCGGCACGCTGGGCGGCGGCGGCGAGGATGTGTCCGTGTGGCCGATGGGGCCGGAAGACCGCATCGTGGTGCAGTTCTTCCGCTACTTCGATACCGGCTGCTACGGCTCCGAGCGGATCGACTGCGTCGATGAATCCGATGCGAAGTACTTCATCCGCGGGGTCTGCAGCAACATCGGCACGACGCCGCAGATCACCGACGCGGTGCGCCTCTTGACCTGGCGCTTCGCGGGAGGGGATCCCGGTCCGTGTCACATCGCATGCGATGCGACGGGCGACGGGCGTATCGAGATCGACGACGCGCTGCGCATCCTGCTCTTCCTGTTCCAGGGCGGAGTGGCGCCGTTCGGCTGGGTCGACAACGCGATCCCGGTCTGCGAGAGGTACGAGGAGGGAATCCCGGGCTTCGACATCGGCTGCGAGGAGTCCCACGAAGACTGCAGCGAGGAAGGTCCGGTCGAGTAGCGGCGGAAGGCGGCGCTTACCCCTAGCTAGCAGCCTGTCCAAGAAACCCTCGTCAGGACCGAGGCCGACAGGCCGAGCCG
>CAYMRB010000562.1:0-5488 GCA_964392615.1 uncultured Planctomycetia bacterium | reverse complement strand
GTCGCGCGACTACCACATGGACCCGTCGTGGATGCTCGCGCTGATGGAGGGAGACTTCTTCTTCGCCGGGGTCGACGAGGAGACCGCCGGCGTTCAGCCGAAGTCACGCCTGCTGCCCCTCGACTGGCGCCACCCGCTGTCGCATTCGCTGTACTGGGCATCGCTCGGCGTCCGGGCCGCCGAGCGTCGAGGACGATCGTCCGCGACGGGCAGCGTGCTGATGGCGGACGAACAGATGCGCGACTCGCTGATTCTCCTGACACAGCACGGCAAGCTGTCCTTCGATCCGATCAGCGGCTACTACCGGCTGTTCGATGACACACGCTTCATCGACGCGTACCACTTCGCGGTACTCGGTGCCGCGGATCGCGTCAACGCGATCGATGCGACGGCACAGCTGACGCGCGAGAGCTTCGTCGCGGAGCACGAAGCGTTCCTGATCTGGGCGGTGCAGGGGCTGTGGTTCGCGGGCGATCGCGACCACGCCGAGTCGTACTACGCACTCGTGCGACGGCTGTCGCGAGCCGGCGAGCTCGAGCAGCTCGCCACGAGTCGAGACGAGGACGGTGAAGCGGGCGCGGCGCGCTTCACGCATCCGATCGACGAGTTCGTCACTCGCGAGTTCGTCCGATCGCTGTCGATCGAGCGCATCGAGCACGCGCGCGGCGCGATCGACGGGCTGATCCTCCGGGCGATCGAGGACGGCCTCGTCGCCGGTCGCGGCGATGCGTCGCGTCGCTTTCTCGATGAGGCGCGCGGCGTGTGGCGGGCGTACCACGCGCGGCACGGCGTCGACACGACGACCGGCGAACGCGGCATGATCGGTCTGCCTCCGTTCGACGACATGGTCGCCGCGGCCTTCGTTCGCTTCCTGCTGACGCCCGGGGGCGGCCAACACGCGATCCCGACCAAGGCCCGCGCCTGGCGCAATGCTCCGGCGACGCTGCGGCGCAGGGTCTACGACCAGGTGCGCGACCCCCTACGCGAACAGGCGCGGGCGGTCGACATGAACGCCGACGCGGCCTTCCCGGCGCCGCGCACACGAGCCGGTGCGCGGCGGTAGCCGACCTTCATCTTTAGACGGTCTCAATCTTCGACACTCCGCGGCTTCCCCGGTAGGATCTCTCCCGGAAAAGCCGGAAGGATGACGCTGTCGCGGTCCGCCCCGGCTCCTCGTGCCCCCGGGCTGATCTCGAAAGCCACCTCGATGACCTCACTGATCACCAGCATCCTGGTCCTCGCCGTCGCACCGCTCATCTACCACACGTTGCGCGGGAGGTCCGGCACGAAGGCCGGCCTTGACGGCTTCATCTTCGTGTCGATGGGCGGGCTGATCCTGGCGGATATCCTGCCCGCGAGCTTCGCGGAGGGGGGTTGGCCGGTCATTCCGGTCGCGCTCGCCGGGCTGTTCGTGCCCTTCTTCCTCGAGCGGAACTTCCGGCGCATCGGTCGGAGCGCGCACTTCGTCACGCTCGTCCTCGGCCTCGGGGGTCTCTGCATCCACTCGGTCTTCGACGGCCTGGCGTGCGCGGAAGGGGGCGCAGCCGCACACGACGGTCACGCCCACGAGCTCGGACACTCCCACCTGCCGTATGCGGTGGTCCTTCACAGCCTGCCGGTCGGGCTGACCGTCTGGTGGTTGATCCGCCGCGCGTTCGGTCGCTTCTGGGCGCTGTCGGTCATCGGTTTGATCTCCGGCAGTCGCGTCGCGGGCTACGCGGTCGGCGAGCACCTGTTCGAGACGCTCGACGCGGCGACGATCGCGGCGATCCAGGCGCTGGTGGCCGGCTCGCTGCTGCACGTCGTCTTCCATCGTCCGCACGAGGGAGACTCGTGCTCCCACGGTGAGGGCGAGAAGGTCCCCGCGCCGGCCCCGCCGACACGCTCGGCCTGGGCCGCCGGCGTCGGAGGGCTGATCGGCCTGGCGCTCGTCGCCGCGCTCCTCGGCGAGAACTTGCTGCCGAGCGACGGCGAGCACGACCACGGCGGATTTGTCGACAACCTGCTCGAGCTCTCGCTCGACGGCGCGCCCGCGTTGCTGCTGGGCTACGCGCTGGCCGGATTCATCGGCGTGTTCCTGCCCGGATCCTCCGTCCGCTGGATGTCGCGAGGCGGCACGTGGAGCCAGGCCGTTCGCGGCGTCGCGATCGGCCTGCCGATCCCGGTGTGCTCGTGCGGCGTCGTGCCACTCTACCGGACGCTGGTGACGCGAGGCGCGGCGCCGGCTGCCGCGATGGCGTTTCTCGTCGCGACGCCGGAGCTCGGGCTCGACGCGATTCTGCTGTCGCTGCCGCTTCTCGGCGGCGAGTTCACGCTCGTCCGCGTGGGCGCCGCCGCCATCGTCGCGTTGGTGATCGGTGCGCTCGTCGGCCGCGTCGCGCCGGGCAGGCCGTCTCCCGCTCCGCAGCGCACCACGAGCAGCCATGCCGACGGCACCAGCGACGACAAGGAAAACGGCACCGTCGCGATCGGCAGCGCTGCGTCGACGCGAGCGCGCCGCGTGCTCGACGCGCTGCGGCTCGGCTTCTTCGAGGTCTTCGACCACACCGGCCCCTGGATCATCCTCGGACTGCTGATCGCGGCCGGCGCGATGCCGTTCATCGAAGGCAGCTTCCTCGCGACGATGCCGCCTTGGCTCCAGGTGCTCGCTTTCGCTCTGCTCGGCGTACCCGCGTATGTGTGCGCGTCCGGCGCGACGCCGCTCGTCGCAGTGCTACTCTTGGGCGGAGTTTCACCGGGGGCGGCGCTAGCATTCCTGTTGACGGGGCCGGCGACGAACGTATCGACATTCGGGGTGCTGCGCGACCTCCACGGTCGCCGGGTCGCCGCCGTCTTCAGCGTGTTGATGATCGGCCTCGCGGTCGCCCTCGGCATCGCGACGAACGCATTCCTCGAGTCGCCGGTGGCGAGCTCGGCGGAACACGTTCACGACCATGCGTCGCCGTGGCGGGTGGCTGCACTGGTCGCCCTCGGCGTGCTCGTCGTGCTGTCGATCCTGCGACGCGGGCCGCGCGAGTTCGTCGCGACGATCTTCTCGCGCAGTGCGGGCGGCACGAGCACCGGGGACGACGCTGGCAGCGGCGCAGCGCGCGCGGACGCGGATGCGGATGCGGATGTGGATGTGGGCAACGAGAGGGCGGGCTCGTGTTGCGGCGGTGACGAGAAGCCGCCCCCGGACCCGCCGCCGAGCGGAGGGTGCTGCAGTAGCGGCGATTAGAAACTCGCGACGTCCGCGCGAGGAGGCGTTGATCGACCTCGAACACTGCGAGGAGTGAAGCTCGTCGACGGCCAAGTCGAGCTGGCCGTCGATGCCGCGATGCAGCAGACGAAGTGATCGCAGTCATCACGACCAGTCCGTAGGATGTCCGCGGCTGCGGCACGCCCGACGGCTGCGCATTCCCATTCGCGAGGAGATTTCCCCATGCACGCACGAGGAACCGCCATGTTCCGCTGTCTGTCGTCTCTGTTGATCGCGATCTCGTTCTGCACGGCAGCGACGGCCGCGCCGATCGCGAGGACCGCGACCGAGAAGGTGTACGACGTCGTGATCTACGGCGGCACCTCGGCGGCGATGGCGGCCGCGATCCAAACCTCGCGTGCGGGCAAGTCGGTGATCGTCGTGTGCCCGGACCGACACCTCGGCGGCTTGACGGCCGGCGGCCTGGGCTGGACCGACTCGGGCAACAAGGCCGTGATCGGCGGCTTCAGTCGAGAGTTCTACCGGCGCGTCAAGGTGCACTACGACCGCGCCGAGGCCTGGAAGTGGCAGAAGCCGGCCGAGTACTCTCGCTACAGGCCGAAGGACGACGCGATGTGGGTCTTCGAACCGCACGTAGCCGAGAGGACCTTCGAGCAGATGATCGCGGCGGCCGGCGTGCCGGTCCATCGCGACCGGTGGCTGGATCGCTCCGGTGGCGGCGTGAAGAAGAACGGCGAGCGCATCGTGGCGATCACGATGCGGAGCGGCGAGACCTACCGCGGCCGCTGCTTCATCGACGCGACGTACGAGGGCGACCTGATGGCCGCCGCGGGCGTCGCCTATCACGTCGGTCGCGAGTCGAACGCAAAGTACGGCGAGACGCTCAACGGCGTGCAGAAGGCTCGCGCCCGCAGCCACCAGTTCGGCGCCAAGGTCGATCCGTACGTCAAGCCGGGCGACCCGTCGAGCGGATTGCTGCCGCGCGTGCACGGCGACGATCCGGGCGAGGACGGCCAGGGCGACCATCGCCTGCAGGCCTACAACTACCGCGTCTGCCTGACACAGGTCGCCGAGAACCGCGTGCCGTTCCCGAAGCCGCCGGGCTACGACCCGCTGCAGTACGAGCTGCTGCTGCGCTACCTGAAGACCGGCTGGCGCCGGGTGTTCCAGAAGTTCGACCCGGCCCCCAACGCAAAGACCGACACGAACAACCACGGCGCGTTCAGCACCGACAACATCGGCAGGAACTACGACTACCCGGAAGCATCGTACGAGCGTCGACGCGAGATTCTCGAGGAGCACGAGCACTATCAGAAGGGCTTCTTCTACTTCCTGAGCAACGATCCGCGCGTACCCGCTGATGTCCGCGAGCCGATGAGCCGCTGGGGCCTGGCGAAGGACGAGTTTCTCGACAACGGCCACTGGCCGCATCAGATCTACGTCCGCGAAGCCCGACGCATGGTCAGCGACTTCGTGATGACCGAGCTCCACCTCCGCCGCCTGGTACCCACGCCCGACCCCGTCGGCATGGGATCGTACAATATGGACTCGCACAACACGCAACGCTACGTCGTCCACGGAGCGGACGGCAGCGCGTGGGTGCGGAACGAGGGCGATATTCAGATCAACCCCGGCGGTCCCTATCCGATCAGCTATCGCGCGATCGTTCCCAGGCGGTCCCAGTGCACGAACCTGCTCGTGCCAGTTTGCCTGTCGAGCTCCCACATCGCGTACGGCTCGATTCGCATGGAGCCGGTGTTCATGGTCCTGGGACAATCGGCGGCGATAGCGGCGGCGATGGCGATCGACGCCGGCATCGCGGTGCAGGACGTCGACTACGGTCGACTGCGCGAGCGGCTACTGGCCGACGGCGCGGTGCTCGAGTATCGCAGCTCGAGCGGTCGTGCGCGGGCTGGCCTCGACCCGAAGAGGCTGAAGGGCATCGTCGTCGACGATGCGCAAGCGCAGCGCACGAACACTTGGTCCGAGAGCACGTCCGTACCGGGCTACGTCGGCAAGGGGTATCTACACGACGGCAACGACGGCAAGGGGATCCGCAGCGTGCGATTCGAGGCCGCGGTCGCGGAGGCAGGGCGGTATGACGTCCGCATCGCGTACACGCCGAATGACAACCGCGCGACGAATGTGCCCGTCACCGTCGAGGCCAGCGGCGAGACGTCGGCGACGACGGTGAATCAGAAGAAGCGCCCGCCGATCGACAACCTGTGGATCAAGGTCGCGACATTGTCCGTCGAGGGGAAGGGCAAGGTCGTCGTGTCGATCTCGAAC
>CAYMRB010000561.1:0-5503 GCA_964392615.1 uncultured Planctomycetia bacterium | reverse complement strand
CTGCGTCGGCTTCGGCCTCGGCCTCGTTCTCTGCGTCGGCTTCGGCCTCGGCCGCGTTCTCTGCGTCGGCCTCGGCCTCCGAATCCGCGTCCGCCTCCGCCTCCGAATCCGCCTCCGCCTCCGCCTCCGACTCCGCCTCCGCCTCCGCCTCCGAACCCGCTTCGTCCTGCTTCGCGGCCTCTGCCATACCGGCGGCCAGCGCGGCGGCGAAGAGCTCGTTGGTCGGCCCGTCGAGGACGACTTCTTCCTCGGCATCCGCGAGATCGGCTTCCGCCTCGTCGAGCGCGGCTTCTTCCGCGTCCTCGCGTCGCATGCGCGCGAGGTCCTCGTCCGTGATCGTCTCGATGTCGAGCTGCCAGCCGGTCAGCTTCGACGCGAGGCGAACATTCTGCCCACGCCGACCGATCGCGAGCGACTGCTGCTCCGGCTTGACGTAGATCTTCGCGCAGAGGGTCTCGAAATCGAGATCCATCGACGAGATTTCCGCCGGCTTCAGCGCGTTCATGATCAGGACCTCGATCGACTCGTTCCACCGCACGATGTCGATCTTCTCGCCGAACAGCTCGTCGACGATGTTCTTGATACGCGAGCCGCGCACGCCGACGCAGGCTCCGACGCAGTCGACGTTGTTGTCGTACGTCGTCACCGCGATCTTTGTCCGATAACCCGGCTCGCGAGCGATTCCCTTGATCTCGATGACCTTCTCGGCGACCTCGGGCACCTCGAGGTCGAAGAGGCAGCGGATCAGGTCGCGGCTCGTGCGGGACAGGGTCAGCTTGATGCGCGTCGTGTTCTTCTTGATGTCCTTGATGAGCACCTTGATGCGCTCGCCGACGCGGAAGCGCTCGCCAGGGGCCTGCTCGCTGCGGGGCAGGAAGCCCTCGACGCGGCCGAGGTCGACGATCAGGTTCGGCCCTTCGTGGCGCTGCACGACGCCGGCGACCAGCTTGCCGACCTTGCCCTCGAACTCCTCGAAGATGCGGTCGCGCTCCGCTTCGCGGATCTTCTGGAAGAGCACCTGCTTGCCGGCCATCGCCGCGAGGCGGCCGAGATCCTCCGTATCGATCTCCTGGCCCTCGTCCGTGACCTGCATCTCGCCGGTGTCGCGATCGATGACGACCTCGATCGTCTCGGACTCGCCGTACTTCTTGCGAGCGGCCGACAGGAGCGCGGACTCGATACCCTGGAACACGACCTCCCGCTCGATTTCCTTGGACCGGTGGATCGTGTCGACCAGTCGCAGAATCTCTTCCGACCTCATCGGTTTCGAGTGTTCCTCTCGGCAGTGACGGAGCAGCCCGCTCGGGGGGCCGCTCCTTCGCGAACTCGGCCTGGCATGTCCGACCGGCAACGCGCCGCCTGCCCCGCTGTGCTTTCGGTGCGAACCGCGAGGTTCGCGCGAACGGCAGCACCGCCCAGACGAGAAACGTCCCGGCAGCTCTCGGCGCGGGACGTACTCTGCCACGGATAACCGGGCAGCGCCTCGTGGATGGTCCGAGAATGCCGGATCGACTCCCGAAACCCGTCGCGGCGCCGCCGTTCAGCCCCATAGCCGGACAACGTCGCCGCGCGAGCCCTGATCTGGGAAGCCTCGAACTCCGTCCCGCGCGGACCGTCGCTCAGGCCCGGCGAGTGTACTCGCGCGGGCTCAGCGACCGTCCGTGAACGGCAGTACGTGGGGGGCCGAGCCGGATCGGTTGGAGCATTTTAGACTCGCGCCGGGACCTGTCAAGCCTTTCCTTGCCGCGCAACTGCCTGGAATACAGGGCCTTACGAACGCGATGGGCGATCCGTGCCGGGCCCGTCGGAAGCCTCCCCAGACGTCGGATGTTGGGGGGGCATCTGCAGGCGCCGGAACGTTCGCCGCGGGAAGTCGTCCCGTTCGCCTCGCTTCACGGCGGCCCGGATCCGCAGCAGCTCGGCCGCCACCGGCGCCAGGTCGTCGGCGGTGTCGATGTCGCGTTCGGCGCGCAGGAGGGCCGCACGCAGGGAGATCGCGCGAGCGTGTGCCAGCGTCGCCTCGAGGACCCGTCCCGTGCTCCACGGGATGTCCGCGAAGAGGCCGGGGCAGGGCTGCCGCAGCCCGATCAGGTAGTATCCGCCGTCGACCGACGGGCCGAGGGCGACATCGTGGGTACGCAGAGCGTTGGCGGCCGCCGCAACGTGGCCCGGCCCGAGCGCGGGGCAGTCCGTGCCGACGAGGATCGCCGGCCGTGCGGCCGCGGCGCCGGGGGCGTCGAGTTCCAGCAACGCGTCGAAGGCCGCCTTCATGCGCGCGCCGAGGTCGCCGGAGCACTGCGGCAGGAGTCGCAGTCCGGTCGCGCCGCTCGGGGCGAGCTCGCGGCAGGCCGCGGCCGCATCGGCCGGCGTGTAGAAGAGGATCGCGGCGCCGGTGTCCGCGTTGGCGACCCAATCGAGCGTGTCGCGCGCCAGGTCCCGATATAGCTCGGCGGCGGCTGTCGCGCCGATCGTCGCCGCGAGCCGCGTCTTCACCGTTCCGGGAATCGGCGCCTTCAAGAAGACGCCGAGATTGGGGCGAGGCCCGTCGTTCGGTGCGTCCATCGTCGCGTCACGTCCTCCGATCGGTTGTAAAGACAACCGGGGCGATGGTCCGAAATACCATCACGGAGAGCCTCTCTTCTGTCCGCGCGGACGCGGTGTCGCGAGTCGCGGGGGCGGGGGTGTCGGGCCCGCCGAGGGACCTGGAGTTCGCTGCTCGCCGTGCTACCATCATCGGGAATCAAGAGCCTCTGTGGCCGGGCCGTTCGCGTCAGCTCGGTGGCGCGGGTCGCTGCCGGGCGCGGGGTCGCCAGCGAGACCGGGCTCGCGAGGAGCCATCCGTAGACATGGAATGTGAATGCTGTCAAGCCGAAGCGACCGTGCACCTCACCGACGTCTCCAACGGCGTCAAGAAGGAAGTTCACCTCTGCGACGCGTGCGCCAAGAAGCAGGGCGTCACGATCAAGAGCTACATGCACAAGGCGAGCTCCGAGGCGCCGGTGTTTCCGTCGCATCTGATCGATGATGAGGTCGCCGACGCTCCGACCGAGGTCCAGGGCGAGCACTGTGCGGTCTGCGGTACGAGCTACCGGCAGTTCCGGTCGTCCGGCAAATTCGGCTGCCCCAAGTGCTACGAATCGTTCGGTGGCAAGCTCGGAGACCTCCTGGAGAAGATCCACGCCCGGGGCCAGCACGAGGGCAAGGTGCCCGCGCGGGCGAGCGACCAGATCGAGCGCGAGCGCGAGCTACGGTCCCTGCGAGCGGACCTCGAGGAAGCGGTCAACGAGGAAGCGTACGAGCGGGCCGCGGAGCTGCGGGACCGCATCTACCGGCTGGAGGGGCGCGTCGACTGAGGAGCGCTATTCGGCGCATCCGCGCCGAGCGAGAGTCGAGCCAGGCGCGAGAGAGGAAGCGGGAGCGCGAGTCGACAGGTGGAGCATCAGAGCGTCGGCAAGATGGAATTGAGCGACCTCCAGTCCAGCGCGGGTGAGTGGTTGTGCGGCGAGGGACCGGAATCGGACATCGTCGTCAGCTCGCGCATCCGGCTGGCGAGGAATTTTGCGGATTTCCCGTTCCTGTCGACCGCGGATCCGAAGGAGAGTGGTCAGTCCGAGCGGCTGATTCGCGAGAATCTCCTGTCGATGGATCTCGCGCCCGACATGACCTACTTCAGCCTGCCGGCGCTGACCCTGCTCGACCGGCTCTTCCTGGTCGAGCGTCACCTGATCAGCCGCGAGCACGCGTTCGGCAAGGGGCCGCGCGGCGTCGGCCTCGGCCAGCGCGAGACGGTCAGCATCATGGTCAACGAGGAGGATCACCTGAGGATTCAGGGCCTCTCGTCCGGCCTCCAGCTGCGCGAGACCTGGGAGCGCGTCGACGCGGTCGATACGCGCCTCGAGGAGCGCCTCGACTACGCGTTTTCGTCGCGCTACGGCTATCTGACGGTGTGTCCGACCAATGTGGGCACGGGCCTGCGCGCGTCGGTCATGCTGCACCTGCCGTCTCTCGTCATGACGCGTCAGATCGACAAGGTGTACCAGGCCGTGTCGAAGATCAATCTCGCCGTACGAGGACTGTACGGCGAGGGAACGCGGGCATCCGGCGACTTCTATCAGATCTCCAACCAGCAGACGCTCGGCAAGTCCGAGCTCGAGATCATCGAGGACATCGCGCAGGTGATCCCCAAGATCATCGAGTACGAGCGGACCGTTCGCGAGAGCCTGATCGAGCAGAAGCGCGAGGTCGTCGAGGACAAGGTCTGGCGGGCCTTCGGCATGCTGCAGACCGCGCGGACGATCAACAGCGAGGAGACGATGGATCTCCTGTCCGCCGTGCGGCTGGGCGTCAACCTCGGCATCATTCCGAATGTCGAGACTCGCGCGGTCAACGAGCTCTTCATCTTCACGCAACCCGCCCACCTGCAGAAGCTCGAGCGCGCCGAGCTCAACTCGCCGCAGCGCGATATCACCCGTGCCACGTTCATTCGCAACCGTCTGACAGGCGGCGCCGGCGGCTTGCCCAGCTGAGATTCTCGCCAGCCTTCCCGGGCCCCCACAGGCGTCGCGGCAGCATAACAAGTGACTTGCAAAGACGGTGATTCCTCGCAGAATAGCGCTGAGCTGCGTACGGTGAAGGCACGGGAATGGACGCGGATCGCCGGGAGCAGCCCGTCTGGCCGGGCTGTCGCGTTTTCCGGGAAACCGTCCGGAGGATCGCAAAGCTGCCGGTGGGGCTGCTCGATTCGCCGGAAACCGTCGAAGAAAACGATAGCGTGCGACCCGACTGCCGTGGGTGTGTCACGCCCCGATTGAAGGTCAGGAAAGAATCCCCGGGAGGAAATCTCCATCATGTTCGACCGCTTCACGGACCGTGCCCGCAAAGTCATGGCCTTGGCGCGCAAGGAAGCGCAGCGGTTCAACCACGATTTCATCGGTACGGAGCATATCCTGCTCGGGTTGATCCAAGAGGGTAGCGGAGTCGCCGCGAACGTCTTGAAGAATCTCGGCGTCGAGATCAACAAGATCCGCAGCGAGATCGAGAAGAACGTTCAATCGGGACCGTCGATGGTCACGATGGGGCAGCTGCCGTTCACCCCGCGTGCCAAGAAAGTCCTCGAGCTCTCGATGGAAGAAGCGAACGAGCTCGGGCACAACTATATCGGTACGGAGCACCTGCTCCTCGGGTTGATCCGCGAGAACGACGGTGTCGCCGCGCAGGTGCTCGTCGATCGCGGGCTGAAGCTCGAGGACGTGCGTTGCGAGGTGCTCGAGCTGCTCGGCGCCGACCAGGAGACCGAGAGCTCGATTCCTCAATCGTCGCAGCAGCGCTCCGGGCGATCGAAGACCCCGGCGCTCGACGCGTTCGGTCGCGACCTGACAGAGCTCGCGCGTGAGGGCAAGCTCGATCCGGTCATCGGCCGCCACGACGAAATCGAGCGCGTTATCCAGATCCTCAGCCGCCGTACGAAGAACAATCCGGTCCTGCTCGGCGAGCCCGGCGTCGG